>JANWXJ010000002.1 GCA_025055335.1 Acetobacteraceae bacterium
ACGACCGGGTCGATGCGCCCTGCGTGATCGACGGGCCGATCAACGGCAACCTGTTCACCGCCTATGTCGAGCAGGTGCTGGTGCCCACGCTCCGCCCGGGCGACATCGTCATTCTCGACAATCTCGGCAGCCACAAGGGCAACCAAGCGCGCCGCGCCATTCGCAAAGCCGGCGCGCATCTCCTCTTCCTGCCGCCCTATAGCCCGGACCTGAACCCGATCGAGCAGCTCTTCGCCAAGCTCAAGCACCTCATGCGCGCGGCCGAGCCAAGGACCATCGAGGCAACCTGGCGCAAGGTCGGCGCACTCCTCGACCTCGTCAGCCCAGCCGTATGCGCCAACTACCTCGTCAACTCAGGCTACGCTTCCGCATAAACACAGCACGCTCTAGTTCCGCTGCCGCCGGAGGAGTGCGCGGTGGATATCCAGAAGGTCTATTTCGCGCCTGCCAATTTCGAGCCGCCCGGAAACTTTGGCCGGTCACGATCCATCAACTTCGATGGCCTTCTGCTGACCGACGAGATTTCGGGCAGGAACGATAAACGGTTTGCCTTCGTCCAACTGTGTCGTGACGGCGCCCTGGAGGTGGTGCGCGGTGAAATCACCGTGAAGGATCATCGGCCGCCTCATCCAGCCTGTTTTGTGGCCAAGCGGGTCCAGGAGATGGTGGACGCGCTGCCCCGCTTCCTCGCGGGCCTTTCTTCTCTGGGCTTGCCCGGCCCCTTCGCAACCGTTCTCAGCGTCCTCGGTGTTGAAGGTTCACAACTCGACGAAGAATGTGGATCGTATTCGTTCCCTCCCAAGCTATGCCACCGCCCCGACCTGCTCCTGCCCCTCGCCCTGATCGAGGATCCGCACGACACGGCTCAAGTTTTCCGCCGCCTGCGCGCACCCCTCGATGCGCTCTGGAACGCCTTCGGATACCTCCGCTGCCCGTGGTACGACGACAACGGCGACTGGCGCGGGTCATCCGGCTGAGCGAGAGGGTGTAGGGACGCCCGCCCTCACCCCAGCCTGATCCCCGCCTCCCGCACCACCCGGCCCCACTGCTCGTGCTCGCGCCGCAGGAAGGCGGCGAACTCGGCCGGCGTGCCGGGGAAGGGCTCGCTGCCCTCGCTCGCCATGCGGGCCTCCGTCTCGGGCTCGGCCAGCACCGCCTGCAGCGCGGCGTTCAGCGCGGCCACCATCGACTCGGGCAGCCGCGCCGGGCCGACCAGCCCCGTCCACAGCCGCACGTCGAAGCCGGGGAAGCCCTGTTCGGCGAGCGTGGGCACCTCCGGCAGCCCGCGCGCCCGCGCGGCGGAGGTGACGGCAAGCGGCCTGAGCCGCCCGCCCGACACCAGCGCCCCCACCGCGAGCGGGTTCGAGAAGAACAGATGCGCCCGCCCCCCGAGCAGGTCGGAGACGGCCGGCGCCGCCCCGCGATAGGGCACATGCAGCAGAGAGATGCCGGCCGCGCGGGCGAACAGCTCCCCCGCCAGATGCCCGACCGTGCCGTTCCCGGCATTGGCCGCCACCAGATCGCCCGGCCGGGCGCGGGCGGCGGCGACAAGCTCGGCCACCGTCCGCCACGGGCTATCGGCCGCCACCACCAGCAGATTGGGCTGGGCGGCGATGGTGCCGATCGGCGTCAGGTCGGTCAGCGGGTCGAACGGCATCGCGGGGTACAGCGCGGGGTTCACCGCCATGTTCGCCGTCTGCCCGATGCCGAGGGTGTAGCCGTCCGGCGCCGCCTTCGCCACCGCATCGAGCCCGATGTTGCCGCCCGCGCCGGGCCGGTTCTCCACCACCAGCGTCCAGCCGGTCCGGGCGCCGAGCCGGTCGGCCAGCAAGCGGGCGATGAAATCCGTGCCGCCGCCGGGCGGGAAGGGGGCGATCAGCCGGATCGGGCGGGAAGGCCAGCCCTGCGCGACCGCCGGGGCGGCAAGCGGCGCGACCGCCGCGGCGGCGAGAAAGGCTCGGCGGCTGGGGCGGGGCATGGAGCGTCTCCCTGGCTGCGCCCCGATGGCTGGCGCGGCGTTCTGTGTGTGCCGGGATGTCACTCCGGCGGCGGGGGCAGGGTCAAGCGAAACCCCGGCAGGTGGCGGGCGACGGACGCCGCGCCGCGCGCTCAGCTGCCGGCTTGCAGGAGACCCCCCCGCGCCAGCAGCCCCGCCACCTCCGCCTCGGACAGCCCCGCCTCCCGCGCCACCTCCACGCTGTGCTGCCCGACTCGCGGCAGATCGTGCCGCAGCCCCGGGCGCTCCCCGTCCAGCGCCAGCGGCAGGGCGGGCAGCGGCACCTGCCGCCCGTCCGGCAGCGTCACCGGCAGAAGCCCGCCCGAGGCCGAGAGGTGCGGGTCCGTGAGCAGGTCGCGCGGGCGGCCGATCGGCGCGAAGGGCAGGCCGAGCGCCTCGCAGCGGGCGGCGAGGTCGGGAAGCGTCCAGCGCCTCAGCGCCTCGGCGATCAGCGGGATGGTGCGCTCGCGCGCCGCCACGCGTCCGGCGCGGGTGGCGAGTTCCGGATCCTCGAGCAGCGCCGCGAGCCCGAAGGCCCGGCAGAATTCGACCCACTGCCCCTCCGTCACGGCGCCGACGAAGAGCTGCCCGCCATCGGCGGTGTCGAAGATGTCGTAGACCGGCCAGGCGGGGCGCCGGACGGACATAGGCAGCGGCTCCTCGCCCGTGATCGCCGTCTGCGCCATGTGCTGGGCCATCAGCAGCGCGGTCGTCTCGAACAGCCCGGCGTCCACGTGGCGGCCCAGCCCGGTCCTCTCCCGCTCGCGCAACGCGGCCAGCACGCCGATCGCGGCGAACATGCCGCCCATGATGTCGTTCACCGAGGATCCGGCGCGCAGCGGCCGGCCCGGAAGCCCCGTCATGTAGGCGAGCCCGCCCATCATCTGCACCACCTCGTCGAGCGCGGTGCGGTGCTCGTAGGGCCCCGGCAGGAAGCCCTTGCAGGAACAGGTGACGAGGCGCGGATTGGCCGCCCGCAGCGCCGCCGGATCGAGCCCGAGCCTCGCCAGGGCGCCTGGGCGGAAGTTCTCGACCAGCACATCCGCCTCTGCGAGCAGCCGCCGCACGAGCGAGAGCCCCTCGGGCGCCTTCACGTCCACGCAGAGGCTGCGGCGGTTGCGCTGGAAGGCGGCGAAGAACCCGCTGCCCGAGCCGGTCAGCCGCCGCGTGTTGTCGCCCTCCGGCGGGGATTCCACCTTGATCACATCGGCGCCGAGATCGGCGAGCACGAGGCCCGCCGCCGGCCCCATCACCATGTGCGTCATCTCGATTACGCGAAGGCCGGCGAGCGGCTGCGGTGCGCTCATGCGTCCCCAGGGGCGTGCTGGCCGAACCACGCGCGAACCTGCGCTTCAACCCCGCCCGCAACGCGAACGGGGCCCGTCTCCGGGCCCCGTCCCGATCGCCGCCGGCGGCGGCGCGGCCTACTCCTCGCCCGCCATCTGGTTCCGCCGCCGGATGGCGGCACCCAGGATGTCGCCCAAGGAGGCGCCGGAGTCGGAGGAGCCGAACTCCTTCACCGCCTCGCGCTCCTCCTCGATCTCCTTGCCGCGGATGGTGAGGGCGAGGCGGCGGGCGGCGCGGTCCACCGCCGTCACCTTGGCGTCCACCTTCTCGCCGACGGCGAACTTGTCCGGCCGCTGGTCGGCGCGGTCGCGGGCGAGTTCGGCGCGGCGGATGAAGCCCGTCAGCACGTCCTCGACCTTCACCTCGATGCCGTTCGGCTCGATCTTGGAGACGACGCAGGTGACGATGTCGCCCTTGCGGATGCGGTCGAGCACCTCGGCCGCCGGATCGGCCTCGAGCTGCTTGATGCCGAGCGAGACGCGCTCCTTCTCGACATCCACGTCCAGCACCTTCGCCTTCACCACCTGGCCCTTGGCATAGCGCTTGATCGCCTCCTCGCCCGGCTCGTTCCAGGAAAGGTCGGAGAGGTGCACCATGCCGTCGATGTCGTTCGGCAGGCCGATGAACAGGCCGAACTCGGTGATGTTCCTGATCTCGCCCTCGATCACGCTGCCGGGCGGGTTGGCCTCGAGGAACAGCTCCCACGGGTTGCCCTGCGCCTGCTTCAGCCCGAGCGAGATGCGGCGCTTCGGTTCGTCCACGTCGAGGATCACCACGTCCACCTCCTGGGAGGTGGCGACGATCTTGCCCGGGTGGACGTTCTTCTTGGTCCAGGACATCTCGGAGACGTGGACGAGCCCCTCGACCCCCGGCTCGAGCTCGACGAAGGCGCCGTAGTCGGTGATGTTCGTCACCCGCCCGGTGAAGCGGGCACCCACCGGGTATTTCAGCGCCACCCCGTCCCACGGGTCGCTCATCAGCTGCTTCATGCCGAGGCTGATGCGCTGCGTTTCGGGGTTGAAGCGGATCACCTGCACCTTCACCGGCTGGCCGATCGTCAGCGCCTCGGAGGGGTGGTTGATGCGCCGCCAGGCGATGTCGGTCACGTGCAGCAGGCCGTCCACGCCGCCGAGATCGACGAAGGCGCCGTAGTCGGTGATGTTCTTCACCACGCCGTCCAGCACCATCCCTTCCTTGAGGCCCTGGACGAGCTCGGCGCGCTGCTCGGCGCGCGTCTCCTCGAGCACGGCGCGGCGGGAGACGACGATGTTGCCGCGCGCCCGGTCCATCTTCAGGATCTGGAAGGGCTGCGGCGTGCCCATAAGCGGTGTCACGTCGCGGACGGGGCGGATGTCCACCTGGCTGCCGGGCAGGAAGGCCACCGCGCCGCCGAGATCCACCGTGAAGCCGCCCTTCACGCGGCCGAAGATCACGCCGTTCACGCGGCTCTGCGTCTGGTAGGCCTTCTCCAGCGCCGTCCAGGCTTCCTCGCGCCGCGCCTTCTCGCGCGAGAGGACGATGGTGCCGTCGCGGTCCTCGTAGCGTTCGACGAAGAGTTCCACGAGGTCGCCGGGCTTGACCTCGGGCTTCTGGCCGGGGGCGGCGAATTCCTTGAGGGGCACGCGCCCCTCGCTCTTGAGGCCCACGTCCACGATCGCGTGGTCGCCGTCGATGCGAATCACCCTGCCGGTGACGACCGATCCGGCGAAGCCGGTGTCGGGCCCGAGGGTGGCATCGAGCAGGGCGGCGAAATCCTCGCGCGGCGCGGACTGGGCGGTGGCACTTGCCATGAAGCGGGTTGTTCCTTGGGGGAGGGCGGGGCGGATCGGGCCCCGCGGACCTGGGGTGTGCGCCCCCGCCAGGGCGGGAACGGCTTGGCCGCGCTGCCTTTCGGCGCAGGCACGGCCCGGTGTGGAGGGCGGCGTCGCGGCCCCGCCCGGTGGCCGCCGCGGCGGACGAGCGCACGCGGGAAGCAGCGGTAGGCCTAGGCCGACTCGTTGCGCAAAGTCAAGCGCCGAGGCCGGGAAAACGCTGCCGCACCGCGGCGAGAGCCGCGGCGAAGGCAGCATCGGCGTCGAGCGCGGTGGTGTCGAGCAGCAGCGCATCCGCCGCCGGGCGGAGCGGCGCGACCGGACGGTTGGCGTCCTGCGCGTCGCGGTCGCGGATCTCGGCCAGCACCTGCACCGGATCGGCGGCGATGCCCTGGGCCGAGAGTTCGAGGTGGCGGCGGCGCGCGCGCTCCTCGACGCTGGCGGTGACGAAGAACTTCACCGCCGCGGCGGGGAACACCACCGTGCCGATGTCCCGCCCGTCCAGCACCGCGCCGCGCTCGGCGCCGAAGCGCCGCTGGAACTCGAGCAGCGCCGCGCGCACCGCCGGTATGGCGGCAACCGCAGAGGCCGCCATGTCGGCGACAGGCCCGCGCAGGTCCGGCCGTTCGAGATCGGCCTCCGTCAGCGCCCGCGCCTCGGCCTCCGCGATGGCGGCATCCCGCGGGTCGGCGCCGCGGTCGAGCACCCGGCGCCCGACGGCGCGATACAGCAGGCCGGTATCGAGATAGGGCAGGCCGAGATGGGCGGCGAGGCGGCGGGCGAGCGTGCCCTTCCCCGCCGCCGCCGGCCCGTCCACCGCGATCACGGTGCCGGGGGGAAGGCTCATGCGTCGGCGATGTCGGCGCCGAGCCCGCGCATCAGCGCGGCGAAGCCGGGGAAGGAGGTGTCGATGAAGCCCGCATCGTCCACCGCCACTGCCGACCGCGCGCCGAGGCCGAGGACGAGCGCGCTCATGGCGATGCGGTGGTCCATGCGGGTTGCCACCAGCCCCCCGCCCGGCGGCGGGCCGCCCTGCCCGTGCACCAGCAGGTCGTCGCCCGCGATCTCGGCGCGCACGCCGTTGGCGGCGAGCAGCGCGGCGGTGGCGGCAAGCCGGTCGCTCTCCTTCACCCGCAACTCCTGCAGGCCGCGGAAGCGCGAGGTGCCGGAGGCGAAGGCGGCGGCCACCGCCAGCACGGGATACTCGTCGATCATTGAGGGTGCCCGGGCAGCGGGCACATCCACCGCCCGCAGCGCCGAGAAGCGGGCGGTGATGTCGCCGACCGGCTCGCCCCCCGCGACGCGGCGGTTCGCGACCGCGATCTCCGCCCCCATCTCGGCGAGGGTGGAGAACAGCCCGGCGCGCAACGGGTTGAGCCCGACGCCGGCGACGGTCACGGCACTCCCCGGCACGACCAGCGCCGCCACCAGGGGGAAGGCCGCCGAGGAGGGATCCCCCGGCACCAGCACCGGTGCGGCCGACAGTTCCGGCTGGCCGTCGAGTTCGATGACGCGGCGCGCGCCCTCCTCGGCCACCCGCACCGTCGCGCCGAAATGGCGCAGCATGTTCTCGGTGTGGTCGCGCGTCGGCTCCGGCTCGATCACGCGCGTGATGCCGCGGGCGGCAAGCCCGCACAGCAGCACGGCGGATTTCACCTGCGCCGAGGCGACGGGGAGCATGTAGTCGAGCGGCAGCGGCTCGGCCGCACCTTCGATCGCAAGCGGCATCAGCCCCCCCGCGCGGGAGGCGAAGCGCGCCCCGGCCGCCGAGAGCGGGGCGATGACGCGCTGCATCGGCCGCCGCCGCAGCGAGGCGTCGCCCGTCAGCACCGCGAAGACCGGATGGCCGGCGATGAGCCCCGCGATCAGCCGCGCGGCGGTGCCGGAATTGCCCATGTCGAGCACGTCCTCTGGCTCGGCCAGCCCGCCGATGCCGCGCCCCGCCACGCGCCAGCGCCCCGGCGCGTCCTGCACGACCTCGGCGCCGAGCGCCCGCATGGCGGCTGCGGTGCGCAGCACGTCCTCCCCTTCCAGCAGCCCCTCGATCCGCGTCTCGCCGACGGCGAGGGCGCCGAACATCAGGGCGCGGTGGCTGATGGACTTGTCGCCGGGCACGGCGATGGTGCCCGAGAGCGCGCGGGAGGGGGCGGCGCGGAGCGGGCGCGGGGCGGGGTGTTCGGCCGGCATGGCGGGGGCGTTTGACACGCGCCGGATGCTCTGGCAATCGGCCGCACCCCGGCCGGAACCCCTGCCGCGCCGCGACCCGCGAGAGCATCCGATGGCAAAGCCCGAACTCGGCCTGAAGCGCGTCTGCGTCGCCTGCGGCGCGAAGTTCTACGACTTGGCGAAATCCCCCGCCGTCTGCCCGAAATGCGGCACCGAGCAGCCGGCCGAGCAGCCGCGCTTCAAGCGCGGCCCGCTGCCCGTGGACGACAAGGCGAAGAAGCGCGCCGCCTCCCCGGCGGTGGAGGGCGAGGAGATCGAGCTCGAGGACGTGGACGCCGACGCGGTGGTCGAGGACGCTGAGGACCTCGAGGACGAGGACGAGGGCCTCGGCGAGGAGATCGAGGTCGAGACCGAGCGCGACGAGGAGACCTGAGGCCCCGCTCGGCACGGCGCGGCCGCCGGTCTCACGAGGCCGGCGCGTTGTAGGCCCCGTGGCCGGGCTCTCTGCCGCCGCAGGTGGCGCCAGGGCAGGGCGCCGGCCTGTCCGGCGTTCAGCGGATCCGGATGGCCGGGGCCTGCTCGGGGCGAAGTTCCGCCGTCGGCGGCATCGCCCCGTGGTTGGCCAGCATATAGGCGGTGATCGCCCATTTCTGCTCGTCGGTCAGGCGCGACGGATCGTCGAAGGGCATCAGCATCTGGTTGTATTCGAACAGGCCCATCGCCGTCTCGAAGCGGCGGATCTGGGCGCCCTGGCCCCAGATCGGCGTCTGGTAGCCGGCGCCGCGCCGGCCGTCGGCGCCGTGGCAGAGGGCGCAGGCCTCGGCATAGAGGCGGGCGCCCTCGCGCACCTGGGCGCTCTGTTCGGCCTGGGCGGGAAGGGACGGGAGAAGGGCAAGCGCGAGGGCGGCGGCGAAGTGTCGCATGGTCGTCGGGCGTCCTGGCTGGGGGGCGAAGGGGCCGCCCGGCCCGCGGCCGGACGGCCCCGCGGGGGCGCGGGGGCTACACCACCTCGATCCGGAACTTCGGGATGCCCCCATGGGCCATGCCGAGGATGTTCATCGGCACGGTCTCGGGCTGCATGTAGCCGGTCGTGTCGGTGGTGCGCGTCTCGATCACGTGGCGGCCGGGCGTCGCCTCCCACGGGAACTCGAAGCGCACCCAGGTGTATTTGCCGAGGTTGGGCGGGCGGATCTGCGCCGGCTGCCAGGGGCCGCCGTCCACCCGCACATGCACCTCCCGCACGCCGTGCTGCGGCGCCCAGGCGTAGCCGCGCAGCACCTGCCGCCCGGCCGACAGCCGCGGCCACTGGCCCCGCTGCAGCGGGTAGTTCGGCGGCACCGAGGGCGAGCGTTCCAGCACGAGCGGCACCGTGATCAGCGACTTGGGCGGCATCCACGTCACCATCGGGCCGCGGATGTCCTCGGGCGTGACGCCGATGAACTCGTCGTCGGGGCTGAACTCGGGCCGCGGATAGGCGGGGCCGATGAACACCTCGCCGCGGGTGTTGAGGCGGCACCAGACGCGCTTGTTCGTCACCCGGATCTCGGTCAGCCACTTGATCGAGGCGGTGCCGCCCCAGCCCGGCACCACCACGCGCACCGGCGCGCCGTGGTCCGGCGGCAGCGGGTTGCCGTTCATCGCGTAGCAGATGCCCATGTCGTGCTGGAGCGAGACGACATCGGCATAGGGCATGGGGCGGCCCATGTCGTTGCCGTCCACGCCCGACCAGAACAGCACGGTGCGGGCGTCGGGCTTCACGCCCACACGGGCGAAGATCTCGCTCATCGGCACGTACTGCCACTCCGCCTGCCCCACCGCGCCGAGGATCCAGTTGCCGCCCGACACCTGCTCGCCGGTTAGCCCGTCCTGCTCCCAGAACAGGGTGCGGCCGTTGCCGTGGCATTCCATGGTGGCGATGATGGTGCGCGAGGGCAGCGCGAGCAACTGCTCGTAGGTGAGCTCGAGCGGACGCTCGACGGACTCGCCGTGGATGCGCAGCCGCCAGTTGGCGGGGTTGAGCACCGGCCGCTGCTCCGGGATCGGCGTCGGGTAGTGGTTGCGGACGTAGAACTCCTCGACCGGCGTGAGGAAGGTGGTGAAGTTCCAGTACTTCCCGCTGCGCACGGTGGCGCCGATGTTCAGCACCCGGCTGTCGTCCTTCAGGATCGCGCGGCGCGCCTGGGCCTGCGCCGGGGTGGCGCCGGCGAGCGGCAGCGCCGCGGCGGCGCCGAAGGCGGCGGCCGAGACGCAGAGGGAGCGCCGGGCCGTGTTGGTGCCGCGCTTCAGCACCTCCTGCACGAGCGCGTCGGCCTCCGCGCGGTGCTTCGCTTCGGACATGGGGGTCCTCCCTGGTGTCGTGGCGACGGGGATGCGTCGCGCGCGAAGGTTATCGCGCCGGCGCCTCCGGTTCCAGGCTTCCGGAAGGGTCGAGACGCGTCCGGACCCGTGCGGGGCCGGATCGGGGGCGTCCCCCCGGGGCCGAAGGCGCGGCACGGCGCGGCCGCGATCGGCGCGCGAGACGCCCCGGCAGGGCCCTGCGCGCGCCCCCGGCCCTTGCGGCGCAATGGCGGATCCGCCCGCCCGGCAGGTCCGGCCCCGGCCGCCCCGCCCTATCCGGCCGGGGCCGAGAGCAGCAGGCGGTTGGTCGCTTCCAGCGTCCGGCAGGTCTCGGCGAGATCGGCCGCCGCGCGCGCGGCCTCCGCCCCCTCGGCCACGAGCCCGTCGCGGATCGCGCCGAGGCTCCTCCGCCCGTCCACCCGCCGCAGGATGGCCGGCGCAAGCCGCGGCAGCGGGAGGGAGAGGGTGATGCCGTCGAACGTCACGCGCAGCGCGCCGCCGGCGGCGGCCTCCGCCATGCGCCCGTGCGTCACCTCGCGCAGCACCGGAACGGCGGCGGGGTCGGTCCAGTCGGGGGTGGCGGGGGGATCCTCGGCGCGGGCGGCATAGAGGATGTGGATGCCCATGTTGCCGGCGATCGCCTCGGCCAGCGCCGCCCGCTCCCGCCAGGACATGGCGGCCACACGCTCGCGCAGGCGCGGATCCGGCAGGTAGCGGGCGGCGTCATAGCGGACGGGCTCGATGAAGGTGATCGGCCTGAGCCCCGCCCCCGCCAGCAGATCGAGCAGGGCGGGGACGGTGAAGGCGACGTCGCGCGGATTGAGCAGCAGGTCATAGAGGCCGGCATCCCCGCCGGAGAGGTGGTCGGTGATCCAGGGGTTCTTCTTCAGCCACGCCGTCTCCGGCAGGTGGCGCCACAGCCGCCGCGCCACCTCGAGCCTCTCTGGCGGCGGGCGGTCGGGCGGGGCGAGCAGCCGCAGCGCGTCCTGCAGCATGTACACCCCCGTCCGCCCATGCGGGGCATAGACCATGAGGCCGATTCCCCCGCCCGGCGCGAGCGCCCGGGCGAGCGCGGCAAGCCCCGCCGCCGGATCGGGCAGGTGGTGCAGCACGCCGCAGCAGTCCACGTAGTCGAAGGCGCCGAGGCCGAGCGCCGGCAGCTCGAGCAGCGAGCCCGAGACGAAGCGGATGTTGGAAAGCCCGCGCACAGCGGCCCGCGCCTCGGCCACGCGGCGGGCGGCGGCGGAGCGGTCGAGCCACACCACCTCCCCTGGCCGGCCGGCCCAGGCCATCTGCTGCGCCAGCATGATCGCCCCGTCCCCCGAACCCCCGCCGGCGAACAGCGCCCGCAGCGGCCGGCCGGCGGGGCGGCGGGCGCCGAACACCCAGTGGTCCACCTCCCGCAGATGCGAGGGGCTGCCGATCACGAGGCGCCTCGCCTCCTCGGCGGGGTCGCGCTGCGGGTAGGGGTAGGCCTCGTATTGCGCGGCAAGCGCGCGGTCGGCGGCGTCGGTCATGGCGGCGGGATTACGCCGGCGCGCCGGGGTTGGACAGGCGGTTGCCGCGCGGGCGGGCGCTGCGTAGGTAGAGGCCCATGACGCGCCCGCTCCTTCTCGTCGCCGCCCTCCTCGCGCCGCTCGCCGCCGCCGCGCAGCAGCCGCAGCCGCAGCCCCAGCCGCAGCCGCAGCCGCGCCTGATCGGCGAGTTCCAGGACTGGACCGCCGCCGCGCTCGGCAGCGGCGCGCAGCAGATCTGCTACGCCTTCACCCGCCCGCAGGGCACCAGCCAGAACGCGCCGCCGAACCGCAGCCTCGTGATGCTGACCGTCACGCACCGGCCCGAGGGGCGGGACCAGGTGGCGCTGCGCGCGGGCTACGCCTATCCGCGCGGGGCGACGGTGGAGGTGAGCGTCGGCACCACGAACTTCGAGTTCTTCACCGCCGGCAACGACGCCTTCGCGCGCGAATCGGCGCCGGTCATCGCCGCCTTCCGCCGCGGCTCGACCGCCACGACGACCGGCCCCGCCCCCCAGGGGCGCACCGGCCGCGTGACCGACAGCTTCTCTCTCCGCGGCTTCACCGCCGCCTACGAGGCGATCAGCCGTGAATGCCCCCCACCGCGCCGCTGACGCCTCCGGGCTGGACGAGGCGGAACGCGCGCGAATCCTCGCCAAGGCGGCGCTGTTCGCCCCGCCGCCGATGCAGGAGGCGGACGGGCGGCGCGACCTCGTCGGCCTCTCGCGCGAGGAACTCGCCGACCTGATGGCGGCGATCGGCGAGAAGCCCTTCCGCGCGAGGCAGCTCTGGCACTGGATCTACCACCAGGGCGAGCGCGACTTCGCGAAGATGACGACGATCGCACGGCCGCTGCAGAGGCTGCTCGCCGAACGCTTCGTGGTCGGGCGGCCAGAGGTTGCCGCGCAGCGGACGAGCGCGGACGGGACCCGCAAGTGGCTGTTCCGCTTCCGCGACGGCCAGCAGGTCGAGACCGTCTACATCCCCGACCGCGAGGAGGACCGCGGCGCGGTGTGCATCTCGACGCAGGTCGGCTGCACCCTCTCCTGCTCCTTCTGCCACACCGGCACGCAGAAGCTCGTGCGCAACCTGGGTGCTGCCGAGATCGTGCAGCAGTTCATGGCCGCCCGCGATTCCTACGGCGAATGGCCGAGCCCGAAGGAGGACAAGCCGCGGCTTCTGTCCAACATCGTGGTGATGGGCATGGGCGAGCCGCTCTACAACTACGAGAACGTGGCCAAGGCGCTGAAGATCCTGATGGACCACGAGGGGATCGGGCTTTCGCGGCGGCGCATCACGCTCTCCACCTCCGGCGTCGTGCCGATGATGGACCGCTGCGGGGCGGAGCTCGGCGTCAACCTCGCGGTGTCCCTGCACGCGGTTACGGACGGGCTGCGCGACGAGCTCGTGCCGCTCAACCGCAAATACCCGATCGCCGAGCTGCTCGCCGCCTGCCGCCGCTACCCCGGCGCCTCCAACGCGCGGCGCATCACCTTCGAGTACGTGATGCTGAAGGGCGTCAATGATTCCGAGGCGGAGGCGCGGGAACTCGTGCGGCTGATCCGCGGCATCCCGGCGAAGGTGAACCTGATCCCCTTCAACCCCTGGCCCGGCAGCCGCTACGAGACCTCGACGCCGGAAGCCATCCGGAGGTTCGCCGGGATCGTCAATGCCGCGGGCTACGCGAGCCCGGTGCGCACCCCGCGCGGGCGCGACATCCTGGCCGCCTGCGGCCAGCTCAAGACCGAGAGCGAGCGGGCGCGGCGGGCCCGCCCGGCGGCCTGAGGCGGGGCGCCCGCGCGCCGGGCGACATTGACGCCGCGGCCCGCCCGTCGGTTGATCGGCGGGATGTCCGGCCCGGACCCGCTCCGCCTCCTGCCGCTGCTGACGCTCGGCGCCTTCGCCGCCGGCTCGGCGATGCGGATGCTCGACCCGATCCTGCCGCTGCTGGCCGCGCATTTCGGCGTGCCGGTGGCGGGGCTTGCCGGCGTCATCGCTGGCTTCGCGCTCGGCTATGGCGGGGGGCAGGTGCTGGTCGGACCGCTGGCCGACAGGCTCGGCAAGCTGCGCGTACTGGCGGTGGCGCTGTTCTGTTTCGGCGTGCTGCTGATGGCCGCACCGCTGATGCCGGACCTCGTGTCCTTCGTCGCGCTGCGCGTGCTGCTCGGGCTGGCGGCGGGGGCGGTGTTCCCGGTGGCGCTCGCCTGGGTGGGGGACCAGGTGGACTACGCCCGGCGCCAGGGCGTGATCGGCAGGCTGCTGCGGGGGATGGTGTTCAGCCAGCTGCTCGCCGGGCCCTTCGCCGGGCTGCTCGGCGGGGCGGCGGGGTGGCAGGCGGTGTTCCTCTCGCTCGGCGCGATGGCGTCGGCGATCGCGCTCATGCTCGGCCGCGCCATGGGGCGGGAGGCGTGGCGCTCGCCGCCGCCGCGCCCGGGCCGCAGCCTCGGCCTCGTCGACATGGCGCGGGTGCTGGCGTTGCCGCGCGGGCGCTGGCTGATGGGGCTGACGTTCCTCAACGGCTTCGCGCTGTTCGGCGGCGCCTTCCCCTATGTCGGTTCGCTGCTCGTCGAGGAGCACGGCCTGACCACCGCCGCCGCCGGGCTCGTGGTCGCCGCCTTCGCCGCGGGGTCCTTCACCTACACGGGCATCGCGCAGCGGCTGGTGCGCCACTTCGGCGAGGTGCGCCTTGCCCGGCTCGGCGCCGGGCTGGTGGCGGCGGGGCTCGCGGCCATGGCGCTCGGCCCGCCCTGGTGGGGGGTGGCGCTGCTGCAGGCGGCCTTCGGCCTCGCGTTCTTCATGTTCCACGGCACCATGCAGACGCAGAGCACCGAGGTGCTGCCCGAAGCGCGCGGGGCTGCGGTGTCGCTGTTCGTGCTGGCGCTGTTCCTGGGCCAGACGGTCGGCGCCGTCGCGATGGGCGCGGTGCTGGCGGCGGGCGGCTATGCTGCGGTGTTCTGGGCGGCGGCGGGCATCCTCGCGACGGTCGCGGCGCTTGCGGGGCAGGTGAAGAGGTGAGCCGCCGCCCCCCGCGCTCTCGGCTCGGCCCGAGCGGCGCGCAGCACCGGCGCCGCGAACGGCGTGGAGAGCGGATCGAGGCCCGCCCCGCGGCGCCGCAGCCCCGCCTCCGCGGCGAAGCCGGTGTGGCGGGCCGGGGTGCCCGCGCG
>JANWXJ010000044.1 GCA_025055335.1 Acetobacteraceae bacterium
CTCGCCGCCGCCGCCGCCGCAGCGCGCCGGCTGTTCGAGGCGGCCGACACCCGCCCGCCGGTGCCGGAACCGGCGCTGCCCGCGCCGCCGCCCGCGGGCCACGCCATCGCCTTCCGGGGCGTGCGCTTCGCCTGGGCGCCCGACCGGCCGCCGGTGTTCGACGGGCTCGATCTCGAGGTGCCGGAGGGCGCGCGAATCGCCATCCTCGGGCCGTCGGGGGCGGGGAAATCCTCGCTCGCCGCGCTGCTCTTGAAGCAGGCCGCCCCGCAGGCGGGGACGATCACGCTCGGCGGCGCGGACATCGCGGCCCTGGCGGCCGACACCCTGCGCGCCCGCATCGGCATCCTGTCGCAGGATGCCCGGCTGTTCGCCGGCAGCGTGGCCGAGAACCTGCGGCTTGCCGCACCCGAGGCCGACGACGCCGCGCTGTGGCGGGCGCTGGACGCCGCCCGCATCGGCGACCTCATCCGCGCGCTCCCCGAGGGGCTGGACACCGAGGTGGGCGAGGGCGGCATCCGCTTCTCGGGCGGCGAGGCGCGGCGGATCGCGCTGGCCCGCGCCCTGCTCTCCCCCGCGCCGGTGCTGATCCTGGACGAGCCGGCGGCGGGGCTCGATGCCGCGACGGAGCGCGCGTTCCTCGAGACCCTCGGCGCCGCCACCGCGGGGCGGACGGTCATCCTGCTGCTGCACGGCCTGACAGGGGTGGAGCGCCCGACGCGCATCCTGCGGCTGATCGGCGGCACGGCGGTGGCGGCGGCAGGGTGATCGGCAAGGCGCCGGGCAGGAGGGGTCGGGCGGGACCGGGGCGGCGTCCGGCAGGGCGGGGGATGGCCGCTGCCCCGCCCTGCCCGGGACGTGCCGCCCGGGCGCGGGCGGCGCGCTTGCCACCCCGCGCCCCGCGCGCGACTGATCTGCCGCCGGGGCGCGCCACGCCTCGAGTCCCGACCGCGGAGACCGATGTGATTCCCCGCCCCACCCTCGCCCCGACCGAGCCGCCGCTTCGCGGCCGCGCCCGGCACGATGCGGGGGCCTGAGCCCGACCCGGCCGAGACGCTGCGGCGCGTCTTCGGCCACGAGGGCTTCCGCGGCCGGCAGGAGGAGATCATCCGCCATGTCATCGCCGGCGGATCGGGCCTCGTGCTGATGCCGACGGGCGGCGGCAAGTCGCTCTGCTACCAGGTGCCGGCGCTGTGCCGGCCGGGGCTCGCCGTCGTCGTCTCCCCCCTCATCGCGCTGATGGAGGACCAGGTGGCGGCGCTGCGCCAGCAGGGGGTGGAGGCCGGCGCGCTGCATTCCGACCTGCCGCCGCAGGAGGCGGCGGGCCTGCGCCGGAGCCTGCGCGAGGGGCGGCTGAAGCTGCTCTACGTCTCGCCCGAGCGCCTGACGCTGCCGCAGACGCTCGAGGCGCTGGAGCAGCGGCAGCTCGCCCTGTTCGCGGTGGACGAGGCGCATTGCGTGAGCCAGTGGGGGCATCACTTCCGGCCCGAATACCGCGATCTCGCCGTGCTGGCCGGGCGCTTCCCGTCCGTCCCGCGCCTTGCGCTGACGGCCACCGCCGATCCGCGCACCGTCGAGGATATCCGCCTCCAGCTCGCGCTGACCGACGCGCCGGTGTTCCGCGGCGGCTTCGACCGCCCGAACATCCGGCTGGAGGCGGCGCCGCGCGGCGAGGAGCGCGCGCAGCTCCGCGCCTTCCTGGCCGAGGCCTGGGCCGGCGAGGGCGCGGGCATCGTCTATTGCGGCTCCCGCCGCCGCGCCGAGGAGACCGCCGAGTGGCTGAGGGCGGACGGGCACGACGCGCTCGCCTTCCATGCCGGGATGGACGCGGACGCCAAGCGCCGCGCGCATCGCCGCTTCGCCCGCGGGGACCGGGTGGTGATGGCCGCCACCATCGCCTTCGGCATGGGGATAGACCGCCCCGACGTGCGCTGGGTGGCGCACACGAGCCTGCCCGCGAGCCCCGAATGCTGGTACCAGGAGATCGGCCGCGCCGGCCGCGACGGGCTGCCCGCCCGCGCCCTGCTCCTGTATGGCGCGGGCGACATCGCCCTCGCCCGCCACCGCATCGAGCAGAGCCCCGCCGCCGACGAGCAGAAGCGGATCGAGCGCGCGCGGCTGGAAGCGATGGTGGCGATCGTCGAGGCCGCCACCTGCCGCCGCCGGCTGCTGCTGCGCTGCTTCGGCGAGGAGGACGGGCCGGACTGCGGCAACTGCGACATCTGCCTCTCGCCCCCGCGCCTGTTCGACGCCACGGTGGCGGCGCAGAAGCTTCTTTCGGCCGTGGTGCGGACGGGGCGGCGCTTCGGCATCGGCCATATCGTGGACGTGCTGCGCGGGAGGCTGACCGACAGGGTGGCGCAGTTCGGCCATGACCGGCTGCCGACCTTCGGCATCGGCAGCGACCTGCCCGACCGCGCTTGGCGCGGGGTGGCGCGGCAGCTTGTCGCGCGGGGGGCGCTGGATGTCGCCGTCGAGAACCGCGGCGCGCTGCTGCCGACGGAGGCGGCGCGGCCGATCCTGAAGGGCGAGGAACCGCTTCTCCTGCGGGAGGAGAGCCTGCCCGCCCGCCCCGCCCCGCGCGCCAGCCCGCCAACCCCGCCGCCCGCCGACGCCGACCCGGCGCTGTTCGACGCGCTCCGCGCCTGGCGCAAGGAGCAGGCGCAAGCGCAGGGCGTGCCCGCCTATGTCATCTTCCACGACCGGACGCTCGCCGAGATCGCGGCCCGCCGCCCGGCGAGCCTGGATGCGCTGGCGGCGGTGCCGGGGGTGGGGCAGAGCAAGCTCGACCGCTACGGGGCGGCGGTGCTGGCGGTGGTGGCGGGGCAGGCGCGGCGCTGACGGAACCCGCTGGACCTCCGCCGCCGCCGGTGGCATGGCCAGCGCCATGGCCGCCCTAGACCTCGACGCCACGGACCGCAAGATCCTGATGCTGCTGCAGCAGGACGGCGCGCTGCCGCTGGCCGAGATCGCGGCGGCCGTCGGCCTCACCACCAGCCCCTGCTGGAAGCGCATCAAGCGGCTGGAGGAGGCGGGCGTCATCCGCGGCCGCGTCGCGGTGGTGGACCCGGCCAAGGTCGGGCTGCCGCTGACCGCCTTCGTCGAGATCGAGGCCGGCGACCATTCCCCCGAATGGCTCTCCCGCTTCGCCGAGGCGGTGGCGAACATGCCCGAGGTGCTGGAGGTGTGGCGCATGGCGGGCGACGTCGACTACCTGCTGCGCGTGGCCGTGCCCGACATGGCGGCCTATGACGCCTTCTACCGCCGGCTGATCGCGGCGGCGCCGCTCAAGAACGTTTCGTCCCGCTTCGCGATGGAGCAGGTGAAGGGCGGCACGCCGCTGCCGATCCCGTGAGCGCGGCGCTGGTGGCGGCCGCGCTGGCGGCCGCGGGGGTGGCGTTCGGCGCCTGGGTGGACGCGACGCAGGCCGTGGCGTGGGTGATCGGCGTCGGCTTCGGCCTCACGCTGTATCATGCCGCCTTCGGCTTCGCCGGGGGGTTCCGGCGGCTGCTCGCCGAGGGGCGGGGCGCCTCGCTCAGGGCGCAGATGCTGCTGCTCGCGGTGCTCGTGCTGGCGTTCTTCCCGGCGATCGAGGCGGGGCAGATCCTCGGCGCGCCGGCGCGCGGCCTCGTGTTCCCGGCGGGTGTGGCGACGGTGGTGGGCGCGCTGCTGTTCGGCATCGGCATGCAGATCGGCGGCGGCTGCGCCTCCGGCACGCTCTACACCGCGGGCGGCGGGGATGCGCGCATGGTGCTCACGCTGCTCGCCTTCATCGGCGGCGCGACGCTCGCCGCCTGGGGGGGCGAGTGGTGGATGGGCTGGCCCGCCTGGCCGGCGATGACGCTGCAGGATCTGCTCGGCGTCTGGCCCGCCTTGGCGCTGAGCCTCGCGGTCTTCGCCGCGGTGTTCCTGGGTTCGGCGGCGTGGGAGCGGCGGCGCTTCGGGTCGGTCGTGCCGCTGCCGCTCGCGGGCGGGTCGGTGCTTCGCGGGCCGTGGCCGCTGCTGTGGGGCGTGGCGGGGCTTGCGCTGCTGTCGGTGGCGACGCTCTGGGCGCTCGGGCGGCCCTGGGCGATCACCGCGCCCTTCCCGCTCTGGGGTTCGGCGGCGATCGGGGCGCTCGGGTGGGACGAGCCCTCCTTCTGGCCCTACTGGGAGGATCCGACGCGCGTCGAGGCGCTGTTCCGTCCGATCCTCGCCGACCGCACCACGGCGATGAACCTCGGGCTGATGGGGGGGGCGGCGCTGGCGGCGGTGCGGGCGGGGCGCTTCGCCCCGCGCCTGCGGCTACGACCGGGCGAGGCGGCCGGATCGCTGTTCGGGGGCGTGCTGCTCGGGGTCGGGGCGGTGATGGCCTCGGGGTGCAACATCTCGGCCTATGTGTCGGGGATCGCCTCGGGCAGCCTGCATGGCTGGCTGTGGATCCTGCCTGGGCTTGCCGGCAACTGGATCGGGCTGCGGCTCAGGCCGTTCTTCGGGCTGGACCGGGCGGGGTGAAGCGGCGCGGCGGCGGGCAGGCCAGGTCGGCGGGAAGCAAAACTTCCCAACATGCAGGTTCACGCAAGCAACCGCTGCCGCCGGGCAGGCCAGCGGAAACATAGGATTTTACTTGCTTTTCTGCCGTTGACGCCGCCGCTCGTCGGCATCAGATGGTGCCCGTCGCCCGTCTCCGGGGAGAATGGAATGCTCAAGCCCCCTCTGCTCGGCTTCGCCTTCGCCGCCCTCGCCGCGCTGCCCTCCGCCGCCCAGGCGCCGCTCGCCGCCGAGGGTTGCCTCGGGTGCCACGGGCCGCGCGGCGGCGGCCAGGGCGGCATCGCGGCGCTCGCCGGGCGGGACGCCGACGAACTCGCCGCCATCATGCGCGCCTTCCGCGCCAACGAGCGCCCGGGAACCATCATGGGCCGCATCGCGCGCGGCTACACCGATGCCGAGATCGCCGCGGTCGCCGCGCATTTCGCGGCGCTGCGCTAGGGGAGGGCCGGCATGACCACTCTTCCCCGCCGCGCCGTCCTCGCCGCCGCCGGGGCGCTGGCGCTTCCCGCCATCGCCCGCGCACAGGGGGCCGCGCGCCTCGTCGTGGTGGGCGGCGGCTTCGGCGGCGCTTCGGCCGCGTCCTTCGCGCGCAGGCGCTTCCCGTGGCTCGATGTCACGCTGGTCGAACCGCAGCGCGCCTTCGTCACCTGCCCCTACGGCAACCTCGTGCTGGCGGGGGAGCGGCGGATCGAGCAGATCACCCACTCCTACGAGGGCCTGCGCGCCCGCGGCGTGCGCGTCGTGCACGACCGGGCCCTGGCGGTGGATCCGGCCGCCCGCACCGTCCGCCTCGCCGGCGGCGATACGCTCTCCTACGACCGCGTGATCCTCTCGCCCGGCATCGCGCTGCGTTGGGGCGCGATCCAGGGCTATGACGAAGCCGCCGCGGCGCGCATGCCGCACGCCTGGCTGCCCGGCGACGGCACGCAGACCCGCACGCTGCGCCGGATGCTGGAGGAGATGCCGGATGGCGGCGTCGTCGGCATCGCCATCCCGGACAACCCGTTCCGCTGCCCGCCCGGGCCGTACGAGCGCATCAGCATGATCGCGCACTACCTGAAGCGCCACAAGCCGCGCTCCAAGATCCTCGCGCTCGACGCGAAGGAGGGGTTCTCCAAGCAGCCCCTGTTCCAGGACGGCTGGCGGGCGCTCTACGGCGAGATGATCGAATGGGTGCCCGCCAGCCGCGACGGCAAGGTGACGCGCGTGGACCCCGCCGGGATGGTGCTGGAGACCGAGTTCGGCACGCGCCACCGCGTCGCCGTCGCCAATGTCATCCCGCCGCAGCGCGCCGCCGACATCGCCGCCCCCTTCGCCGCCGCCAACGGCTGGGTGGACGTCGATCCGACGACCTTCGAGGCGCGCCTCGCGCCGGGCGTGCATGTGGTGGGCGACGCCAACAACGGCGCGCCGATGCCGAAGTCCGGCTACGTGGCGAACTCGACGGCGAAGCAGGCCGTCGCGTCCGCGGCGGCGCTGCTGCGCGGCGAGGCGCCGCCCGAGCCGGTGTACTTCAACACCTGCTACTCCCATGTCGGGCAGGACTACGCGATCTCGGTCGTCGGCGTGTTCCGCGTCGGGCCGCGGGGGATCGCGGAGGTCCCGGGCGCGGGCGGCGTCTCGCCGCGCGGCGACCTGCCGGAGCAGCGCCGGCTCGAGGCGCTCCACGCCGACTCCTGGTACGACAGCATCACACGGGACATGTTCGCATGAGCGTGACGAGACGAGGCCTTCTCCTCTCCCTGCTCGCCCTGCCGGTCGCCGCGGCGGCGGAGGCGGACGCGGTGCGCGCCGCGGTCGAGGAGGTGCTGCGCGGCCGAGCGGCCGCGGAGGGCGGCATCGAGATCACCGCGCCGCGCGTGGCGGAGAACGGGCAGCAGGTGCCGATCGCGCTGCGCGTGCCGGATGCCGAGGCGCGCGCCATACACGTCATCGCCACCGCCAACCCGACGCCGGGGATCGCCAGCTTCCGCTTCCACCCCGGGATCGCGCGCGCCGAGGTGCAGACGCGCATCCGCCTTGCCGAGAGCCAGCGCGTCATCGTGCTGGCCGAACTCGCCGACGGCACGCTCCGCCAGGCGGCGGTCGAGATCGGCGTCACCACCGGAGGGTGCCTCGCATGACCGAGCTTGCCTCCCGCCCGCGGCTGCGCGTTCCCGACCGCGCCCGCCCCGGCGAGGTGATCGAGATCCGCATGTTGATCGACCACCCGATGGAGAGCGGGCTGCGCGTGGGCGGCGGCGCCGCGCCGCCGCGCAACATGCTCAGCCGCCTGTCGGTGACGATGAACGGCGCCCCGCTGTTCGAGGCGGAGCTGAAGAACGGCACCTCGCCCAACCCCTACCACGTCATCTTCGTGCGGGTGGACCGCACGAGCGACTTCGCCTTCGCCTGGACCGACGAGGCCGGGCGCAGCGCGCGGACGACGGCGCGCGTCACCGTCGGCTGACGCGCCGCCCGGCGCGGGCGACGGCGCGCCGCGTGATGCCAGGGGACGACAGGCGGCCGCGCATCGCCGTGATCGGCGCGGGGCCGGCCGGGCTCGCCGCGGCGGAAGCCGCGGCCGGGGGCGGCGCGGCCGTCACGGTGTTCGACCGCATGCCCTCGCCCGCGCGCAAGTTCCTCCTCGCCGGGCGCGGCGGGCTGAACCTGACGCATTCCGAACCGCTGGAACGGTTCCTGTCGCGCTACGCCGATGCCGATCCGCGGCTGCTCGACGCCGTGCGCGCCTTCCCGCCCGAGGCGGTCGCGCGCTGGTGCGAGGGGCTCGGGCAGCCGGTGTTCACGGGCAGCAGCGGGCGCGTCTTTCCGGTGGCGATGAAGGCCTCGCCGCTGCTGCGCGCCTGGCTCGCGCGGCTCGGGGCGCTTGGCGTCGTGCTGCGGACGCGGCATCGCTGGACCGGCTTCGCGCCGGGCGCGGCGCGCGGCGTGGCGCTCGCCTTCGACACGCCGGACGGCGCGGTGACGGTGCACGCCGATGCGGCGGTTCTGGCGCTCGGCGGCGCGTCGTGGCCGCGGCTCGGGTCGGATGCGGCGTGGGTGGCGGCGCTTCCGGGCGTTGCCGTCACGCCCTTCGTCGCCTCCAACTGCGGCGTCCGCATCGCGTGGTCCGACGCCTTCCGGGCGCGCTTCGCGGGCCGGCCGTTGAAGCGGATCGCGCTTGCCTGCGGCGGCCGCCGGGTGCGGGGCGAGGCGGTGATCACGGACAGCGGCCTGGAAGGGGGCGCGGTCTATGCGCTGTCGGCGCCGATCCGCGCCGCGCTGGCCGCCCGCGGAGAGGCGGCGCTGACGCTCGACCTCAGGCCCGACCTCGCGGAGGCGGCGCTGGCGGCGCGTCTCGACGGCCCGCGGGGGGCGCGCTCTCTCGCCAACCACCTGCGGGTCGCGGGCGGGCTGCCGCCGGTCGCCGCCGCGCTTCTGCGCGAGGCGCCGGGGGATGGCCGGCCGCTGTCGGCGCGGGTGAAGGCGCTGCCGCTGCGCGTCACCGGCCTTGCCGGGCTCGATCGCGCGATCTCGTCGGCGGGGGGCGTGGCGTGGGAGGCGCTGGACGGGCGCTTCATGCTCCGCGCCCATCCGGGCGTGTTCGCCGCCGGCGAGATGCTCGGCTTCGATGCGCCGACCGGCGGCTATCTGCTCACCGCCTGCCTCGCCACCGGCCGCGCCGCGGCGGCCGGCGCGCTTGCCTGGTGCGCGGGCTTGCCCACGCCCGTTCCGGCCGCTACGCCGCCCGCCGCACCGGAGCCCCGCCATGCCTGACCGCGCACTGATCCTGACGCTCTCCTGCCCGAACCGCCCCGGCATCGTGGCGGCGGTCGCGAACTTCGTGTTCGGCCAGGGCGGCGACATCCGCGAAGCACAGCAATACGACGACGAGGCGACCGGCCGCTTCTTCATGCGCGTCGTGTTCCGCGCCGCGCCGGGCGCC
>JANWXJ010000194.1 GCA_025055335.1 Acetobacteraceae bacterium
CGCGGCGATCGCCCGCGCGCCGGGGCCGCCCCGGCCGCGTCGGGCCGTCAGTCCCCCGCCGCCGGCGCCCAGCGCTCGGGGTGGAGTTCCTCCTCGCGGTCGGGGAACGCGAGGGCGCAGCCGAGCACGACGAGGCCGAAGGCCGCGAGCAGGAGCAGCATCGCCGTCATGCCCCCGGTTGCGGCGTGCAGCCAGCCGATCAGCGGCGAGGCGACCGCCGCACCCAGGAAGCCGACGGTGAAGCGCACCGAATAGAGCTTGGCGCGCAGCGCAGGCGCGACGTAGCGGGCCGTCATGGTCTCGTTCACCGTCACCTGGCCGAAGACGCTGGCGGCGACGATGCCGGCGATCGGCACCAGCACCCAGCCATCCAGCAGGGCGAGCGCGAGGAGCCCCGGCGCCTGCACCAGGGCGAGCGGCAGGAAGACGCGGCGGAGAGTGGTGCGGTCGATCCAGTGGCCGACGGTGACCTGCGTGAGCCCGCCGCAGAGCGTGGCGGCGAAGGCGAGCGTGCCGACGAGCGGCAGCAGCCCGGGGTCGGCCGCCAGCCGTTCCTCCAGCAGTTTCGGCAGCAACAGGGTGAAGGCGTTGAACACGAGGCCCGAGGCCGCGGCGATGGCAAGCAGCACGATCACCGCCCGCCGCACGATCGCGCGCGGGATGGCGGGAAAGGGCCCGGCCGCCTTCTGCCCTGCGGTCGTGTCGAAGGGCGGCTCGCGCCAGTAGAGCAGCCCGAGGAGGAGCGCGATCGCCCCCGGCACCAGGAAGGCCGCGCGCCAGCCGATCCAGGCGACGAGGACGGCGGTTGCCGCCGGCGCCAGCGCCACGCCGAGATTGCCGAACACCCCGTTGATGCCGACCGCCCGCCCGACGCGCCGGCCCGCCGCCTCGACCAGCATGGCCGTGCAGATCGGGTGGTAGATCGCGAGGAACCCGCCGAGCACGAGCAGCGCAGCGCCGAGCATGGCGGGCCCCTCCGACAGCCCCGCCACGACAAGCGACGCCCCGCTGCCGAGGAAGAAGGCCCGCACCATCGCCACGCGCCCGAAGCGCTCGGCAAGCCAGCCCTGCGGCAGCGACCCGAGGCCGTAGAGCACGAACATCCCGCTGCCGAGCGCGAGGATCGGCCCGTATTCCGCCCCGAACGCCGCAGGCGACTGCACCACCATGCCGAGCACGGCGGTCGCCAGGATCAGGAGGCTGTAGTGCGTGAGGGCATGGGCGGCGTTGATGAAGACGATCTGCCGGGTTCCGGGCGCCATGGCGGCAGCCTGCCACGACTGGACAGGCCCCGCGCCAAGAACATATAGTGAACATGGAGCAGGACCGAAGCGATGGATCTGGCGCGGAAACTCACCATCCTGGCGGATGCGGCGAAATACGACGCGTCCTGCGCCTCCTCCGGCACCGAGCGGCGGAACAGCCTCAAGGGCGGGCTCGGCAGCACCGAGGGCAGCGGCATCTGCCACGCCTATGCGCCGGACGGGCGCTGCATCAGCCTCCTCAAGATCCTGCTGACGAACGCCTGCCTGTTCGACTGCGCCTACTGCATCAACCGCGCCTCCTCCAACGTGCGGCGCGCCCGCTTCACGGCCGAGGAGGTGGTGGGCCTCACCCTCTCCTTCTACCGCGCCAACATGATCGAGGGGCTGTTCCTCTCCTCCGGCATCATCCGCAGCCCGGACTACACCATGGAACAGGTGGTGCGGGTGGCGCGGCTGCTGCGCGAGGAACACGGCTTCCAGGGCTACATCCACCTCAAGACCATCCCCGACTGCGACCCGCGGCTGATCGAGGAGGCCGGGCGCTACGCCGACCGGTTGTCCATCAATGTCGAGATGCCGACGGCGGCCGGGCTCGCCCGCGTCGCGCCCGAGAAGGACCGCGGGCGGATCGAGCAGGCGATGGCGGGCCTCGCCCGCCGGATCGCCGCGGCGAAGGAACCCGCCCGCCGCGCCCGCCCGCCCCGCTTCGCCCCCGCCGGGCAGTCCACCCAGATGATCATCGGCGCCGATCCGTCGGACGACGCGACGGTGCTTGCCAGCGCCGTCGCGCTCTACCGAGCGCATGGGCTGAAGCGGGTGTACTACTCGGCCTATTCGCCGATCCCGGACGCCTCGCGCCTGCTGCCGCCGGCACCTCCTCCCTTGCTGCGGGAACACCGGCTGTACCAGGCCGATTGGCTCGTGCGCTTCTACGGCTTCACGCCCGAGGAGATCCTGTCGGGCGGCGACGGGCGGATGCTCGACCTCGAGGCCGACCCCAAGCTCGCCTGGGCGCTGAAGCACCGGCACCTGTTCCCGCTCGACCTCAACCGCGCCCCGCGCGAGGCGCTGCTGAGGGTGCCCGGGCTCGGGGTGCGGAGCGTGGAGCGAATCCTGGCCGCGCGGCGGCACGCCCGGCTCCGGCCAGAGGATCTCGCCCGCCTCGGCGTGCCGGTGGCGAAGGCCGCCCCGTTCCTGACCGGTGCGGGGCTCGACCGCCCCGGGCTGCGCGCCGCACTGCTGCCGAAGCGCTCCTTCGCCCGGCCGGCCCAGCCGGCCCTGCCCTTCCATGCCTGACGTGGTGCTGCCCGCGCCGGACGACATCCAGGCCTGGCGCGAGGCGGCGCGGCGGCTGCTTTCTGCCGGCGTGCCGCCCGAGTCGGTGACGTGGCGGCTCGCCTCCGATCCCGCGCCGCTCTTCGCCTCGGCCCTGCCGCCCCCGGCGGCCGAAGCCCCGCGGGTGCCGCGACGCTTCCTCGACCTCGCCGGCCGCGCCCTGCTGCATCGCGATCCGGCGCGCTTCGGCCTGTGCTACGCGCTGGCGTGGCGGCTGCGGCGGGAGCCTCGGCTGCTCGAGGTGGCGACCGATCCGCTGGTGGCCCGCGTCTGCGCCCTGGCCAAGGCGGTGCGGCGCGATGCGCACAAGATGCACGCCTTCCTGCGCTTCCGCGAAGCCCCGGACGGCCGCCACATCGCCTGGTTCGAGCCTGCCCACCACATCCTGCGCGCCGAGGCGCCCTGGTTCGTCCGCCGCTTCGCCTCCCTCCGCTTCGCCATCCTGACGCCGGAGGCGAGTGCGGCGTGGGACGGGCAGACGCTCTCCTTCGGCCCCGGAGCGCGGCGCGCCGACGCCCCGCCCGAGGATGCCGCGGCCGCGCTGTGGAACGCCTACTACGCCGCCATCTTCAACCCCGCTCGCCTCAAGCCCGCCGCCATGCGGGGCGAGATGCCGAAGCGCTACTGGCCGAACCTGCCCGAGGCGTCGCTGATCCCCCGCCTGATCGCCGAGGCCGAGGGGCGCGTGGCCCGCATGCTGGCCGAGGCCGGAACCCCGCCGCGGCGCGCCCGGCAGCGCCCGGGCCCGAGGGATGCGGGATCCGGCGCGGGGCGGCTTGACGGGCCGCCTCTCGCGCCTTCCTCACTGGGGCCCAGTGTACCGGAGGGACGGCCATGCGCATCGGCATCATCGGCGGCGGCATCGGCGGGCTGACGCTCGCGCTCGCGCTGCACGCGCGGGGGATCGAGGCGGAGGTGGTGGAGGCGGCGCCGGAGCTCCGCCCCCTCGGGGTCGGCATCAACCTGCTGCCGCACGCGACGAAGGAGCTCGCCGCCCTCGGCCTGCTCGAGGCGCTGGAGGCGGTGTCCATCGCCACGCAGGAGGCGGCCTATTTCAACCGCTTCGGCCAGCTGATCCTGACCGAGCCGCTCGGCCGCAACGCCGGCTACGCCACGCCGCAGCTGTCCATCCATCGCGGCGAGCTGCAGATGGTGCTGCTCGCCGCCGTGCGCGAGCGGCTCGGGCCCGAGGCGGTGCGCACCGGCCTGCGCTGCATCGGCGTGGATGCCGAGGCCGGGCGCGCCGAGCTCGTGCACAGCGCGAGCGGAGAGCCCGCGCCGGCGCTGCGGGCCGACGCCATCGTGGCCGCCGACGGCATCCATTCCGCCGTGCGCCGCCAGTTCTTCCCCGAGGAGGGGCCGCCGATCTACTCGGGCGTGAACATGTGGCGCGGCACGACGCGCATGCAGCCCATCCTCTCCGGCGCCACCATGGTGCGCGCCGGCTGGCTCGCCCACGGCAAGATGGTGATCTACCCGATCCGCCGCTACCCGGACGGCACGGTGCTGATGAACTGGCTGGCCGAGATGGAGACGCCGAAGCACCACCCGAACGACTGGGCGCGCAAGGGCGAACTGGCGGATTTCCTGCCCGCCTATGCCGACTGGCGCTTCCCCTGGTGCGACGTGCCGGCGATGATCGAGGCGGCCGACCAGATCCTGGAATACCCGATGGTGGACAAGGATCCGCTGCCGCGCTGGTCCTTCGGGCGGGCGACGCTGCTCGGCGATGCGGCGCATCCGATGTATCCGCGCGGCTCCAACGGCGCGGGCCAGGCGATCCTGGATGCGCGCTGCCTCGCCGACCGGCTGGCCGAATGCGGCGGCGACGTCGTGGGCGCGCTTGCCGCCTATGATGCCGAACGGCGGGAGAAGACCGCGCGGGTGGTGCGCACAAACCGCACGCAGCCGCCGGATGCGATCATCCGCGAGGTGTGGCTGCGCAGCGGCGACAAGCCCTTCGCCCGCATCGAGGACGTGATGCCGAAGGCGGAACTCGAGGCGATGCTGGACGTCTACCGGAAGGTGGCCGGCTACGACCGGGCGACGCTTTCGGCCTGAGCGCCGCCCGGCCGGGCGGTCAGTCCATCCGGATGCCCATCTCGCGGATCAGCGGGCGCCAGAGCGCGCTCTCGGCGCGGATGAAGTCCCCGAACTGGGCGGGCGTCATGTTTAGGGTCGCGCCGCCCGAGAGCGTCATCTGACGCTGCACGTCCTCCGCCTGCAGCGCGGCGTTCAGCACCTCGTTCAGCCGGGCGATGCGCGCGGCCGGCGTGCCGGTCGGGACGCACACCCCCATCCAGCCGTCGGCGACGCAGTTCGGCACCCCGACCTCGGCGGCGGTCGGCACGTCGGGCAGGGCGCGGGCGCGCTCGGCGCTCCAGCACACGAGGGCGCGCGCGCGCCCGGCCTGCACGTTCGGCACGGTGGCGTTGGCGTCCACCGCCGCGCAGTCCACCTCGCCCGACAGCAGCGCCTGCACCATGGGCGGGGAGCCGCGATAGGCGATCGTCTGCATCTCGAAGCCGGCGCGGCGCATGAACAGCGCCACCGCCATGTGGTGCGGCGCCCCGACCACCGGGATGCCGCAGTTGAGCTGGCGCGTGCGCGCCGCCGCGATCAGCTCCTGCGCCGTGCGGAACGGCGAATCCGCCCGCACCAGCAGGAAGAAGGAGAAGCGGCCGATGCCGCCGACGGGCGCGAGGTCGCGGTCCGGGTCGAAGGGCAGGCGGCTGTAGAAGGCCGGGTTGTACACCACCACGCCGTTGTCCACGTGCAGGATCGTCTGCCCGTCGGCGGGGGAGCGAACCACCGCCTCGGTGGCCACGATCGCGCCCGCCGAGGGCCGGTTCTCCACCACCACCGGCTGGCCGAAGGCCTGGCCCATGTGCGCGGCGATCATGCGCGCGAAGATGTCGGAGGCGCCGCCGGCGGCATAGCCGATCAGCCAGCGGATCGGCGCCGTCGGCCAGCGGTCCTGGGCGCGCGCCATCCCAGGCAGAAGCGCCGCGGCGGCGGCGCCGGCGGCAAGATCCCGTCTCGTGATCATCGTCCCTGTTCCTTCCCCGTGGCCGGCGACGCCGGCGCTTCCTCCCCATTCTCCGGCAAGGCGGGCGGCTTCGCCAAGCCCTCGGCCTTGAGGCGCGAGAGCAGGGCGGCGATCCGCCCCCTGGCATAGGCGGTGCGGTCCATCCCCTCGTAGTCGAGGAAGCCGCGGCCGTCGCGCAGCCCGCGTCGGCCCTCCGCCATGTTGCGGCCGATGATGGCAGGGGCGGCGTAGCGGTCGTTCCGCAGCGCGCGCGCGAGGTACGCTGCTGCGTGATGGAGGATGTCGCCGCCTCCGAAGTCGATGAACTCGAGGATGCCGAGCACCCCGAAGCGGAAGCCGAACCCGTATTTCACCGCCTTGTCGATGTCGGCCGCGCTCGCCACCCCTTCCTCCACCATGCGCGCGGCCTCGTTCATCGCGAGAGTCTGGATGCGCGGCACGATGAAGCCGGGCGAGGCCTTGCACACCACCGGCACCTTCCCCACCCGCTCGAGCAGCGCGCACATCGCCCGCGTCGCGTCCGGGGCGGTGCGGGCACCGGGCGAGACCTCGACCAGCGGCACGACATAGGCCGGATTGAGCCAATGCGCGTTGAGGAAGCGCCCGGGGCCGGACACGGCGGGCGAGAGCTCGTCCACCAGGATCGTCGAGGTGGTGGAGGCGATGAGCGCCTCGGCCCGCGCGAGGCGGGAGGCCTCGGCGAGGGCGGCGTGCTTCACCGCCACGATCTCGGGGACACCTTCGAAGATCACGTCCGCCTCGGCGAAGGCGGCGGCGGCCTCGGCGGCGGGCACCACGCGCACGCGCCCGGCGATGGCGGGAAGGTGGCGGGCGTCGAACAGCCCGGCCTCGGCCAGCACCGAGAGGGCGCCCTCGATCTCCCGCCGCGCCGAGGCGGCCAGCGCCTCGAACGAGGCGGCGTCGCGCGGCTTGGCGTCGAGCAGCAGCACCGGATGCCCGGCATAGGCGAACTGCACCGCGATGCCGCGCCCCATGCGCCCGGCGCCGAGGGCGAGGATCTTCTCAGGCGAAGCCGTCATGCAGCACCTTCCTGAGCGCCGGAAGATCGAGGCCGCCGAGCCCGACACTCTCGAGGCTGCGGCCGAAGGGCAGGCCCGAGACGGCGCGTCCGATCGCGGCGAAGGCGGCGGTGAGCGGCATCTCGAGCCCGACGAGGCGCGCCACCGACAAGAGCAGCGGCAGGCCCATCAGCGTGTCCTCCGCCATGTAGCGGTGCCGCGTGAGGTCGAGCTTCTCCCGCCAGTCGTTGCTCTCCTGCAGGTCGGCGTGGGAGAGGCGCGGATACATCCAGAGCTCTCCCTCCTTCGCGTAGTGGTGGGCGAGCGGGAAATGCGGCGGGCCGTAGCCCAGCGCCTCGCGCAGCGCGATCCGCTCGGCGTCCAGCGCGTCCGTCACGCGGCGGATGGCGGGCTGGGTGCCCTCGTTGTGGATGTCGAAGTCGGGGCCGCCGCGGGCGAAGCGGTCGATCGCGCCGGCGTTCATGATGATGAGCGGGGCGTGGATCGTCGGGCCGCCGTTCATCAGCGCCCCCGACAGCGCATCGCCGCAGGGCTCGATCGCGCCGGGGAAGGCCCGGCCGATCACGTCCAGCGCCCGCGGCGCGAGGCGTTCGGGGAACACCCCCGTCGGCAGGCGCACGGCGCGGGTGGTGATGTTGATCGCGTAGGGCCCGCGCTTGCGCACGAGCCAGGGCAGCGTGCCCGTCTCGGCGAAGGCCACGTCCCGCACGCCGGCGCGGTGCGCGTGGTGCGCGAAGAGGGCCGATCCGAGCGTTCCGGGCGGCAAATACACCACCTGCCCGGGCGAGAGATGCGGCGCGAGGCGGGGCGCGAGATCCTCCTGCGCGGTGGCGGGCAGCGGCACCAGCACGAGATCGGCGCCCCCGACCGCCGCGCCGAGATCGGCCGTGATCAGCGCCGGCCGCGCCTCCCTGAGGCCGGCGGAGTCGCGCAGCGCGATGGTGCCGCCGGCGGCGAGATGGTCGGCCACCGCCGCAGGATCCCGGCGCCACAGCCGCACCTCGTGGCCCAGGAGCGCGAAATCGGCGGCGGCGGCGAAGCTGCCGTTGCCGCCGCCGAGGACGGCGATCCTCATGTGGTCTCCCGCTGTCTCGCGAGATCGCGCAGCGCGAAATGCTGCACCTTGCCGAGGGCGGTGCGCGGGAGCGACTCCACGAACAGCACCTCCTTCGGCACCTTGAAGCGCGCGAGTTCCGCCGCGACATGGGCGAGGATCGCCGCCGCATCCGGCCTGCGGCCGGGGCGGGGCACCACGATCGCGACCGGCACCTCCTGCCAGACCGGATCGGGCCGCCCGATCACCGCGCATTCCGCCACATCGGGGTGTCCGGCCAGGACCCGCTCCACCTCGGCGGGGTAGATGTTCTCGCCGCCCGAGATGATCAGGTTCTTCTTGCGGTCGTGCACGGTGAAGGCGCCGGTCGCGGGGTCGCGCGTCGCGACGTCTCCGGTGCGGAACCAGCCGCCGCGGAAGGCCTCGGCGGTGGCGTCGGGGCGGTTCCAGTAGCCGCGGAAGAGGTTGGGGCCGCGGAGTTCGATCTCTCCGGCCGTGCCGTGCGGCACCTCTCGCCCCTCCTCGTCCACCACCCGCGCCTCGCACAGCAGGCCGGGGTGGCCGGTGGAGGCCGCGCCGCATTCCGCCCCGCCGGCGCGGGTGTAGATGGCGATCGGGCAGGATTCGGTCGCCCCGTACACCTGCAGCACGGTCACCCCGCGGGCGGCGAGCGGCGCGACGGTTGCGGGATGCACCGTCTCGGAGCCCGTGGCCACGGCCCGCAGGCTCGAGAGGTCCGTCTGCGCGAAGGAGGGGTGGGCGGCGAGGGCGCGTATCGTGGCCGGAACCAGCACCGTGAGGGTCGGCCGGTCCGCGGCGAGGGCGGCGAGAGTCGCGGCGGCGTCGAAGCGGGGGTGGATGGTGACGGTCGCGCCGAGCAGAAGCGCCGGCGTGGTCTGGATGTTGAGCCCGCCCACATGGAAGAAGGGCAGCACCGTCAGCACATGGTCCGCGGGCCGCATGCCGTGCATGTGCCAGGACATCACGGCGTTGGCGAACAGCGCCCGCTGCGGCAGCAGCGCCCCCTTCGGCCGCCCCGTGGTGCCCGAGGTGTAGACGAGCAGCAGGTCGTCCTCGGCGCTTCCCGCCTCGGGCGCGGGCCCTTCGCCCGCGAGCGCGCCGGGATCCTCGAGCGGGAGCACCGCCGCCCCCGGCGCGGCCTCGCGCATCGCAGCGAGGCCGGAGGCGAAGGCGGCCTCGGCCAGGATCGCGCGCGGGGCGGCATCGCCCGCGATCCAGCCGAGTTCCGCCGGCGCGAGCCGCCAGTTCAGCGGCAGCAGCATCGCCCCGAGCCGGGCGCAGGCGAACAGGGCGACAAGATACTCGGGCCTGTTCAGCGACAGGATCGCGACGCGGTCGCCGCGGCCGACGCCGACCGAGGCGAGCCGCGCCGCCGCCCGCTCGATCCGCCGCAGCAGCTCCCGGTACGGGATCGCCTCGGCCCCGAAGCGAAGCGCGATGCGCTGCGGCTGATGCGCCGCGGTGGCCGCGAGCGCGGCGGCGAGCGGCCTCACTCGTCCGTCTCGCCCGGGTTGTAGAGGCAGTCGCGGCCGAGGCGGTCGATGCAGATCTCGGCCGTCCAGGGCAGCATGAGAGAGCCGCAGCGGGAATCGCGGTAGATCCGCTCGAGCGGGAGCGACTTCAGCATCGCCTGGCCGCCGCAGGTGCGGATCGCCTTTGCGGCGATGGCGTTGGCGTTCTCCATCACCGTGTACTGCGCGGCCCAGGCGCGCTGCACCTGCTCGCGCGAGGGGTCGGCGCGCGCCTCGGTGATGGCCTGGAACCACAGCGCCTTGGTCTGCTCGAGCGTCACCCGCATCTCGGCCAGGGCGATCTGCTTCGTCGGATACATCCGGCGCTTGACGGGGGGCGTGCCGGGCTGCTCGCCGCGCAGGTAGCGCACGGTGAAGTCGTAGGCGGCCTGGGCGAGGCCCATGTAGGTGGGCGTGAGCGTCATGAACATGTGCGGCCAGCGCGAGGCGGCCTGGAAGTAGATGCCCTTCGGCATCAGCATCGCCTCCTCGGGCACGAACACGTCCTTGAAGACGAGAGTGCGCGAGACGGTGCCGCGCATGCCGAGCGGATCCCACTCCCCCGTCACCTCCACCCCCGGCGCGTTCGCCGGCACGGCGAGATAGAGGGTGTTGCGGCGGGAGGGCTTGTCGTCCCCTTCGCGCAGCGTGCAGAGGATGCCGTAGTAGTCGGCCGCGCCGGAGAGCGAGGCGAAGATCTTCTTCCCGTTCACGCGGAAGCCGCCGGGCACCGCCCAGGCCTCGGTGCCGAAGGCGACGGTGCCCGCCGCCGCGGCGCCGCCCTCGCTGAAGGGCTGGGCGTAGATCGCCCCCTCCTCGACGATGCGCCTGAAGTGGAGCGACCGCCGCGCCGCGTGCTCGGCGCGGGTGGCGGCGTCCATCTCGAGGTCGTCGGCGAGCGGGCCCGACCACAGCGTCGAGCACACATGCATGTTCCACGACAGCGCGGTGGCGCCGCAGTAGCGCCCGAGCTCGGCCGCCGCGAGGCAGTAGGTCTGGAAGTCGGCGCCGAGACCCCCCTCCTCCTCGGGGATGCAGATGCCGAGCAGCCCCTCCCGGTGCATGTCGCGGAAGTTGGCGAGCGGGAAGGTCGCGCTGCGGTCCCATTCGGCCGCGCGCGGAGCGAGCACCTGCTGGCCGAAGCGGCGGGCGAGCGAGATGATCTCGGCCTGCCGCGGCGAGAGGCGGAAGGCCGCCGGGTCGAAGATGGGCGCATCGGGCGCCAGCGTGTCGGTCAGGCTGTCGGGCATGGGGCACCTCCCTGCCGGCAGGATAGATGAAATTTCATGGATCGCTCAAGCGCGGATTTCACCGGAAGGCGTCCGTGAGAACGCCGCGGCGGATCACCGCCTCGCCGTCGAGCAGGATGTCGCAGCCCATCACCGGGATGTCGAAGTGGCCCGCGGTGAAGCGGCCGGCGAACTCGTTGGCGCCGGTCGAGAACAGGAAGTTGCCGGCCACCGCACGCAGTTCCGTGCCGTTCGTGTCGCGCTGGCCGTACATCGCCAGCGCCTCGTAGCGCGCGGCGCGGTTGAGGCCGAAGCCGACATGCGAGACGGCGTAGGCCTCTCTGTCGCCCCAGGCGGCGAGGTAGCGGCGCATCAGCTCGGCATCCGTCCCCTCGCCCTCGATCCGGGTCACGTAGTCGTCCTCGATCGAGAGCCGCACGCGGGAGGCGAGGTAGCGCTTGAAGGTGAGGTTGATGTCCCCGACGTCGAGCACGAGCGTGCCGTTCACCGTGCCGGCGGCGGGGAAGGAGACGACGATTCCCCCCGGCCAGTGGGCGAGCGTGCCGGGGCGGTCGGTCCAGCCCCAGACGCCGACCGTCGTCGCGCCCTCCAGCCGCACCGTCAGGTCGGTGCCGGCGGCCGAGGTCACCCGCATCTCGCGCGCGCCGCGGACGCGCTTTACCGCGGCCTTCACCTCGGCCATCAGCGACTCGTCCGGGCGCATGCGCTCGAGCGCCTCCGGATGCTCGTTCGAGATCGAGAGGATGCGCGCGCCGCCCTTGAGGATGGCGGCCGTCTCCCTCGCGTGCATCAGCCCCTGCACCGTGAGGTCGAGCACGAGGCCCGAGGAGGCGAGCGCCTGCACGACCGGGGCGAGGCCGCCGATCGCCTCGCTCGCGCCGGTCGAGCGGACGGGCGCGGGGTAGGGGTTGCGCTCCGTCGGCAGCACGAGGTGGAACACCCGCGCGCCGAGCGACAGCGCCGCGAGTTCCGCCAGATGCACATTGAGCGCGCGCGACTGGGTTTCCGACAGGATCGCGACGGTCTCGCCCGGCTTCAGGGCGCACTTCGCGACCTGCTCGGCGAAGCAGGCGATCCACTTGTGCTCGATGCGGTCGGCCAGCATGGGCGGCACCCCCCGGAACGCCCTTGCATTGGGGGGCGGTTCCGGGGCAGCGTCAAGACCCATGAAAAGGAATGAAACCGCCCCGCAGCCCTTCGTCGAGACCTACCTCTCCTACCTGCTGACGCGGGCGGCCCACCGCGTCTCGGCCGAGTTCCACGCCGAGCTGCCGCGCTTCGGGCTGTCGGTGGCGGAATGGCGCGCCCTCGCCTGCCTGTACGACAGCCCGGGGCTCGGCGTCTCGGAACTCGCCCGCATGGCGATCATGAAGCAGCCGAGCATGACCAAGGTGCTCGACCGGCTGCAGGCCGAGGGGCTGATCCTGCGCGAGGCGGTGGACGGCGACCGCCGCCGCGTCCGCGCCCGCCTCACGCCCAAGGGCCGGGCGCGCGTGAAGCCCGCCATCGCCGCCGCGCGGGCGCACCAGGCGCGGGTGCTGGCGCCGCTGTCGGAGGCGGAGCGCGCGCTGATCACCCGCGCCCTCGACCTGATCGTGCAGGCGGAGGATCAGGCGCCGGCGAAGCGGGGCGGACGCTTCTCCCGGAAGGCGGCCTGACCCTCTCGGTAGTCGGCCGAGGCGAAGGCCGCCTCGACCATCGCCTGCACCGCGGCAAGATCCCGCTCGGCCGGGTCCTTCGCGTGCTCGATCAGCGCGCGCTTGGCGGCGGCGACGGTGAGCGGGGCATTGGCCGCGATCGCGCGCGCCAGCGCCTCGGCCGCCGCCTCGGCCTGCCCCGCCGGCACCAGGCGGTTGACGAGGCCCCACGCCCTGGCCTGCGCCGCATCGAACAGCGCGGCGGTGAACAGGATCTCGGCCGCCGCCGCGCGCCCGACCACCCCGATCAGCCGCGCGATGCCCGCGAAGGGATAGCCGAGGCCGAGCCGCGCGGCAGGCAGGCCGAAGCGGGCCCCCTCGCCGGCCACCCGGAGGTCGCAGCAGACGGCAAGCGCGAGCCCGCCGCCGACGCAGGCGCCCTCGATCGCGGCAATCACCGGGCGCGGGAAGGCGGCGAGCGCGGCATAGGCGGCTTCCGCCGCCGCGTTGTAGCGCGCGACCGCCTCCTCGCCGCTGCGCTCCTCTCCGAAGCGGGAGATGTCCGCCCCCGAGACGAAGGCCTTGCCGCCTGCGCCGGAGACAAGGAGCACCCGCACCGCCGGATCGGCGGCGAAGCCCGCCAGCGCCTCGGCCACCGCCTGCCACATGGGGAGCGAGACGGCGTTGCGCTTCTCCGGGGTGTTGAACACGAGCCGGGCGATGCCCTCCGCCGCGCCCGCGAGGATCTTCCCCTCCGCCAGTTCGCGCAGCATCACACCACCCCCTTCGCACGAAGGGAGGCGATCTCCTCCGCCGTGTAGCCGGCCTCGGCCAGCACCTCCTCGCTGTGCTGGCCGGCCTCGGGCGGGGGTGCGCCAAGGCGAGAGCGGCTGCGCGAGAGCCGGACCGGCTGGGCGAGCAGGCGGATGCGGCCGCGCACCGGGCTTTCCACCTCCTCGGCAAGGCCGAGGTGCCGCACCTGGGGATCCGCGAAGACCTGGGCGATGTCGTTGATGGGCCCGGCCGGCACCCCCGCCTCCGTCAGCGCCGAGACCCACTCCTCCGCCCCGCGGCCCCGCAGCGCGGCGGCGATCTCGGCATTGAGCGCCGCGCGGTTGGCGCTGCGGGCGGCGGCGGTGGCGAAGCGCGGATCCTCCGCCATCTCCGGCCGGCCGAGGCAGGCGCAGAAGCGTTCCCACATCGCCTGGCCGGAGACGGCGATGGTGATCGGCCTGTCCTCCGTCGGGTAGACGCCCATCGGCATCATCGTCGGGTGGTCGTTGCCGGCCTGGCCCGGCACCTCCCCGTCCACCAGGTAGCGGGCGGCCTGGAAGTCGAGCAGGAAGACCATCGCCTGCAGGAGGCTCGTCTGCACCCATTGCCCGCGGCCGGACTTCTCCCGCTCGATCAGGGCGAGCAGGATGCCTTGGGCTGCGAGGATGCCGGCCGCGAGGTCGGCCACCGGGATGCCGACGCGCATCGGCCCGCGGCCGGGTTCGCCGGTGATGGACATCAGCCCGCCCATGCCCTGCGCCACCTGGTCGAAGCCGGGGCGGGAGGCGTAGGGCCCGTCCTGCCCGAAGCCGGAGATGGAGGCGAGGATGAGGCGCGGGTTCGCGGCCGACAGCGCCTCGTAGCCGAGGCCAAGCCGCGCCATCACGCCGGGGCGGAAGTTCTCCACCACCACATCCGCGGCCCGGGCGAGGCGGAGGAAGGCCTCGCGCCCCTCGGGGGCCTTCAGGTTGAGCGTCAGGCTGCGCTTGTTGCGGTGCAGGTTCTGGAAATCCGGCCCGTGGCGCGGGCCGCCGAGGCCGTCCGGATCGGCGAGTGCGGGGGGCGGTTCGATCTTCACCACATCCGCCCCCCAGTCGGCGAGCTGGCGCACGCAGGCGGGCCCGGCGCGCACGCGCGACAGATCGAGCACGCGCAGGCCGGCGAGCACGTCGGAGGCGGCGGGGATGGGCATGGGCGGGACCCTCCGCCGCCGCCGTTAGAGCAGATCGGCCGCGGCCGGAAGCCGCCCCGCGCGGAAGGCGGCGGGGCGGGGGCGCGGGCGCTACGCCACCGCCTCGGGGCGCTTCGCCTTCACCGGCACGCGCAGGTAGCGCACGCCGTTCGCCTCGGCTTGCGGGAAGCGGCCCGCGCGGATGTTCACCTGGATCGAGGGCAGCAGCAGCAGCGGGGCGGCGAGCGTCGCGTCGCGCGCGGTGCGGAAGGCGACGAACTCCTCCTCCGTGATGCCGTCCTTCACGTGCGGGTTGTGCGCGCGCTGGTCCGCCACCGTGGACTGCCACGCGTAGTCGCTGCGGCCGGGGGCCTTGTAGTCGTGGCACATCCAGAGCCGCGTGTGCGGCGGCAGGGAGAGCAGCCGGCGGATCGAGCGGTAGAGGGTGCGCGCGTCGCCGCCCGGGAAATCGGCGCGGGCGGTGCCGTAATCGTGCATGAAGATGGTGTCGCCCACGAACACGTCGTCGCCGATGCGGTAGGCCACATCGGCCGGGGTGTGGCCGGGCAGGTGCATCACCTCGACCGTCAGGGCGCCCAGCGGGAAGCGCTCTCCGTCCTTGAACAGCAGGTCGAAGTCGCCGCCGTCGGGCTTGACGTCGCGCGCGTCGAAGACGGGGCGGAAGATCCGCTGCACGTCGCGGATGTGCTCGCCGATGCCGATCTGCGCGCCGGTGCGGGCCTTGATGTAGGGGGCGGCCGTCAGGTGGTCGGCGTGGGCGTGGGTCTCGAGCACGTAGCGGATCGCCACGCCCTCCGCCTCGGCGGCGGCGAGGATGCGGTCGGCGAAGGCGGTGTCGGCCTCGCCCGAGCGGTTGTCCCAGTCGAGCACGGGGTCGATGACCGCCCCTTCCTTCGTCGTCGGATCCCACACGAGGTAGGAAACGGTGTTCGTCGGCTCGTCGAAGAAGGCGCGTATCTCGGCGCGGTCGGCCATGGTCGGCTCCTGTGTTGATATCTGCGTTGACACGAATATAAGAAGCCACTAAATCATGGTCAACCGGATCCCGCGCCATGAACGCCCCCGCCACCCCGCCGCTCAGCCCCGCCGACCTCGACGCCATGGCCGCCAAGGCCGGCGAGGCGGCGGCGCTGCTGCGCGCCCTCGGGTCGGAGCACCGGCTGATGCTGCTCTGCCGCCTGTCGGCCGGCGGCGAGACCTCGGTCGGGGAGCTGGCGGAAAGCCTCGGGCTTTCGCAGCCCGGGGTGTCGCAGCACCTGGCGCGGCTGCGGGCCGAGGGGATCGTCGCCGCCCGCCGCAGCGGCACGACCATCCTCTACCGCCTGGCCGACCCGCGCGCGGCGGCGCTGCTCCGGCTGCTGCGCGACCTCCATTGCCCCCACTGACCCTCCACGAGGACCGACCATGACGCTTCCCGCCATCACCCCCGCCGAGGCCGCGCGCCTGATCCGCGAACAGGGCGCCATGCTCGTGGACGTGCGCGAGCCCGACGAGCATGCCCGCGCCCGCATCCCGGGCGCCATCAACCTTCCGCTCTCCCGCCTGCACGAGGCAGAACTCGCCGTGCAGGAGGGCCGGCCGGTGCTGTTCCACTGCCGCTCCGGCGCGCGCACGGCGGGCAACGCCGAAGCCCTGGCCGGCAAGGCCGCCGGCTGCGAGGCCTACATCGTGCTGGGCGGGCTCGAGGCCTGGAAGGCCGCCGGCCTGCCGGTGGCCGAGGACCGGCGCCAGCCGATCGAGCTGATGCGCCAGGTGCAGATCGCCGCCGGATCACTTGTGCTGGTCGGCGTGCTCCTCGGCGCCCTGCTGCACCCGGGCTTCTTCGCGCTGTCGGGCTTCGTCGGGGCGGGGCTGGTGTTCGCCGGCGCCACCGGCACCTGCGGGCTTGCGCAGCTGCTGCGGCTGATGCCCTGGAACCGCGGGCTCGCCGCCGCATGATGCCCGATCCCGCCCTGCTGGCGCCGAGCCTCGCCGCCGGCGGGCTCGTCGGCTTCTCGCTCGGGCTGGTGGGCGGCGGGGGTTCGATCCTCGCCGTCCCGCTGCTCGTGTTCCTGGTCGGGGTGGGAAGCCCGCATGTGGCGATCGGCACGGCGGCGGTGGCGGTGGCGGCGAACGCGCTGATCGGCCTGTTCCAGCACGCCCGCGCCGGGCATGTGCGCTGGCCCTGCGCGGCGCTGTTCTCCTCGCTCGGGGTGGCCGGCGCCGTCCTCGGCGCGCGGCTGGGCCAGGCGGTGGAGGGGCGGGTCCTGCTGGCCCTGTTCGCGCTGCTGATGGCGGCGGTGGCGGCGCTGATGCTCGCCCGCCGCCGCGCCGGCGGGGCCGCAGGCGTGCCGCGGCTGTCCCTGTCCAACGCGCCGCGGCTCGCCGGCGCGGGCCTGTCGGTCGGGGCGCTGTCCGGCTTCTTCGGCATCGGCGGGGGCTTCCTGATCGTGCCGGGGCTCGTGTTCTCGGCCGGCTTCCCGATGGCCTACGCCATCGGCACCTCGCTCGTCGCCGTCTCCGCCTTCGGCATCGCCACCGCCGCCACCTATGCCGCCTCGGGCCTCGTGGACTGGGGGATCGCGGCGCTGTTCGTGGCGGGCGGCGCGGCCGGCTCCCTCCTCGGGCTGGCCGCGGTGAAGCGGCTTGCGGTGAAGCGCGGCGCGCTCGAGACGGTGTTCGCCGTGCTGATCCTGTCGGTCGCGTCCTACACGCTCTGGCGCAGCGCGACGGGGCTGTAGCGGCGCGCGGGGGCGGGGCGGCCTTGGGCCGCGCGGGCCACGCCCTGGTGCGGACGGGAGGGGGTTCCTGCCCGCGGACGGCCGCCCTGGCGCCCGCCCGGCGCGCGGCCCTATAGCCCGCGCCATGCCCGGCCCGCTCCGACGCCTGCTGCTGATCGCCGATGCGGCGGCCCGGCTCGGGCCCCGGGCGGTGGCGAACCGGCTGCGCCATGGGCTGCTGCTACCGCTCGCCCGCGCGCGGCTCCCCAATGCCGCCCCGCCCGAAGGCCCGTTCTTCCGCCCCGATCCGCCGCCCCCCGCCCCGCCGCTGCCCCGCGGCTTCGCCGAACGGCTCGCGGCCGCCCTGCCCGAGGCCGCGCCCGACTGGCACGGCCCCTTCGATCCGGCGGCCCATGGCCTCGCGCTCGACCTGTTCGCCGCCGGCGACATCCGCCCGGTGTGGGAGCGCAACCGGCTGCTCGCCCTGCCGCTGCTCGCCGCGCTGCACCGGATCGCGCCCGGGGCGGGGCATCTCGCCCGGGCCGAGGCGCTGCTGGCCCGCTGGTGCGCCGCCAACCCGCCCTTCCGCGGCCCGGCCTGGGCCTGCGGGCAGGAGGCGGCGCTGCGCGCGCTCCACCTCCTGCTCGCCCGCGCCCTGCTCGGCCAGGATTCGCAGCCGCCGCCCGCGGGGATGGCGGCGCTGCTCTCGCTGCATGCGCGGCGAATCGCCGCAACGCGCGCCTACGCGCTCGCGCAGGACAACAACCACCCGATCAGCGAGGCGGCGGGGGCGGCGGCGATCGCCCGCGCCCTCGGGCGGGACGATTCGGCCGAGGTCCGGCGCCTCGCGCGGTTGGCGGGGCGGCTGATCGCGCCCGATGGCGGCTTCTCCCAGGTCTCGACCGGGTATCTGCGGCTGCTGTGCGATACGCTGTCGGTGTTCGCCTGGCTGCACCGGCGGGCGGGGGGGGCGGCCCTGCCGCCGCCGCTTCCGGAACGCGCCGCCGCCGCCGCCCGGCTGCTCGGGCGCCTCGCCTCGCCCGGCAGCGGCGCGCTGCCCAGCATCGGCCCGCAGGACGGCAGCCGCTTCGCCGATCTTTCCGCGGCCGGGGAGGCGGATGCCGGGGCCTCGGCCGAACGCGCGCTGCGGCTGTTCTGCGGCGAGGGCTTCGGGCGAGAGGAGGATCCGGGCGCGGCGCTGATGGGCCTGCCCGCGCCCGCCCGCCCGCTGGCCCGCCCCGCCGTCTGGCGCGCCGCGGGCTACGCCGGCTGGGAGGGCGAGGGGCTGCAGGCGGTGCTGCGCGCCGGGCCGCTTCGCTTCCGCCCGGGGCAGGCGGATCTGCTGCACCTCGATCTGCGGCTGGACGGCCGGCCGCTGCTGCCGGACGCCGGCAGCCCGACCTACAACCCGCCCCCCGGCGCCCCCTGGGCCGGGTATTTCGAGACCACCGCCGCCCACAGCACCATCAGCTTCGATCCCGAAGGCCCCTGGGGCGGCGACCAGATGCCGCGCATCGGGCGCTTCCTGTTCGCCCGCTGGCCGCAGGTGGAGGCCTTGCCGGACGGGGCGGCGCTGACCGACCGGCGCGGCAACCGGCAGGAGCGGCGGATCCGGCGCGAGGGGCGGCGGCTTGTGGTGGAGGATCGCCTCTCCGGCCCGTTCCGCCGCGCCGTGCTGCGCTGGCACCTCGCCGGGGAGGGCTGGCGCCCGACGGCGGAGGGCGTTTCGGGACCGTCGCTTGCCATCGCGCTCGAGGCGGATGTGCCGCTCATCCCGGAGTTGGAGGCGGGCTGGCGATCGCCTTCGCAGGGCCTCGTCGTGCCGTCCATGGTCCTGAAAGTTGCGCTTCCTGCAGGAATCTCGCGCCTGGGTTCGACTCTCCTGCTTGCCTAATCCGACTGGTTGTGGATAAACGCTCGGGCGAACTCTTCTCGAGCAACGCCACCTATGGGTGCATGACGCTGGAGCAGATCTTTCACGCCCTCTGGGCCAGGAGGGCGCGGATCGCTCTCTGGTCGCTACTTCTGGTGGCGGTCGGCAGCGCGCTCATCCTCTCCCGCGAGCGGGCCTTCGTCGCCCGCGCCGTGGTGGCGCCGGCGGAAACCACCGGGCTCGCCGCCTCGGCGCTGATCGCCGCCTGGCAGCCGCCGCAGGCGCCGAACCTG
>JANWXJ010000144.1 GCA_025055335.1 Acetobacteraceae bacterium
GGAGCCGCCGCCCCTCGCCGGCCCGGCCGCGCCCTCGCTTGCCGACCTCACGGTGCCGCAGGTGATCGCGCGCGCTCCCGGCGTCGCCGAGATCGCCGCGGAGGCGGCCTCCCGCGCGGCGCGCGGCCTGCACGAGGACGCGCTACTGCTGTGGGAGGCGGCGGCGCGGCTCGGGCACGCGCCGTCGCTCACGGCGCTCGGGCGGCTGTATGATCCTGTCGGCTTCCAGCCTGGGCGCCCGTTCCGCACCCCCGATCCGCGCCAGGCCGCGCGCTACTATCAGCAGGCGGTGCGGGCGGGCGATCCGGGCGCCGAGGCTCCGCGCGCCGCGCTGCGCGAGTGGCTGCGCCAGCAGGCGGCCCGCGGCGACACGCTCGCCCCCCTCACGCTGCAGGATTTCTGGCCATGATGCGCATCCTGCTCGCCCTTCTGCTGCTGTTCGCAGCACTTCCCGCCGAGGCGCAGCAGCGCCGCACGCCGCTTCTGATCGAAGGCGCGCAGACGCTGACGCAGCGCGTCATCGTCCGTCCCGGCGCGACGCTCCATCCGCGCCCCGATGCGGCGTCCCCGCGCGCGATCCCGGGCTTCAGCGTGCTCCACGTCTATGCGCGGGAGGGCGGGTGGATCGAGGTCGGGCGCGAGCCGACGCGGGCCGAGGGCTGGGTGCGCGAGGCGCAGACGATCCCCTGGCGGCACACCATGGTCGCCGCCTTCACCAATCCGGCCGGGCGGGAGAGGGCGTTCTTCACCGCCTCCCCCGAGCCGCTGCGCGCCGCGCTGCTCGCGCGCAACCCGGCCGAGGAGGCGGCGCGGCTGCGCGCCACCGCCGGCCAGCCGGGCAGCCCCGTCACGGCGCTGGAGCCCGAGGCCTTCGTGGACATCAGCCGCAACTTCTACCTACTGCCGATCCTCTCGGCCGAGGTGGTGGAGCGTCCGGGCCTGCCTTCGGCGCGGCTGCTCGAGGTGGCCTCCGCCCCGGCCGAGCGCCGCGCCGCGCCAGACCTCGCCGACCCTGCGCTGCTGCGCGACTTCCGCGGCGCCATCGTATTCGTTGTGGACACGACCATCTCGATGCAGCCCTATATCGAGCGCACGCAGGCGGCGATCCGCGCCATCGTCGCGCGGCTTTCCGACACGGTGGTGCGCGAGAACATCCGCTTCGGGATGGTGGCCTTCCGCGGCGCGCCGGAGACGCGGCCGGGGGTGGACTACATCACCCGCATCATCGCCCGCCCCGACCTCTCCCGCCCTATCGAGGCGATCCTGCCCGCGATCGAGGAGGTGCGCGCCGCCACCGCCTCGACCGACGACTTCAACGAGGACGCGATCGCGGGCTTGCGCGTCGCACTCGACTCGCTCGACTGGACGGGGTTCGGCTTCCGCACCGTCATCCTGGTCACGGATGCCGGGGCGCTGCCGGCCGACGACCCGAAATCCCAGACCCGGCTCGGCATCCCGGAGATCCGGGCGCTTGCCGAATCGCGCGGCGTGGCGCTGTTCGCGATCCATCTGCTGACTCCGGAGGGGCGGCGCAACCACGCCTTCGCGCGCGGGCAGTACACCGAGCTCACGCGCTTCGGCGCGGCCGGCTCGCTCTACTTCCCGGTGCCGGAAGGCTCGGCGGACGCCTTCGGGCGCACCGTCGAGAGCCTGACGGAGGCGCTGCTGCGGCAGATCGCGCGCGCGGTCGGGCGGCCGGTCGGCGGCGTCGCCCCGCCGGCTTCGCAGCAGCAGCAGATCGAACGCCAGGTGGAGCTGGTGGCGACCGCGATGCGGCTTGCCCATCTCGGCCGCGCGACGGAGGCGACGGCCCCCGACATCGTCCGCAGCTTCGCGGTGGACCGCGACTGGCGCGACCCGACCGTGAACGCGCTCGACGTGCGGCTGCTGCTGACGCGCAACCAGCTCTCAGACCTCGCGCTCACGGTGCAGCGGGTGCTGGATGCCGGGCTCGCCGGGCGGACCGACCCGGCGACCTTCTTCGCCCAGCTGCGCGCCGTGTTCGCGGCCACCGCGCGCGATCCGGCGCGGCTCGCCAACCTGCGGCGCGTCGGCGAGGTGATGGGCGAATACCTCCAGGGGCTGCCCTATCGCTCCGCGATCCTCGACCTGACGGAGGCCGACTGGATGGCGATGGGGGCGGCGGCGCAGCGCGAGCTGATCAACGGCCTCGAGGCGAAGCTCAGGCTCTACCAGGAATACGCCGCGCGCACCGACCTGTGGGTGACGCTCGACGGGCGCTCGGGCGGCGAGGCGTTCTTCCCGGTGCCGCTCGACGCGCTGCCGTGACGGCGCCGCTCGTCGCGGCGGAAGGGCTGCGCCGGACGCGGCGCGAGGGCGGCGCGCGCTTCACGCTGCGGGTGCCCTCGCTCGCGCTGCGGGCGGCGGAGCGGGTGGCGCTGGTCGGGCCGTCGGGGGCGGGCAAGTCCACGCTGCTGCTGCTGCTGGCGCTGGCGCTGGCGCCGGATGCCGCCGCGCGCTTCGAGATCGGCGGCGAGGACGCGGCGGCGCTGTGGCGCGCGGGCGCCGAGGCGCGGCTTGCGCGGCTGCGCGCGCGCACGGTCGGCATCGTGCCGCAGGCGGGGGGGCTCATCCCGTCCCTGCCGGTCGGCGAGAACATCCTGCTGACGCAGGCGCTGGCGGGGCGGCACGATGAACGGCACGCGCGGCGGCTGGCCGAGGCGCTCGGCGTCGCCTCGCTGTGGCACCGCGCGACCGGCGGGCTCTCGGCCGGGCAGCGCCAGCGCATCGCGATCGCCCGCGCGCTCGCGCACCGGCCGGCGCTGATCCTGGCGGATGAGCCGACGGCGGCGGTGCATCCCGCCCTCGCCGAGGACATCCTGGCGCTGCTGCTGCGCGAGGCGGAGGCCGCGGGCGCGGCGCTGGTGCTGGCGACGCATGACTGGGATTCGGTCGCGCGGCTTGGCCTGCCGCGCATCGTCGTCACGCCGGATGCGTCGGGCGAGGGGTCGGAGGCGGCATGGGCCTGACGCTCCGCCTCGCCCTCGCCGACCTGCGGCACCGGCCGGTGCTGGCGCTCTGCGCCGCGCTCGGGCTCGCGGCGGTGCTGGCGCCGTTGATCCTGCTGGCCGGGCTGCGCGAGGGCGTGATCGGCGGCCTGCGCGCGGCGCTGCTCCAGGATCCGCGGGCGACCGAGATCGTCACCATCGCCAACCGAGACATTCCGGAGGCCACGCTGGCGGCGCTGGCGGCGCGGCCAGACGTCGCGTTCCTGGTGCCGCGCACGCGCGCGCTGTCGGCGGCGATCCAGATCGAGGAGCCGGGCGGGCGCTTCGGGCGGGTCGAACTTCTGCCCTCGGCGCCGGGCGATCCGCTGCTGGCGGGGCAGGGGCCTGCGCGGCCGGATCTGGTGATCGTGTCGGCATCCTTGGCGCGGGGGCTGGCGCTGGAGGCCGGCGCGACGCTGCCGGGCGTGGTCGGCCGCGTCGCCGGCGGCGAAAGGCAGGTGCTGCGGCTGCCGCTCACGGTCGCAGCCGTCGCGCCGCCGGCGGCCATGCCGCGCGATGCGCTGTTCGCCGCCGTGCCGCTGCTGGTGACGGTGGAGGATTTTCTGGATGGTGCCTTGGGCGAGGACGCCGCGCCGGGCGACGCGGCGGGGCCGCGCGCCTTCGCCGGCTTCCGCCTGCATGCGGCGCGGATCGAGGCGGTGCCGGCGCTGGCCGCCGAGCTTGCGGCGCAGGGGCTGCCGGTCGCGTCGCGCGCGGAGGAGGTGGGGGCGCTGCTGCGGCTGGACCGGGACTTGGCGCTGCTGTTCGCGATCCTCGCGGGAATGGGCGGGGCCGGATACGTGGTGAGCCTCGCCGTCGGCATCTGGGCGCAGGTGGAGCGGCAGCGGCGGGACCTCGCGCTGCTCGCCCTGTTCGGGCTGCCGCGGGCGGCGCGGCGCGCGCTGCCGGTGGTGCAGGCGGCGGCGATCGGG
>JANWXJ010000188.1 GCA_025055335.1 Acetobacteraceae bacterium
GGGTATCGCCGGGGCGGCGCAGCCTCCGCTCGGACTCTCGTTCGGGTCCGCCGCCCGGCCCGCGCCGCCGCCGATGCCGGACGGGCCGCTCGGCCGGCCGCTCGCGCAGATCCTCGACACCTACATCCTGGCGGAGGCCCCGGACGGGGCGCTGATCCTCGTGGACCAGCACGCGGCGCACGAGCGCCTGATGCAGGAGCGCCTGTCGGCCGAGCTTCTCTCGGGCGGCGTGCGCGCCCAGCCGCTGCTGCTGCCCGAGGTGGTGGAGCTGCCGGCGGCGGATGCGGCGCGCCTGCTGGCGCGGGCCGGGGATCTCGCCGCGCTCGGGCTCGAGATCGAGGGCTTCGGCCCCGGGGCGGTGCTGGTGCGCGGCGTTCCGGCGCTGCTCGGCGCGCCCGATCCGGCGGCGCTGCTGCGCGACATCGCCGAGGAGCTGGCCGAGGAGGGGGAGCAGACGGCGCTCTCGGCGCGGCTCGAGCGGGCGGTGGCGCGGCTCGCCTGCCACATCAGCATCCGCGCCGGGCGGCGGCTGACGCCCGAGGAGATGGCGGCGCTGCTCCGCGCGATGGAGGCGACGCCGCGCGCCGCCACCTGTTCCCACGGGCGGCCGACCTTCCTGCGCCTCGGGGCGGCCGAGCTCGAACGCCTGTTCGGCCGGCGCTGAGGGGCGCGGTTGCGCAGGCCGCCCCTTTCCCCTAAACCCCCGCGGCGCTCGGCACCCCTGGAGGCCGGCGCGCCCGCATGCGCGGGCCACATCCCACACCCGCGAGGAGCAGGCTCATGGTCCAGACAGTCCGGATCGAAGCCGTGTCGCGCGAGCGTGCCGGCAAGGGGGCGGCGCGCGCGACCCGGAGGCAAGGCCGCGTGCCGGCCGTCATCTACGGCGCGAAGCAGGAAGCGACGCTGATCTCGCTCGACCCGCGCGACGTGATGAAGGAACTCGCGAAGGGCGGCTGGCAGTCCCACCTCTATGCCGTGGCGGTGGACGGGGGCGAGCCCGTGCGCGCCCTGATGCGGGACGTGCAGTTCCACCCCGTCACCGACCGGCCGCTGCATGTGGATTTCCAGCGCCTCGCCCCGGGCCAGAAGATCCGCGTGAAGGTGCCGGTGCACTTCCTGAACGAGGCGACCTGCCCGGGCCTCAAGGAAGGCGGCACGCTGAACGTGGTGCGCCGCGAGCTCGAGGTGTGGTCGGATCCCGACGAGGTGCCGGAGTTCTTCGAGATCGACGTGGGCGCCGCGAAGATCGGCGACAACCTCCGCTGGTCCAACGTGAAGGACACGAAGGGCACTAAGCCCGTGATCGCCGACCGCGACTTCATGGTGGCCACCATCGCCCCGCCGAAGGTGGAGGAGGTGGTCGCCGCCCCGGCGGCCGAGGCCGCGCCCGCCAAGGGCAAGGCCCCGGCGAAGGGCAAGGCCGCGGCCGCGCCTGCCAAGGCCGCCGCCGCCCCGGCCGCGCCCGCCAAGGCCGCCGCCCCGGCCAAGAAGAAGTAAGGCCCGCCCGTGCTGCTCTGGGTCGGGCTCGGCAATCCCGGGCCCGAACACGCCCGGCAGCGGCACAACATCGGCTTCATGGCGGTGGACGCGATCGCCCGCCGCCACGGCTTCCCCCTCTGGCGCAAGCGCTTCAAGGGCGAGGTGTCGGAGGGGCGGATCGGCGGCGTGCCGGTGCTGCTGCTGAAGCCGCTCACCTACATGAACGCCTCGGGCGAGTCCGTGCAGGCGGCGGCGGCCTTCCACAAGATCCCGCCCGAGCGCGTCACCGCCTTCCACGACGAGCTCGACCTCGCCCCCGGCAGGCTGCGGGTGAAGCAGGGCGGCGGCACTGCCGGGCACAACGGCCTGCGCGACATCCAGCGCGCCTTCGGCACGCCGGGATTCCAGCGCGTGCGCATCGGCATCGGCCACCCCGGCCACAAGGACCGTGTGACCGGCCATGTGCTCGGCAATTTCGCCAAGGAGGACGCCGCCTGGGTGGCGCGGCTGCTGGACGCGATCGCCGAGGCAGCGCCGCTCCTGGCCGAGGAGAGGCCTGAGGCCTTCATGACGCGGGTCGCGCTGCTGACGCAGCGGGAGGAGGCCCGATGAGCGAGGACGGGCACGAGTTCGGCTTCGGCCCCGGCCCGGAGACCTGGGCACAGGGTGCGGCGATCCTGTCGGCCGGCCTCGCGCGGGAGGCGCGGATCTGGGCCGAGGCGGCGGCGGCCCTGCGGGCGGCGGCCCAGCCCGTGCCCGGCACCGAGGGGGATCTCCGCCGCGCCCGGCTTGCCCGCGCCGAGGCCGAGGAAGCCGCTCTCCGCGCCGCTCTCGCGCTCTCGGCGGCGGGCGGGCTGGACGGGGACGCCGCCGCCTCCGCGCAGCGCATCGCCGAGGCGGCGAAGCGAGCCGGGGTGCCGCCGCTGCTGCTGCTGCCGCTGCTGCGTGCGGCGGCGCTCTCGCCGGTGACGGACGACGCGGCGGCGCGCATCGCCGCGGGCGCACTGGCCCAGGCGATCCTGTCCCGGCTCGAGGGCTAGCCGCGTTTCGGCGCACGCAGGGCCTCGCCCCGGGCGGCGGGACGCCAGCCGAGTTCGACGCGATCTTCCGCCGCGAACTCGAGACCTGGGCGCGCGTCGTGCGCGAGGCGCGGGTGCCGGTGGAGTGAGGATGGCGGCGCGCGGTGTCCGGCGGCGCGCCCGGCTCGCGGCCGGGCGCTGCCGCCTGCGCGGCCGTCTCCGCTCGCCTCGGCCGCCCAGTTGCAAGCGCGGGCGGGGCCGCGCATAGGGGCGTCGCCCCGGACGCCGCCGCGTTGCCGCCGGCCCCCCGGCGGGCCGCCGCCCGCCGCCCTTGCCGGGGCGCAACGGATTCCGGAGCCTCCGCCCCATGGGTTTCACCTGCGGCATCGTCGGCCTGCCGAATGTCGGCAAGTCCACCCTGTTCAACGCGCTGACCCGCACGGCGGCGGCGCAGGCCGCCAACTACCCGTTCTGCACCATCGAACCGAATGTCGGCCGCGTCGCGGTGCCCGACCCGCGGCTCGAGACGCTCGCCCGCATCGGCAAGTCCGCGCGGATCGTGCCGACGAGCCTCGAGTTCGTGGACATCGCGGGTCTGGTGCGCGGCGCCTCGAAGGGGGAGGGGCTCGGCAACCAGTTCCTCGCCAATATCCGCGAGGTGGACGCGATCGTCCATGTGCTGCGCTGCTTCGAGGATCCGGACGTGACGCATGTCGAGGGCAGCGTGGATCCCGTGCGCGATGCCGAGACGGTCGAGACCGAACTGATGCTTGCCGATCTCGAGAGCCTGGAGCGGCGCGAGCAGGGCCTGGCGAAGCGCGCCCGCGGCGGCGACAAGGAAGCGCAGGCGGCGCTGGCGCTGATCGCGCCCCTGAAGGCGGCGCTGGCCGCCGGCCGCCCCGCCCGCACCGCCGTGCCGAAGGGGGAGGAGGCCGCCGCGGCCAGGCTCCAGCTGCTCACGACGAAGCCCGTGCTGTATGTGGCGAATGTCGAGGAGGCCTCGGCGGCCACGGGCAACGCCTTCTCCGCCCGCGTGGCGGAGATGGCGGCGGCGCAGGGGGCGGGTTCGGTCGTGGTGTCGGCGGCGATCGAGGCCGAGATCGCGCAGATGCCGGAAGACGATCGGGCGGAGTTCCTGGCGAGCCTCGGGCTTTCCGACTCCGGGCTCGACCGGATCATCCGCGCCGGCTACGCGCTGCTCGGGCTGATCACCTATTTCACGGTGGGGCCGAAGGAGGCGCGAGCCTGGACCATCGTGAAGGGCACCAGGGCGCCGCAGGCCGCCGGCGTCATCCACGGCGATTTCGAGCGCGGCTTCATCGCCGCCGAATGCATCGCCTACGACGACTACGTGGCCTGCGGCGGCGAGGCCGGAGCACGCGAAGCGGGGAAGCTCCGGATCGAGGGCAAGGACTACGTCGTGAAGGACGGCGACGTGCTGCTGTTCCGCTTCAACGTCTGACGCCGTGCTTAACCTCGCGGCAAGCGCCGCGCACTAGCCTTCCGGCCGAGGCGGGCGGCAGGCGGAGGCAGCGTGGCGGACCCGGGCAGCATCACGCGGTCGGGAGGCGCCACGCGGCGCCGCATGACCGACCGCTTCGTCGCGTTCGCCTTCGCCGCCGCCGACCTGCTGGTGGAGGTGGACCCCGCCGGCCGCATCGCCTTCGCGGCCGGCGCCTTCCGCACCCGGTTCGGCGCTGACCCGGAACGCTTCGTCGGCCGGTTCGTCGAGGAACTCGCCGCGGGCGAGGACCGCGCCCAGCTTGCCGCCGCCGTGCCTCTGCTCGCCGGCCGCGGGCGGCTGCAGCCGACCGTGATCCGCCTCAGCGATCCGGAACGCACGCCCGTCGTGCTCTCGGGGCTGGCCATGCCGGAAGGCGGGGCGGGCGCGCCCGCGCTCTGCCTCACCTTCGGCCCCATGCCGCAGGGGCTGGCCGCCGCCGAGGTGGCGGACAAGGACAGCTTCGCCCGCGCCGCCGAGGCCCGTCTGCGCGACCAGGACCGCCCGGCGATGCTCGGGCTCGTCGAGTTGGACGGCGCCGGCGCGCAGGCGATCGCCGAACGCCCGGGGATCGAGGCGCAGCTTCGCGCCGAGCTTCTGCGCGACTTGGACGGCGCCGCCTGCGTCGGCGAACTTGCCCAGGGCCGCTGGGGTGTCCTGCAGGACGAAGGGGCGGATGTTGCGGCGCTGGCCGAGCGGGTGGAGGCCGCGCTTCGCCGCTTCGGGATCGGGGCGCAGGTGACGGCGGTGGCGCTGTCGCTCGCGCCGGGCGAGATGACGGACGTGCAGGCCGTGAGGGCACTGCGCGCCGCACTCTCGGGCTTCGCCCGCGGCGGGCAGGAGGCGCTGGCCAAGGCGGGGGTGGCCGGCGGCCTCTCGGGCTTCCTCACCGAACTCGCCGCGCGCGCCGAGGGGATCGGGCGCGTCATCGCGGAAGGGCGCTTCCGCCTGGATTACCAGCCGATCCTCCGGCTGTCCGACCGCGGCGTGCACCACTACGAGGCGCTGTTGCGCCCGACCGGCGGGCTGCCGCGGGCCGACGAGTTCGTCAGCCTCGCCGAGGCGGCGGGGCTCGCCGAGGAACTCGACCTCGCGGTGCTCCGCCAAGCGCTCAAGGACAGCCGCGGGAAGCTGCCGGTCGCGGTGAATGTTTCCGGCCTTTCGGCACAGTCGCACGCCTTCCGCGACAGGATGCTCGCCCTGATCGGGCAGGAGCCGCGCGGGCTGTTCATCGAGATCACCGAGACCGCCGACTTCGAGCACGAAGAGGAGGCGCTGGCGTTCATGGATGCGATGCGGGCGCGGAACGTGCCCGTCTGCATCGACGATTTCGGCGCGGGCTCGGCGGCGTTCCGCCACCTGCGGCAGCTCCGCCCCGACTACGTGAAGATCGACGGCTCCTACGTCACCGCCGCCACCCGCCAGGAGCGGGAACGCGCCTTCGTCGCTTCCATGGCCGAACTCTCGCGCGCCGCCGGGGCCAAGGTGGTGGCCGAACGCATCGAGACCGAGGAGGAGGCGGCGCTGATGGCTTCCCTCGGCGTCGAGTTCGGCCAGGGCTGGCTGTTCGGCCGGCCGGCCCCGCTTCCCGGCTCGATCCCGACGGTCCGGCGGAACGAGAAGCCGCGCGAGGTGTGGGAGTAGCCGCCCCTACACGCCGTAGCCCGCAAGCCGCGGCAGCCACAGCGCGATGCCGGGGAAGGCCACGATCAGCGCCGCACCCAGGATCAGCATGCCGAGATAGGGCAGGATCGAGCGGCTGACCTCGGCCATCGGCGCCCCGGTGATCGCCTTCAGCACCACGAGATTGAGCGCGACCGGCGGCGTGATCAGCGCCATTTCCAGGGACAGCGTCAGCAGCACGCCGTACCACACCTTGTCGATCCCGAGCACCCCGAGCGCCGGCAGGATCGCCGGCATAGTGAGCAGGATGATCGAGAAGGATTCGAGCACGAGGCCGAGCAGGAACAGCAGCACCAGCATGGCGACCAGGAACTGCGTCTGCGTCAGGCCGAGGTCCGCGACCAGCCGCGCCAGATCCTGCGGCACGTTCAGCTTCGTCAGCATGTAGCCGTAGATCGCCGCGCCGGCGATGATCAGCAGCAGCATGCCCGAGGTGCGCGTGCTCTCGGCGAGGCTCTCGAGCCAGGCCTGCCAGGTGAGGGTGCGGTAGACGATCGCCGCGATCGCGATGGCATAGAGCGTGCCGGTGCCCGCGGCTTCGGTGGCGGTGAACACGCCGAGGTAGATGCCGCCCAGCACGAACACGGGAAGCGAGAGCGACCAGGAGGCGCGCCTGAGCGCCATCGCCGGCGTCTCGGCCGCCGCCTCCCCGGCCGGGGCGCGGGCGCGGCCTTCGGTGAGGAACACCCAGAGCGCGAACATCCCGGCCATCATCAGCCCGGGAACCAGCCCCGCGAGGAAGAGGGCGGCGACGCTCGTCTCCGTCACGTAGGCGTAGAGCACCATCGGTGCCGAGGGCGGGATGAGGATGCCGAGCGTGCCGCCACCCGCCACCACGCCGAAGGCGCCGCGCCGGCTCATGCCGTAGCGCAGCATCTGCGGGATGGCGATCTTGCCGACGGTGAGGGCGGTGGCGACGGAGGAGCCGCTGATCGCCGCGAACACCGTGCAGGCGGCGACCGTGGCGATGCCCACCCCCCCGCGCAGGCGCCGCAGCAGGGCGAAGGCGGCGGCGAACAGGTCGTCCACCACGCGCCCGCGCACCATCACCTGCGCCATCAGCAGGAACAGCGGGATCGCGATCAGCAGGTAGGAATCGAGCTTGCCGATCACGAGTTCGCCGAGCGCCGGCACGCTGCCTTCCGTCCACCACAGCACCGCAAGCGGCAGCAGGAAGAGGGCGGCGAACATCGGCACGCCGACCCACAGCAGCGCGATCAGCGCGGCGAGCAGCAGGAAGAACAGCATCGCCCGCTCAGTGCCGGCCTTCGCCGGGCGGCAGATGCGGCCGCCCGCGCAGCGCCGCCGCCAGCTGCGCCGCCGCCATCAGCAGCAGCAGCACGGCACCGACCGGCAGCGCGAGCTGCACCCACCACAGCGGGATGCCCGCCACCTCCGTCATCATGCCGACGAGCAGGCTGAACTCGATCGTCTCCCACCCGGCGGCGACCAGCACGGCGGCGACGGCGCCGACGCTGAGGAGGCCGACGAGGTCGGTCGCCCGCTTCCAGGGGCCGGAGAGGCGTTCGGTGAAGATGTCGACGCCGATGTGCTCGCCGCGGCGCTGCACCTCGGCGGCGGAGAGGCAGGCGAGGGCGACGACGAGCCAGCCGCCCACCTTCTCCATCCAGGGCTGCGGCATCCCGAGGACGTAGCGCGCGAGCACCGCCGCGCCGATCAGCAGCAGCGTGAGGAAGGTGGCCAGCGCCGCGAGCCCGCCCGCGACCCGCGCAAGCCAGCCCGCGGCGGCGAGCATCAGAGGGCCTGGAACAGGTCGAGCGCGCGCTGCCCGCCCTCGGGGGCGGCGCGCAGGAAGGCCTGCAGCACCGGCGGCTGCATGGCGGCGCGCCAGGCGGCCGCCTCCTCGGGCGTCTGGATGTGCAGCGTCATGCCGCGTTCGCGCAGGATGCGCACCGCCTCCTCGGCCGTGCGCTCGGTGATCGGGATCTGGTCCTGCTCGGCCTTGCGCGCCGCGGCCTCGATCGCGGCGCGCTGCTGGTCGGTCAGGCCCTGCCACCAGCGCGGGTTCACGTAGACGTGGCTGATCACGGTGAAGTAGGGCGCAACCGTGCCGAAGCGCTGGATCTCGTAGAAGCGGCGGGAGACGGCGGCCGAGACGTCGGTCAGCCCGGCGTCCAGCACGCCCGACTGCAGCGCCTGCGGCACCTCAGGCCCCGGCAGGGCCGAGGGCGCGGCGCCGACGGCCGACAGCGCGTGGTCGGTCAGCGCGTTGAGGCCGCGGATCTTGAGGCCGCGGAAATCCTCGGTGCGGATGATCGGCCGGGCGTTGGAGGTGAAGATGCTCATCCTGGTGGTGTAGAGCCACATCAGGTTGCGGACCTGCCGCCGCGCCAGAAGCTCTTCCAGGTAGCGCGCCGCCGGGCTGCCGAAGAAGCGGCGGATGCGCCCGAGATCGGTGAAGAGATAGGGGATTGTCGGGGTGTTCATCTCGGGGATGGTGCTGCCCCACTGGAAGTTCACCGCCGCCGCGGCCTCGAAGGCGCCGCGCGCGACGCCGGCGAAGTTCTCCCCGGCGCGGGCGAGTTGTTCGGCCGGGAACACCTGCACCCGCACGCTGCCGCCCGAGCGTTCGGCCACATCCTCGGCGAAGGCGGCGAGCACGGTGGCGTTGTGGTGGGCGGGCGGGAACTGGTGGGAGAGGCGCATCGTCGCCGTCTGGGCGCCGGCCGGGCGGACCAGGGCAGGTGCCGCGAGGGCGGTGCCCGCGAGCAGCAGGTGGCGGCGGTTCATCATGCGTTTCCCCCCTGGTGTGCATGTTTCCGGCAGGCTTCCTGCGCGGGGATGCGCGCGCGGTCAACCGCCCCGCGGTCGTTCCGCCATGTTACTTGAGGACGAAAGGACAACCCATTGGCCGGAATGGGCGCGACAGGGATTGAACCTGTGACCCCCACCGTGTCAAGGTGGTGCTCTCCCGCTGAGCTACGCGCCCGCCCAGGCGGCCCGGCGTGCTTAGGGCGGGGCGGCGGCACATGCAAGTGGGGCGGCGCGGGGCGGAGGCCGATGGCGGCAGGGCGGCAGGGCGGTGTGCGGTTCCGTTGCGGCGCCAGCCGCCCTATATCGCGTTGCAGCGAGACGGCCGCCGGCCGCCGAAGCGTCCGGATACCGCCCCGCCCATGAGCCTGCACCCCTTCCCCGCGAAGCATCGCCGCCCGGCCGCCACGCTGCGGGTCGCCTCCTACAACGTGCACAAATGCGTCGGCACCGACCGCCACTACCGCCCCGACCGGGTGGCCGCCGTGATCGGCGAGCTCGAGGCCGACATCGTCGCCCTGCAGGAGGTGGACCGCCGCTTCGGCCGCCGCATCGGCCGGCTGGACGCCGAGGCGCTCGGGCGGGAGAGCGGCCTCGTCCTCCTCCCCGTGTCGGACCTGCCGGAGGGCCACGGCTGGCACGGCAACGCGATCCTGCTGCGGCCGGACATCCAGGCGACGGTCCGGCGCCTGAGCCTGCCGGGCGCCGAGCCGCGCGGCGCTCTGATCGCCGACCTGCGGCTGCCCGAGGGGGAGTTGCGGATCGTCGCCGCGCATCTCGGGCTGCTCCGCTCCTCCCGCGCACGGCAGGCGGATGCGCTGCTGCACGCCATCGCCGAGGGGCCGGACATGCCGACGCTGCTGCTCGGGGACCTCAACGAATGGCGGGAGGATTCCGCGCCGCTGCGCACCCTTTCGCGCTTCTTCGGGCCGGCGCGGCACAGCCCGCGCTCCTTCCCGGCGCGGCTGCCGCTGCTCCCGCTCGACCGCATCCTCGGCTGGCCGAGCGGCATCGTGCGGCGGGTGCAGGCGCATGATTCCTGGCTGGCCCGCCGGGCGTCGGACCACCTGCCGCTGACGGCCGAGGTGGACCTGCCGGCCGCCGCCGCGGCGACGTCCGCCGCCGCCTGAGCACCCCGATGGCGCGCCGCGCGCCGCTGTGGCTTGATGCCGGGATGGATCTTCCCGTCCCGTACGCCGCCCCGGCGGAGGGCGAGAACGTTCCGTTCCGCCTGTTCCGCCCGGCCGAGCAGCGGCTGCCCTTCGTGCTCGCCTCCCCGCATTCGGGCCGGGACTACCCGGAGTCGTTCCTGCGACAGACCCGTCTCGACGCGCTGGCACGCGCGCGGAGCGAGGACGCCTTCGTCGAGGAGATCTTCGGCGACGCCCCGCGGCTCGGCGCGCCGCTGCTCGCCGCCACCTTCCCGCGCGTGTTCTGCGACGTGAACCGCGAGCCGTGGGAACTCGACCCCGCGATGTTCGAGGACCCGCTGCCGGAGTTCGTGAACAGCCGCTCCCCGCGGGTCGGCGCCGGGCTTGGCACCATAGCCCGCATCGCCTCGGGCGGGGAGGCGGTGTATCGCGGCCGCCTCACCTTCGCCGACGCCGAGGCGAGGGTGCGCGGCTACTGGCAGCCCTACCACGCCGCGCTCTCCGCCCTGATCGCCGAGACCCGCGCGCGTTTCGGCGCCTGCCTGCTGCTCGACTGCCATTCGATGCCGGCGCATCCGCAGGCCGGCGCGGCAGCGCCCGACATCGTGCTCGGCGACGCCCACGGCACCGCCGCCGAGCCGCGGGTGACCCGCGCCGCCGAGCAGATCCTGTGCGACCTCGGCTACCGCGTCCGCCGCAACGATCCCTATGCCGGCGGCTATGTCACGCGCCACTACGGCCGGCCGCGGGAGGGCGTGCAGGCGCTGCAGATCGAGATCGCCCGCCGCCTCTACATGGACGAGGCGCGCGTCGAGCGGACGGCGGGCTTCGCCCAGGTTCGCGCCGACATGGCTCGCCTCGTGGAGCGGCTGGGCGCCGTCTGGGAGCGGTTTCTGCTCGCGTGAAAAAAAAGTGGCGGTGCCTTGCGGCACCGCCGAGTTCAGGGAGGAAACGTCCAAGAAGCAGGCAACCCGGAACCCCGGGTTGCTGCGCCGCACAATGTAGCGGAGGCCGCCCTCTGCCGCAAGGGGGTTTTTGCGCCGCACCATCGGCAGCGGCACGCGGATCGCGGCATGCGGGTTGCGATGGCTGCGGCATGCGTGCGCTCGTGCTCGCCTTGCTGCTGCATCTGCCCGCCGCCGCCCTGGCCGAATCGGGACCGATCGGCCTCTGCCGCGCGGCGATCGCCGCCGCGGAGCGCGCCGCCAACATCCCGGCCGGTCTCCTGCACGCGATCGGCCGGGTGGAGTCGGGCCGGAGGGATCCGGACAGCGGTGCCTTCGGGCCCTGGCCCTGGACGATCAATGCCGAGGGCCGCGGGCAGTTCTTTCCGACCCGCGAGGCAGCGGTTGCCGCCGTGCGGCAACTCCAGGCCCAGGGGATCCGCTCGATCGACGTCGGCTGCATGCAGGTGAACCTGCGCCACCATCCCAACGCCTTCGCCAGCATCGAGGAAGCCTTCGACCCCGTCGCCAACGCCCGCTATGCGGCGCGGTTCCTGACGGAACTGCACGCTTCCCGGAACGACTGGCTGCGCGCGGCGGCGCACTACCACTCCAGCACACCGGCCTTCGCCGAATCGTACCGTGCCCGCGTGGAGGCCGCCTGGCCCGAGGAGCGCGCCCGCGCCCTGGCGATGGCTGCCGCGCCGCCGCGGCCGCAAGGCGCATTCGCCATCGCCACCTCGGCCGGCGGCATCCGCGGTGCGGACCGGACGCTTCCAGCGCCCCTCCTCCGCGGTGCCGGCGCCCCCTCCGGCGGCGGGCGGGATCTTTCCGACTATCGCGCCACCCCGATCCCTCTCGTCGGGCGGCTGCCGGTGGTGCTGGCCGGGCGCCGGTGATCGCGGCTTGGCCGGCCCGCCCGATCCGTGCTGCAACCGGATGGCGACAGGCGGAGGATACCGGATGGAAGAGGACGCGATCGCGGCGCGGCTCGCCGCGGTGAAGGCCAAGCGCGGCTACCTCCTGCCGCATCACGGGCTGCTGGCGGTGCTGTCGGAGCCGCTGCTCGAGGCCTATGACGCCGCCTACACGCGGCTTGCGCTCGATCCGAAGGTGCTCGGGGCGCGGGAGCGGGAGTTCGTCTGGCTTGCCGTGCTGATCGCAACCGACGAGGCGGCGGCGACCCACCACATCCCGAAGTTCCTGGACGGCGGCGGCACGCGGGAGGAGGTGGCGGCGGCGCTGCGGCTCTCCGCCTGGGCCGTCGGCGCGGGGGCGGCCTACCGCTTCGTCGCGGAGTGGTGGACGCCGCACCTGCCGGGCCTTGACGTTTGGGCCCGCTACCGGGCGGATCTCGCGCGGGTGGCGCCGCCCGTGGCGCTGCGGCTCGCCGTCCCGGCGGCGGCGGCGGTGCATGCGGCGCGGCGCGACCACGCCGCGCTCGCCGAGGCGATCCGCTTCGCCTACGCGGAGGGCGTGCCGGAGCCCGAACTGGCCGAGGCGCTCTCCATCATGATGTTCCCGGGCAGCGTTCCCCATTTCGTGGAGGCGGCGCGGGTTTGGCTGCGGCTGATCCGGGATGGGGAGGTGGCGCCATCTCCGGCCTTCGCCGCCTGGGCGCGGCTCGGCGGCCAGGGCGGCTGGGACGAGGCGGTGGGCGCCGCCAGGGGCGTTTGACAGCGCAGGCGGCGCGGGAATAAGCACCTGTCCGGACAAGCGGCGGCCTGTGGCCGCGCGGGGCTTGCAGGGGGTCGAGCGATGGCGATCGGGCGTCGGACACTGGCGGCGGGGACGGCCGCCGCATCCTTCGGGTTCATGCTGGGCAACAGCGCCAAGGCGCAGGCGGTGCGGCTGCGCTACGCCAACGCCTCGAACCAGGGGATCATGACCAACCAGCACATGCAGCGCTTCGCCGACGAGCTGCGCAACCGCTCGAACGGCGCGATCGACATCCAGCTCGTGCTGAACGCGGGCAGCGAGCAGTCGATCGTCGAGAGCGTGGCGCTCGGCTCGATGGACATGGCGCTGACGGGCTATTCCGGCATCCCGGAATACGACGTGCTCTACACGCCCTCCCTGCTGCGCGACGTGGCGCACGGCATCCGGGTGATGAACGGGCCCCTCGGCCAGCGCGCCGCCCAGGCCTTCCAGCGGCGCTACCGCGCCCGCATCATCGGCGGCGGCTCCTCGGGCGGGTTCAACATCTCGCTCCGCACGCCGATCACCTCCTGGCAGTCCTTCCGCGGCCAGAAGATCCGCGTGCCGCCCTTCGATTCCTACCCGCCGGCCGTCCAGCTGCTCGGCGGCATCCCGACTCCGGTGCCCTTCAACGAGGTGTACCTCGCCCTCCAGCAGGGTGTGGCCGACGGGCTGATCACGCTGATCAACGTCATGCTCGCCAACCGCTTCAGCGAGGTGTCGCGCTTCGTCGTCTCCAACGACTTCGGCGTCGGCATGGACAAGATCTTCATCGGCGAGAGGTCCTGGGCGCGGCTGTCGGCGCAGCAGCAGGAGCTGTTCACCCGCACCTTCAACGAGATGCACGAGGAAGGGCTGGTGCAGCGCCCGATGCGCGCGAAGCAGGAGGACATCGCCCGCTGGCGCGCGGCGAACGGGCAGAACAGCGTCGTGGACCTCGACCAGGCCGAGCTCGAGCGGATCATGGAGCCGCTGGCCCGCCGCCTGGTGACCGAGGTGTTCGGCGCCGGCGCCTACGAGCAGATCAAGGCCGCCTGATCCCTCCCCGGGCCGGGGCGCGTCGCCCCGGCCCTCCGGCTTCCGGAACCCCGCATGGACAATCCGCACGACGCCGAGACGGGCGGCCTCGACACGCGGGGCATCGTTCGCCGGTTCCTCCACCACGCCAGCGCGCTATGCCTCATCGGCATCGTGTGCATCGTGTTCTACGCCACCATGGCGCGGTACTTCTTCCACGCCCCGCCCTTCTGGGGCGAGGAAGTGCCCGTGATCCTGTTCGTCTGGATGGGGTTCCTGGCCGCGGGGCTTGCCATCGTCTCCGGCTGGAACGTGCGGGTGCAGGGTATCGAACTGCTCTTCCGGCCGCGCACCGTGCTGTGGTTCCGCCTCGTCACCCACACGATCGTCGTCGTGTTCCTGGCGGTGCTGCTGTGGCATTCGCAGGACGTGGTGGATCTCGCCATGTTCGGGCGCATGCAGGCGACCGGCTGGCCGCGCTGGGTGCTGGTGGCGGCGCTGCCCACCGGGCTCGCGCTGATGCTCGGGTTCCAGATCGTGCTCTGGCTGCGGACGGTGCGCGACCTGCGCGGGAAGTCGTGATACCATGCTCCTGCTGCTGCTGATCGGGACGATGCTCGTGCTGGCCGCGGCCGGCATGGAGATCGCCTGGGCGATAGGGGTGGCCTGCCTCGTCTATCTCGTCGCCGCCTCGATCGTGGATTTCGGTGCGCCCTTGTCGCTCCTGCCGCAGCAGATGCTTGCGGGCGTGCAGAGCTACACGCTGCTTGCCATCCCGATGTTCGTCTTCGCCGGCTACCTGATGTCGGCGGCCGGGGTGACGCAGCGTCTGATCCGCTTCGCCTCCGCCCTCGTCGGCCACATCCACGGGGGGCTGGCCAACGTGGCGGTGACGACGAACTTCATCATGTCCGGCATGTCGGGTTCGGCGGTGGCCGACGCCGCCGCCACCGGCGCGGTGCTGGTGCCCGAGATGGAGAAGCGCGGCTACCCGCGGGATTTCGCCTGCGGCGTGATCGCTTCCGCCGCCACCATCGCGCCGATCATCCCGCCCTCGATCCTGTTCGTGCTGCTGGGCGCGATCCAGAACCTCTCGATCGGGCAGCTGTTCCTCGCCGGCATCCTGCCGGGCGTGCTGATGTTCGTCGCGATGTTCGTGCTGACCTACGTCATCAGCCGGAGGCGGGGCTACCCGCGCGAGCGCCGTGCCAGCAGGCGGGAACTCTGGGAGGCCACCCTCGGCGCGCTGCTGCCGCTGGCGGCGCCGCTGATCGTGCTGCGGGCGATCATGGTCGGACTCGCGACGCCGACCGAGGCGGCGGCGATCCTCGTCATGTACGTGGCGTTCCTCGGCCTCGTGGTCTACCGCACGCTGAGCCTCAAGACCGTCATCGACTGCGCGGCGAAGGCCGCCGCCGCCACCGCCGTGATCATGCTGATGGCGGGCGTGGCCAGCATGTTCGCCCGCATCGCCCTGCAGGAGCAGTTCGGCCAGATCCTGACGAACGCGATGCTCGCGATCTCGTCCGACGTGAACGTGCTGCTCCTGCTGTTCAACATCATCCTGCTCGTGCTCGGCATGTTCATGGACGCGCTGCCGATCATGCTCGTGCTGGCGCCGATCACCTTCCCGATCTTCATCTCGATGGGGGTGGACCCGATCGCGCTCGGCGTGGTGATGGTGATCAACCTCACCCTCGGGCTGCTGACGCCGCCTGTCGGGCTCATCCTCTCCACCATGTCGGTGATCGGGCGGACGGACATCATCTCTATCTTCCGGGCCGCGTTCCCTTACTTCCTGACCCTCTGCGGCGTGCTTGCGGTGTGCACCTATTTCCCGCAGGTGATCCTGTTCCTGCCGCGCCAGCTGATGCCGGCGTGACGAGCTGCCCGCTCCGGAGGCCGCGATGGCCGAGCTGCGCATCCGCATGCCCAATCTCGGCCACACGATGGAGAGGGGCAGGCTCGTCTCCTGGCTGAAGCCGGAGGGGGCGGCAGTGACGGCGGGAGAGCCGGTGGCGCTCGTCGAGTCCGACAAGGTGACGATGGAGGTGGAGGCGCCCGCCGCCGGTGTTCTCACGCGGCATGTCGCGGCCGCCGGTGCCGAGCTGCCGGTGGGCGGCACGCTGGGGCTTCTGGAGGCGGGCGCCGCCACGCCGGCCCCCGCCGCGCT
>JANWXJ010000236.1 GCA_025055335.1 Acetobacteraceae bacterium
CGCCGCCGACCGCGCGACCCGGCTGCGCCCCGCGGGTGCGCCGCTGCTCTGGACGCTCGGCGCCAACCAGTCCGGCCGCGCCGCCATCGCCGCCTGGCGGGAGTGGCTCGCCCCGGCGCTCGCGGCCGGCGCGCCCTATGCGCTCTGGCCGTTCGCGGGCGGGCTGCACGCGCTGCAGCAGGCGGGGCGGCTCGTGCTGGCGGAATGCTACCCGGCGGAGGCGATGCGCAGCCGCGGCATCCCGCGTCTCGGCTCGAAGCGCAGCGCCGCCGTGCGCCGGGCGACGGCGCCCGCGCTGCGCGCGGCGATGGCGGCGCTCCGGGTGGAGCCCGACGGCCCGCTCGCCGAGGAGATCGCCGACGGCTTCGGGGCGCGCCCGGACGGCGAGGACCGCTTCGATTCGCTCATCGGTCTCCTCGGCGTGATCGCGGTGCTGGAGGGGGCGCAGCCCGACCACATCCCGGAGGATCCCTGGATCCGCCGCTGGGAGGGCTGGGTGCTCGGCCAGACCGAGGAGCCGGCCTGAGCCGCGCCTGCCGCCGGCCTCTCGGCCCCTCCGCCTACCGCAGCAGCTCGACCGCCGCGCGCGAGAGCGCCTCGACCCCGGCCGGGATGCAGCGCTCGTCCGGCTGGTAGTCGGCGTTGTGCAGCCGGTCCTCCCGCCCCGGCGCGCCGGAGCCGATGCGCAGCTGGAAGGCCGGCACGCGGGTGGCGAAGGCGGAGAAGTCCTCCGCCCCCATCGAGGGCTCGCCCTCGACCGGCTGCTCGCCGAACTGCTCGGCGATGGCGCGGACCGCGGGCCCGAGCACGCGGTCGTCGTTCACGAGCGCGGGCACGAGGCGGGCGTAGGCGAAGTCGCAGCGGACGCGCATCATCGCCTCGAGCCCCGAGACGAGGCGCCGCAGCGCGGCCTCCGCCGTGTCTCGCGCATCGGGGTGGAGGGTGCGCACCGTGCCCTTCAGCACCGCGCGTTCGGGGATGATGTTGTGGGTGGTGCCGGCGTTCAGCGCGCCGATCGTCACCACCGCTGGGTGCAGGGGCTTGATCTCGCGGCTCACCACCGTCTGCGCCTGGGCGACGAAGGCCGCCGCCGCCACGATCGGGTCCACCGCCGCGTAAGGATGGGCGGCGTGGCCGGAGCGGCCGCGGATCACGAGGTCGAACTTGTCGGCCGCCGCGAGAGACGCACCCCGCACATAGCCGAAGCTGCCGACCGGCATCTCCGGGTGGTTGTGGAAGCCGAGGGCGAGATCCACGCCGTCGGCGGCGCCGTCGGCGATCATCGCCTCGGCGCCGGCGAGCACCTCCTCGGCCGGCTGGAACACCAGCACGACCCGCCCGGCGAGCGACGGCGCGAGGCCCTTCAGCACGGCGGCCACGCCGAGCAGTGTCGCGGTGTGGATGTCGTGGCCGCAGGCGTGCATCCGGCCGGGCACGGTGGAGGCGTAGGGCAGGCCGGTCTCCTCCTCGATCGGCAGGGCGTCCATGTCGGCCCGCATGGCGAGGGTGGGGCCAGGGCGCCCGCCCTCGATCCAGCCGATCACGCCGGTGCGGCCGACCCCGGTGCGGTGCGGGATGGACAGCCGGCCGAGCTCGGCGGCGACGATGCCGGCGGTGCGCGTCTCCTCGAAGGCGAGTTCGGGATGGGCGTGGATGTCGCGCCGTATGGCGATGAGGCGTTCTGCCTGTTCCGCGGCGGCGGCGCGGATGGCGGAGGCGAGGTCGTTCGGGCGGGTCATGCGGGTATCCTTGTTCCGCGGACGGCGGGGTGCATTACCGGTGGCAGGCCGATGACATTAAGAAACGTTCATCTTTCAAGTTTGGCCGCCACGGCCGCTTGTTGGGGTTTATGTGGCGGGTAGTGTTCCCCTGCCACAAGGCAGTGGCGGATCGGCCAGCCGCGCCCGGAGCGCATCCGGGCGCGGCGGCCGTCGCCCGTGCCAGGGCAGGCAAGGCCGGGAAAGGGGGAATCGTTCGTGCGCTTGAATGCAAAGGACCTGGCAGGCGCGGTCCTGCTCATGCTATCTAAGGCGCAGCGCACCATACGCGCTAATGCAAAGGACCTGGCAGGCGCGGTCCTGCTCATGGCGGTCGCCATCGTCGGCTTCTGGATCAACCTCGAGGACCATGCGATCGGCACCGCCCGCCGCATGGGGCCGGGCTACATGCCCATGTTGGCCTTCGGGCTGCTGGCGGCGCTGGCCGCCCTCACCTTCATCCTCGGCCTGTTCAACGGCCCCGATCCGCTGGAGCGCTGGACGCAGGCGGAACTGCTCGCCGTGGTGGGCGGCCTTGCGGTGGCGATCGCGGTCACCTGGGTCCTCGCGCTGCAGCCGGGGCTCATCTCCCGCAACTGGTATCCGCTCGGGCTCGGCATGCTGGCCGGCTGCCTCGTGTTCTCGATCCCGCCACGATGGCGAAAACTCGGCCTCGTCACCGCCGGCATGGTGGTGTTCGGCCTGGTGCTGGAGATCGGCGGGCTGTTCCTCGCGATCGCGCTCTGCATCGGCGTCGCCGCCGTGGCCGATGAGACCCAGACCGTCAAGGGCACGCTCGCCCTCATCCTGTTCCAGATCGTGCTGTGCTGGTTCGTGTTCATCAAGGAACTCGACATCCGCGTGAACATCTGGCCCCAGTTCTGACGCCGGAGACCTGACGCCCATGGACCTCCTGATCGCGAACCTGGCGCACGGCTTCGGCGTCGCCTTCTCGCTCAAGAACCTCGCCTTCTGCCTGCTCGGCTGCCTCATCGGCACGGCGATCGGCGTGCTGCCGGGGATCGGGCCGGTGGCCACCATCTCGCTGCTGCTGCCGATCACCTTCGGGCAGGAGGCGACGACGGCGATCATCATGCTCGCCGGCATCTACTACGGCGCGCAGTACGGCGGCTCCACCACCTCCATCCTGCTCAACCTGCCGGGCGAGGTGAGTTCGGTGGTCACCACCCTCGAGGGCTACAAGATGGCCCGCAACGGGCGGGCCGGCGCGGCGCTGGCGGTGGCCGCCATCGGCTCCTTCTTCGCCGGCACCGTCGGCACCGTGCTGGTCGCCGCCTCCGGCCCGATCCTGACGGAGGTCGCGCTCTCCTTCGGGCCGTGGGAATACTTCTCGCTCATGCTGCTCGGCCTGATCATCTCGGCCGTGCTGGCGCAGGGGTCGGTCTTGAAGGCGATCGCCATGGTGGTGCTCGGCGTCGGCCTAGGCCTCGTCGGCACCGACGTGCAGACCGGCCAGCAGCGCTTCACCTTCGGCATCCCGGAACTGTCGGACGGCATCGGCTTCGTCTCGATCGCCATGGGCATGTTCGGCATCGCCGAGATCATCCTCAACCTCGAGCGCCCCGAGGCGCGCGAGGCGCTGAAGACGAAGGTCGGCACCCTGTGGCTGACGAAGGAGGAATGGAAGCGCGCCACACCCTCCGTCCTGCGCGGCACGGCGCTCGGGTCGGTGCTCGGCATCCTGCCGGGCGGCGGCGCGGCGCTCGCCTCCTTCGGCTCCTACATGATGGAGCGGCGGATGTCGAAATACGGCCACGAGTTCGGCACCGGCGCGATCGAGGGTGTCGCCGGCCCGGAGTCCGCCAACAACGCCGCCGCGCAGACCTCCTTCATCCCCCTGCTCACCCTCGGCATCCCGGCCAATGCGGTGATGGCGCTGATGGTCGGCGCCCTCATCATCCAGGGCATCCAGCCGGGCCCGCGCATGGTGGAAAGCCAGCCCGACCTGTTCTGGGGCCTGATCGCCAGCATGTGGATCGGCAACGTCATGCTGCTGATCATCAACCTGCCGCTGATCGGGATGTGGGTGAAGCTGCTCGAGGTGCCCTACCGCTACCTCTACCCCTCGATCCTGATCTTCTGCGCGATCGGCGTCTATTCGCTGCAGAACAACGTGTTCGACGTGTACCAGACGGCGATGTTCGGCATTTTCGGCTACATGTGCGCCAAGCTCCGGCTCGAGCCGGCGCCGATGCTGATCGGCTTCGTGCTCGGCCCGATGATGGAGGAGCATCTGCGGCGGGCCATGCTGCTCGCCCGGGGCGATCCCATGGTGTTCCTCCAGCGGCCGATTAGCGGCGTGCTGCTCGGCATCGCTGCCATCGCACTCATTGCCATGCTGCTGCCGAACCTGCGCAAGAAGAAGGACGAGGCGCTGGCCGGCTAGCAGCAGCCCGTCGCGGCTGTCGTTCCGGGGGGCGGCCCGCCACGCGGCGGCCGCCCCTTGGCCTGTGCGGCGCCCGGGCGTATCCCGCCCGCAGGCGATGAGGTGTTGAGCGAATGGCGGAGACCGACACCGGCGGGCCGATCCTGCCGGTCATCCTCTCGGGCGGCACCGGAACGCGGCTGTGGCCGCTCTCGCGCGAGGCCTATCCGAAGCAGTTCTGGCCGCTGGTCGGCCCGCGCACCATGCTGCAGGAAACCGCCGGCCGCGCCGCCGGGCCGGGCTTCCTGCCGCCGATCGTGGTCTGCAACGAGGCGCACCGCTTCCTGGTGGCCGAGCAGCTCCGCTCGGGCGGGATCGAGGGCGCGACCATCCTGCTCGAGCCGGAGGGGCGAAACTCCGCCCCCGCCATCGCCGCGGCGGCGCTGCTCGCCCATGACCGCGCGCCGGACACGCGGCTGTGGATCATGGCGGCGGATGCCGCGATCGCCGACATCCCGGCGCTGCACGTGGCCCTCCGCCACGCCGCGGCCGCCGCAGGCGAGGGCCTGATCGCCACCTTCGGCATGACGCCGACCGCGCCCGAGACGGGCTACGGCTACATCGAGGCGGGCGAACCCCTGCCCGGCCTTGCCGCCCGCCGCGTCGCCCGCTTCGTCGAGAAGCCGGACGCCGCCACCGCCGCGCGCTTCCTGGCGGAGGGGCGGCACCTGTGGAACTCGGGCATGTTCGTCGCCACCGCCGCCACCCTGCTCTCGGAACTCGAACGCCACGCCCCCGCCCTGCTTTCGGCGGTGCGCGCGGCCGTTGCCGCCGCGACGCGGGATCTCACCTTCGTCCGCCTCGACGCCGAGGCCTTCCGCGCCGCCCCCTCGATCTCGATCGACTACGCGGTGATGGAGAAGACCGACCACGCGGCGGTGGTGCCCGCCTCGCTCGGCTGGAGCGACCTCGGCTCCTGGGCTTCGCTCTACGACGCCTCGGCCCGCGACGCGGACGGCAACGCCCTGGTCGGGCCGGTGGAGGCGCTCGACTGCCGCGGCTGCTACCTCCGCTCGGAGGGGATCCTCGCCGCCGCCATCGGGCTCGAGGATGTCTGCCTCGTCGTCACCGACGACGCCGTGCTCGCCGTCCACCGCAGCCGCGCGCAGGACGTGAAGGCGCTGGTCGAGCGCCTCAAGCGCCGCGGCCGCATCGAGGCGACGGAGCACCGCCGCGTCTACCGCCCCTGGGGCCACTACGAGGGGCTGATCCTCGGCGACCGCTTCCAGGTGAAGAAGATCCAGGTGCGGCCGGGCCAGAAGCTCAGCCTGCAGAAGCACTTCCACCGCGCCGAGCACTGGGTGGTGGTGCACGGCACCGCCCTCGTCCGCCGCGACGCCGAGGAGATCCTGCTGCGCGAGAACGAGAGCGTCTATCTCCCGCTCGGCTGCGTCCACCGGCTCGAGAACCCGGGCAGGATCCCGCTCATCCTGATCGAGGTGCAGGCCGGATCCTATCTCGGCGAGGACGACATCGTCCGCTTCGAGGACACCTACGGCCGGGCCTGACGGGGTCGGTCGCGCTTTCCCGCCCCCGGGGGGCCGGGCCTGCCGCCGGCATCGGCGGCGTCACAGCGCCAGCGCCTCGGCGGGCCAGGAACTCAACGCCGACAGCCGCGGCGTCTTCTTCGCCATGTGGCGGTCCATCCGCCGCAGCACATCCGCCATCACCGCCACCGCCTCCACGAGATGCGGGCCCTTGTTCAGCATCACGCATTCCGCGCGCTGGGCCATGGCGGCGTCCGTCGTCTCGGCGCGCGAGGGCCGGCCTTCCGCGACGAGGGAGGCGAACACCTCCGTCGCCCAGATCACCGGCACATGCGCCGCCTCGCACAGCCACAGGATCTCCTCCTGGATCTCGGACAGCCGCGGAAACCCGATCTCGACCGCGAGATCCCCGCGCGCGATCATCACGCCGAGCGGCCGCTCCCCCGCGCCCTGCACGATCAGCCGCGGCAGGTTCTTCACCGCCAGCCCGGTCTCGATCTTGAGCACGATCGGCAGCTTCGGCAGCCCGGGCCGCCGCGCGTCCAGCTCGCGCGCCAGCCATGCCACGTCCTGCGGCCGCTGCACGAAGGAGAAGCCGACCGAATCCGCCAGCCGCGCGACATGGTCGAGATCGGCGAGATCCTTCGCCGTCAGCGGCGGGATCGGCACCGCGACGCCCGGCAGGTTCACCCCCTTCTCCGGCTTCAGCCGCTTGCCGCCCTCCTTCGCGTGCGTCACCTCGAGCACGGCGCGGCTCGGGCCCACCTCCACCACCCGCGCGCCGAGTTTCCCGTCATCCACCCAGATCGTCATGCCGGGCGAGAGCAGGGACAGGATTTCCGGCTGCGCCAGCGTCGCCCCCGGCGGGTCGCCGGGCGCGCGCGTCGCGAGGTCCGCCACCAGGGCGAAGCGTTCGCCGCGGCGCAGCTTCGGGGCGTGCGCGGGCTCCACCGCCGCCAGCCGGAGCTTCGGCCCGGCGATGTCCATCAGCACCTTGCAGTCGCGCCCGGCGGCCTCGGCGGCGCGCCGCAGCCGCGCCACCATCTCCCCCCACGCCTCGGGGCCGTCATGGGCGCAGTTGATGCGCGCGCAGTCCATCCCGGCGGCGATCAGCGAGGGGATCAGCGCCGGGTCGGTCGCCGCCTCGCTCGGCAGGGTGGCCATGATGCGTGTCGCCGGGCCGTGGTCGCGCCGGCCGAACAGGGTGTCGCGCAAGCGTCGCAGCGGGGCGGCCGGCGGCGGCGCCGGCGCGGGCGGGCAGGGCCCCTGGCCGGACAGGCAGGCGAGCGTGCCGGTCAGCGCCCGCAGCGTCTCGCCGACATGCGCCTCGCAGCGGCCGAGGCTGGAGAGGCCATAGGCCGCGAGCGCCGGCTGCAGCGCCGTCAGGTCGTGCCGGCGCAGCGCGAGATAGCGTGCGAGGTTGCGCGCCGAGGGCAGGAACGCCGGATCGGCCAGCGCCGGCGCCCAGCCGGCGAGGATCGCCTCCGCCGAGGCCTCGACCGCCTCCGCCAGCGTGCGGATCCGCGCATGCAGCGCGTGCACGGGGGGGATGCCGTGGTCGTCCGCCATGGCGGGAATATCGCCCGCCGCCCGCGCCCGCCCAAGCGCCGGATGTTGCGCGGCGATGACGTTTCGCGCCGCGTTCAGCCCGCGACCGACAGCCCCCGGACGCCGTGCCGCGCGATCAGCTGCGCGACGAAGCCCGAGGCCTTGGCCTCCGCGACGAAGCGGGCGAGGAACGCCGCCGCCGCCTCCGCGCCCGGCCGGTGGCGCGGCACGCCGATCGCCTGCTGCACCGCCATGAAGCGGCCGGGCAGCACCCGGCTGCCGGGCATCGTGGCGGCATCCGCCGCGAGTTTCGGGCGCAGCCCGGCCAGCGCCTCCAGCCCCCCGTCGCGGAACAGCGCGAAGGAGGACTCGAGCGAGTTCGCGCGCAGCAGCGTGGCGTGCCGGAAGTTCCGCTCGAGCCACAGGTCGTAGGCGGCGCGGGCGGCGACGGCGATGCGCACGCCCGGCGCGTCCACCTCTGCGATGTCCGTGACCGGCGACCCGGGCGGCACGAGGAAGGTCGCCTCGATCTTGGCATAGGCCGGGGTGAAGGCGATCTGCGCGGCGCGCTGCGGCTCGGCGCCGATCAGTCCGATGTCCCAGGCGTCTTTGGCCGCATCGTCGGCCAGTTCGCCGGGGCGCGGGTAGGGCACGTAGCGCACCGGCACGCCGAGGCAGGCGGCGACTCCGGCCGCCATGTCCGGCGCCACGCCGGCCGGGCCGCCCTCCGGCGTGCGGGAGGACACGAGAAGGACGTTCGACATGTTGATGCCGGCGCGGAGCACGCCGGTCGGGGCGAGGACGGACAGGACATCGGCGCGGGCCATGCGGGGCGCTCCGTTCGGGGGCGCGGCAGGGTCGCACGGGTCGGCTCCGCGTGTCGAACCGGCCGCATCGGCGGGAAGGGGCTTTGGCCCGCAAGACCGCGCGGCCGGGCGCCGCCCCGGGCGTGCCGGGGAAGCGGGCGCCGGCCCCGGCCGGAGGGGGCGGGCCATGCGCGGCGCGTGCGGCGCCGCAACCTTTCCTCACGCTCCGGCGCTTGCGGCGGGCCGGGCGCAGGCCCAGGTTCTTGCGGCGCGGCGGCGGTGCCGCGCGGGGCGATCATCCAGGGGCGAGGAGGGCAGGCGCATGGCGGGTGCCGCACGGCAGCGCGCGTGGCAGATCGACCTCTTCCGCGGCCTCGCGCTGGTGATGATCTTCATCAACCACGTCCCCGACAACCCGCTGGCGGTCCTGACCAGCGCGAACTACGGCTTCTCCGACGCCGCCGAGGGCTTCGTGCTGATGGCCGGCATCGCCGCCGGGCTCGTCTATCTCCGCAAGCACGAGCAGGAGGGCTGGGGCGGCACCTTCGCCCGCGCCTGGACGCGGGCGTTCGAACTCTATTCCGCGCATCTGCTGATCCTGCTGCTCTCCGCCGCCTTCGTCGCCTGGATGGCGACCGCCGAGGGGGACGAGCGGCTGCTCGGCTGGATCGGCCTCGGGCCGCTGTTCCAGGATCCGGCGGCGGCGCTGATCGGCATCGTGGCGCTGCTGCACCAGCCGAACTACCTCGACATCCTGCCGCTCTACATCGTGCTGCTGCTGGCGGTGCCGCTGATGGTGCCGCTCGCCGCGCGGGCGCCGGCGCTGCTGCTCGCGCTGTCCGGCTCGCTCTGGTTCACCGCCAACTGGAACGGCTGGAACGCGCCCACCTTCCCCTCGGAACGCGGCTGGATGTTCAACCCGCTGGCCTGGCAGTTCCTGTTCGCCATCGGCATGGTGATCGGCACGCGGCTGGCGCGGGGGCTGCCGGTGGTCCCGCGCTCCAACCTGCTGTTCGCGGCGGCGCTCGCCTATGTGGTGGCGGCCTGCGTCATCATCCTCGACCTCGAGGTGGTGTGGCCGGTGCTGCCGCTGCCCTGGTTCCTCTACGGGCTGGACAAGTCCTTCCTGTCGCTGCCGCGGCTGCTGCATGTGCTGGCGCTGGCGGTCGTGCTCGCGCGGCTGCCGGTGGCGCAGGCGATCGCCTGGCTGGATCGGCCCGGGGTGCTGATGCTGCTCGGGCGGCACGCGCTGCCGGTGTTCTGCGCCGGGTCGGTGCTCGCGGTGGCGGTGCAGATCTTCCGCTTCACCCTCGGCGCCGAATGGTGGCTCGAGGTGCTGCTGGTGCTGGCGGGGCTTGCGGTGCAGGTCGCGTTGGCGATGCTGCTCGCCTGGAGCGAGCGGACGCGCGGCGCGCCGCCGCGGGTGGCGGCGGCGTCGGCCGGGAAGGGAGGAACGCCATGATTCGGGCGGGGTTTCTGCTCGGCCTCGCGCTGCTGGCGGCGGCGCCGGCGGCGGCGAATGGCGGTGCGGCCTGCCCGCCGGCGGGGCCGGAGGCGGAGCTCTCCGCGCCGCTGCCGCGGCTGGCCCAGGCGGTAGCGCGCGGCGGGCCGATCGAGGTGCTGACGGTCGGGCTCGGCAGCATGCGGGCGGGCGGCGTGGAGGGGCCCTTCGCCCAGGCCTTCCGCGAGGCGCTGGCGCGCGGCCTGCCCGGCCGCACCATCAACATCACCGCCGTGCCGACACCCGGCATGGTCGCGCGCGACGCCGCCGACCGGATGCGCCGCGGCGTCGCCGAAGGGGAGCCGGTGCTGGTGATCTGGCGCACCGGGCTGAACGACGCCCTGGCGGTGACCGACCCGGCGCGCTTCGCCCGCATCGTGCAGCGGGCGGCGGCCTGGGTCTCGGCGCAGAACGCCGATCTTGTCCTCGTGGATCTCGCCTACACCGGCGCCGGGGCGCATGAGCCGACCTACCGCCGCTACGTGGACGCGCTGGCGCAGGTCGGCCGCGACGGGGAGGCGGCGGTGTTCCGCCGCTACGCCATCACCGAGGCGTGGTACCGCGCCGGTGTCCTGCCGCCGATGGCGGCGAGCGAGGCCTGCCTCGCCGAGGCGCTGGCGGCGGCGATCCTGCGGCGGGTGGCGCCGTAGCGGCGCCAGCCGGAAGGCGGGCGCCCCGGCCGCCGCCTCGGCTGGGGGCCGACGGCGCCGCCGCAAGGCCGCCCGCGCCTTGCTTCGCCCCTGCCGCCACGCGCGGGGGCATGCCGCGGTGGCCAGAGGAACCCGCCCGCACGCCGTGCTGACGGCGAAGCGGGGCGGGTTCGGCCGGCTCCGGATGCTCGGCGGGCGGCCGGGCTTATGGTCCCGGCGCGCTACGCCGCCGCCAGCGCATCCGCAATCGCGAGGAACAGCGGCAGCCCGTCGGTGCCGCCCTGGAGGGGGTCGGTCATGTCCTCGGGGTGCGGCATCAGGCCGAGGATGCGCCGGTTCTCGGAGAGGATGCCGGCGATCGCGTCGCGGCTGCCGTTGCGGTTGGCGGCCGCCGTCACCTCTCCTTCCGCCGTCGCGTAGCGGAAGGCGATCCGGTCCTCGGCCTGCAGGGCGGCCAGTGTGGCGTCGTCGCAGAAGTAGTTGCCGTCGCCATGCGCCATCGGGGCCCGGAGCACGGCGCCGCGGGTCCAGCGGCGGGTGAAGGGGCTGTCCGAGGTTTCGACCCGCAGGTGGCAGTCCATCGAGAGGAAGCGCAGCGTCGCGTTGCGCAGCAGCGCGCCGGGCAGCAGCCCCGCCTCCGTCAGGATCTGGAAGCCGTTGCACACGCCGAGCACGAAGCCCCCGCGCGCCGCATGCGCGCGCACCGCCTCCATCACGGGCGAGCGCGCCGCGATCGCGCCGCAGCGGAGGTAGTCGCCGTAGGAGAAGCCGCCCGGAAGCACCACGAGGTCGGTGCCGGCGGGCAGCGCGGATTCGCTGTGGAACAGGATGCGGTGGCGGATGCCGGCGCGCGACAGCGCCTGCGCCATGTCGCGCTCGCGGTTGGTGCCGGGGAAGAGGAGGATGACGGCCTGCACGCTAGGGCTCCGGTGGCGTCCGGCGGGAGGAGGCGGAGAGGGGCGCGGCGCCGGCGCCCCGGGCGGCGGCCGGCGCGGACGGGGCGAGCGGGGCGGCCTCGCGCCTCATCCCGAGATCCAGACGCGCATCCACTGCACCCCGCCGAGGCCCGCCATGGTGACGAGGGCGGCGAGCGCCGCCGCGGTGATCCAGCGGTTCAGCCTGCGCCTGCCGAGGGCGAGCCAGCCCTGGCGCCGCGGCGCGCCGGCGGCGGCCGCCACGCGGTCCAGCCGCTCCTCGCGCCAGCGCAGCAGCATGGCGAAGATCACCGTCAGCACCGTGACGATGACGAGGGAGGCCTTGATCACGCGGCGAGCCGCTCGATCCGGAAGCGCTCGATCACGCCGTTGGCGAGCAGCCTCTCGGCCATCTCCCGCGCGGCGGCCTCGGCGGCGGCCTCGCTCTCGGCGTCGAGGTCGAGCTCGATCACCTTGCCGGCGCGCACCTCCTCGACGCCGGCGAAGCCGAGATGGGCGAGCGCCCGGCCGATCGCCTTGCCCTCGGGATCGAGCACCCCCGGCTTCTTCATCACGGTGACGCGGAGCTTCACCTTCACTGCATGGCCTCCGGGCCCTTCATGTCGCGCAAGCCCGCCTCGGGCAGGATGCCGAGGCGGCGTGCGACCTCCTGGTAGCCTTCCTCGACGCGGCCGAGATCGCGGCGGAAGCGGTCCTTGTCCATCTTCTCGCCCGTTTTCGCGTCCCACAGGCGGCAGTTGTCGGGGCTGATCTCGTCGGCCAGCACGATCCGCATCTCGTCGTTCTCCCACAGCCGGCCGAACTCGAGCTTGAAGTCCACGAGCAGGATGCCGACCCCGAGGAACAGGCCGGAGAGGAAGTCGTTCACCCTGAGCGCCAGCGCCACCATGTCGTCCAGGTCCTGCGTCGAGGCCCAGCCGAAGGCGGTGATGTGCTCCTCGGCCACCATCGGGTCGCCGAGCTGGTCGTTCTTGTAGTAGTATTCGATGATGCTGCGCGGCAGGCGCTGGCCCTCCGGGATGCCGAGGCGGGTGGACAGGCTGCCGGCGGCGATGTTGCGCACCACCATCTCGATCGGGATGATCTCCACCTCGCGCACCAGCTGCTCGCGCATGTTCAGGCGGCGGATGAAGTGGGTGGGAACCCCGATCTCCTCGAGCCGCAGCATCAGGTATTCGCTGATGCGGTTGTTCAGCACGCCCTTGCCGGTGATCACACCCTTCTTCTGGGCGTTGAAGGCGGTCGCGTCGTCCTTGAAGTACTGCACGAGGGTGCCGGGCTCCGGCCCCTCGAACAGGATCTTCGCCTTGCCTTCGTAGAGTTGCCGGCGGCGTGCCATCTGCGTCTTCCGATCGGTCGAGAGTCCGGGCGGATATAGCAGCAGGGGGGGCGGCGGGCCACAGCGGCGCGGGGTGGCGCCATGCGGGGCGGTCAGCGCAGCAGCGCGTCGAGCAGCAGGTCGCGGAGGATGCCGGTGGCGGCCTCCACCAGCACCACCGCCGTGCCGATCACGTACCAGGTGTGGCCGGGATAGCGCGGCAGGATGGCGAGCAGCCCGGGCGGCGCCACCGGCCGGGCGATGCCGGGCGGGAGCGGGCGGCCGCGGGCCAGTTGCCGCATGACGCCGGGCGGCAGCGGCCGGGCGTGGACGCCGGGGTTGGCGGCGTACCAGCCGCGGATGCGCGCGAGATGGGCCGGGCCGAGGGGGGAGACG
>JANWXJ010000016.1 GCA_025055335.1 Acetobacteraceae bacterium
GGGCCCGCCGATTGTGGTCGGCGCCGGCCTGTCCCCGTTGGGCGCCCACCTTTTCCTCGGCTTGGGTGCTTCGGTTCTGGTTTACGCCTTCGCTGTGGAAGACCCCCGGCGGCCTGGCCGCCGGCCCGGCGGGCGGCACCGCGGCGGCAGGGCGGCGGCGCGGCGGGGCGGCGGGTTCCGGCGCCACCGGCTCCTCGGCTCCGAGCGTCTTGAGCAGCCGGAGATCCGCCGCGAAATCCCGCCGCAGCGCGGCGCGCAACTCGGCGGGCAGCCGGATCGGCGCTGCGGGCGGCGGCGCGTCCGGCAGCACGGCGTCCGGCAGGCCGAGCCGCGCGCGCAGCCGCGCGAAGCCGCCCGGCAGGTCGCTCGCCACAAGCAGTTCCGGCTCGGGATGTGCTTGGCCGGCGGCGCGAAGCCGGTCGCTCTGCGGGCGCAGCCGCCAGTCCTTCCGCCCGCGGAGCGCCTCGTAGAAGGCCGAGATGTCTTCCGGCAGCGCGGGATCCTCCTCCGCCGCGCCGCCCGGCGCGTGGCGCCCGCTATGCAGCTCCGCCAGCAGATCGAAGGGATGGACAAGCACGGTGACGAGCCGGAAGGCCTCCGGCGGCACCTGGCGGAACACCCAGGGAAACCCGCCTGTATCTCGGCAAGCCTGAGATGCGCGCCGCGCCGCGGATCGGTGAGCGCGATCTCGGCATGCGGGCGAAGCGCGGCTTCGAGGGCGGTGCAAGCGGCGGTCGGGGCGGCGACGAGAATGAACTTCCGGGACAGGCTGATCAGCATACGCGGTTCCGCTCCTCGGCGATCCGGCACCATACAGGCTCCCGCCTCCGGCGGAAGGTGGCGGATCCGGCATCGTTGACCGTCTGCACCCGGCGGTCCTAGCGTTCCGTCAACGAAGCGGAGGAACGCCATGCCCCTGTCGCGCCGCGGCCTGCTGGCCGGACTCTCGCCGCTGCTCGCCGCGCCCGCGCTGGCGCAGGGCTGGCCCAACCGCCCGATCCGGCTGATCCTGCCCTTCGCCCCGGGCGGGGCGATCGACGCTCTGGCGCGCCTGCTCGCCGAGCGCATGAGCGCGGATCTCGGCCAGCAGGTGGTGGTGGACCCCCGGCCCGGCGCCAACACGGTGGTGGGGGCGGAAGCCGCAGCACGGGCGGCGCCCGACGGCTACACCTTCATGATCACGACGAACAGCACGCACACCAACAACCCGCATCTCGTCCCGAACCTGCCCTACGATCCGCTGCGCAGCTTCGATCCGATCACCCTGCTTTCCTGGGGGAGCGTGGTGTTCCTCGCCCCGGCCGAGGCGCCCTATTCCGGCGTGCCGGGCTTCGCCGCCTGGGCGCGCGGTCGGGCCGAGGGCACCACCTACGGCTCCTGGGGGATCGGCTCGGCGGGGCATCTCTACGGCGCGCTGCTCGCGCGGCAGAGCGGCGCGCGGCTCGAGCATGTGCCCTACCGCGGCGAGCAGCCCGCGATCGCCGACATGATCGGCGGGCGGCTCGACACCACCTTCGCCAGCCCCGTCGGCGCCAAGCCGCAGATCGAGGGGGGGCGGGTCAAGGCGCTCGGGTCGGTCGGCGCGCGGCGGTCGCCCGCGCTGCCCGAGGTGCCGACCTTCGGCGAGCAGGGGATGCCGGGCTTCGACCTGCCATTGTTCGTCGCCGCCTGGGCGCCGGCCGGCACGCCGGCCGAGATACGCCTGCGCCTGCGCGAGGCGCTGGCGCGCGCGGCGGCCGACGAGCGGGTGCGGGCGCAGATGCTGGCGCAGGGCCAGACGCCCGAGCTCTCCTCGCCGGAGGCGCTGATCGAGATCGTCCGGCGCGACGTGCCGCGCTGGGGCGAGCTGATCGAGATCTCGGGCGCGCGGCAGTCGTGAGCGGCGAGGGCAGCGCCTACCACCTGCCGGAGCCGCGGGTGCTCGAGGAGCTCGTGCGGGTCGGGCGCGGCACGCCGATGGGCGAGCTGTTCCGCCGCTACTGGCTGCCGGTGGCGAAAAGCGCCGATGCGGGCGCGGTGCCGAAGCGCCTGCGCATCCTGGGCGAGGACCTGATCCTGTTCCGCGACGGCGCGGGGCGGCCCGGCCTGATGCACGCCCGCTGCTGCCACCGCGGCACCACCCTCTATTACGGCCGCGTGGAGGAGCGGGGGATACGCTGCTGCTACCACGGCTGGCTGTTCGACGTGGAAGGCCGCTGCCTGGAGCAGCCCTGCGAACCCGAGGGGGGGCGCCAGCGCGACCGCGTGCGCCAGCCCTGGTATCCGGTGCAGGAACGCTACGGCCTCGTCTTCGCCTATCTCGGCCCGCCCGATCGCCGCCCCGTGCTGCCGCGCTACCGCGAGCTCGAGGAGCTCGCACCCGGCGAATGGATCGAGATGGACGACAGCGGCCTGGGCTCGGGCGGCTTCGGCGTGGTGCCCTGCAACTGGCTGCAGCACTTCGAGAACGTGATGGATCCCTACCACGTGCCGATCCTGCACGGCAGCTTCAGCGGCACGCAGTTCGTCGCCGCCATGGCCGAGATGCCGGAGGTGACGTTCGAGACCACGCCGCGCGGCATCAAGAGCGTGCAGCTCCGCCGCCTGCCCGACGGGCGGGTGCTGCGGCGGATCACGGAAGCGGCGCTGCCGGCGCTGCGTGTGGTGCCCTCGCCGCGGCTGCACCGCTTCGGCGCGGTGGAGAGCATCGGCTGGGTGGTGCCGCACGACGACACCTCCTTCTCGATCCTGGTCGCCGGCCGGGTGACGAGCGAGGGCGAACTGTCCCGCATGCGCTCGACCTACGGCGGCAGGCGGTGGGACGAGCTTTCGGAGGAGGAGCACCGCGCCATGCCCGGCGACTGGGAGGCGCAGGTGGGGCAGGGGCCGATCACCATCCACTCCGAGGAGCATCTGGCCACGAGCGACCGCGGCGTCGCCATGCTCCGCCGCTTCTGGAAGCGCCAGGCCGAGCGGGTGGCGCGCGGCGAGGATCCGGCCGGCGTCGCCTTCGACGAGGCCGGCGCCTTCGTCGCCTTCGAGGCCGGAAACCGCCTGGATGGCTGACGCCACCCGGCGCACCGTCGCCGAGGCGGTGGTGGAGGGGCTTCTCGCCAACGGCATCGGGACGGTCTTCGCCCTGCCGGGCGTGCAGAACGACCCGTTCTTCGACGCGCTGTTCCACGCCCGCGACCGCATCCGGGTGATCCACCCGCGGCACGAGCAGGCGGCGGGCTACATGGCGCTCGGCGCGGCGCTGGCGACCGGCCGGCCGCAGGCGATGAGCGTGGTGCCGGGGCCGGGGCTGCTGAACGCCGCGGCGGCGCTCGCCACCGCCTATTCCTGCAACGCGCCGGTGTTCTCGATCGTCGGGCAGATCCCGCTGCACGCGATCGGCCGCCGGCGCGGGGAGCTGCACGAGATCGAGGGCCAGAGCGCGATCCTCGCCACCCTTTCGGGCTGGAGCGGCATGGCGCGCGCGGCGGCCGAGGTGCCGGGGCTGGTCGAGGCGGCGTTCCGCGCCATGCTCTCAGGCCGTCCGCGGCCCGCCGCGCTCGAGGTGCCGATGGATGTGTGGCGGCTTTCGGCGCCGCTGCCGCCGCAGCGCGCGGCGCTGCCCGACCCGCCGCCGCCGGTGGACGGGGATGCGGTGGAGCGCGCGGCCGCCCTGCTGGGCGCGGCGGAGCGCCCCATGCTGATCGCGGGGGGCGGCGCGCTCGACTGCGGGGCGGAGCTGCGCGCCATCGCCGAGGCGCTCGATTCGCCGCTGCTGTCCTTCCGCATGGGGCGGGGCGTGCTCGATTCCCGCCATCCGCTCGATCTGCGCCCGCCGGTCGCGCACCGGCTGTGGGGGGTGGCGGATGCGGTGCTCGCCGTCGGCACGCGGGCATCCGTGGCGTTCGGCGGCTGGGGCACGGCGGGGCTGAAGGTGGTGCGGATCGAGGCGGACGCCGAGGAGATCGGCCGCTTCGGCGCGCCCGATGTCGCGCTGCACGGCGATGCCCGCGCCATCCTGCCCGTGCTGCGCGCGGCGCTGCCGGCGCGGCCGCGCCCCCCCTGGCGGGCTGCGGTCGAGCAGGCGAAGGCCGAGGTGATGGGGCGGATCGCCGCCCGCCTCGCGCCGCAGGCGGCGATCCTGCAGGCCATCCGCGACGTCCTGCCCGAGGACGGCGTGCTGGTGAACGAGCTGACGCAGATCGGCTACGCCGCCGGTCTGCTGTTCCCGGTGCCGGCGCCGCGACGCTTCCTCTCCTCCGGCGCGCAGGGCACGCTCGGGTGGGGGTTCGGAGCGGCGCTCGGCGCCAAGGCGGTGCTGGGGCCGCGGCCGGTGCTGTCCATCGCGGGCGACGGCGGCTTCCTGTTCCAGGTGCAGGAACTCGCGACCGCGGTGCAGCACCGCATCCCGCTGGTGACCGTGGTGTTCAACGACAACGCCTTCGGCAATGTCCGCCTGTTCCAGGACCGGCTGTTCGGCGGGCGGCGGATCGCGAGCGATCTCGTCAATCCGGATTTCGTCCGCCTTGCCGAGAGCTTCGGCGCGCAGGGGCTGCGGGCGGAGACGCCGGAGGCGCTGCGCAGGGCGATCGCCCGCGGCTTCGCCACCACCGACCGGCCGACGCTGATCGAGATGCCGATCGGCGAGCTGCCGAGCCCGTGGGAGTTCATCCTGCTGCCGCGCGTCCGCGGCTGAGGAAGGCGGGCACGGGGGCGAGGCTCGCCTCCGGCGCCTCCTCCATCGGCGCATGTCCGGGGCCGGGCAGCCCGCCGCCCTCGGCCATCGGCCGGCGCCTCCGCCACCAGGGCAGCGGAGCCTGCCGGGCTGTCCCGGCTTCGGGGGCGGAGCGGGATGGCCGGCATCGCGCGCAGGCTCGTGGTGCCGCCGCACGCGGCAAGCGCAGCGGCTTGACAGCACACCGCCCGGGTCTAGACCCGGAGCGACGCCATCCGGAGGGACCTATCCCATGGAACTGTCGAACAAGACGGCGCGCGAGCTGTTCGCCGAGGTGAAGGCGAACCCGCAGCGCCGCCGCTTCGGCTTCGGCCGCTACCCGGCGCTGATCAACGTGGACCTGCAGAAGGCCTACACCAAGACGGACGAGTTCAAGACCGCCTACGAGACCGATCCGCGGCAGATCGAATACATCAACACCCTCTCGCGGCTGATGCGCGCGAAGGGCCGCCCGGTGGTGTGGACCTATGTCGCCTACATGGACGACCCCTGGGATGCCGGCGTGTGGGGCACCCGCACCGACACGCCGGACAGCCTGCAGAACATCAAGGTGGGAAGCCGCCGCGCCGAGTTCGACGACCGCTGCGAGATCGACCGCAGGCGCGACGTGATCGTCAACAAGCGCTACGCCTCGGCCTTCTTCGAGACGAACCTCGGCTCGATCTTCACCTTCAAGAAGGTGGACACGGTGATCGTGACGGGCGGCTCGACCTCGGGCTGCGTGCGCGCCACCGTGGTGGACAGCCTCTCGCGCAGCTACCGCACCATCGTTCCCGAGGAATGCGTGGCCGACAAGCACGAGAGCCCGCACTTCGCGAACCTCTACGACATGGCGCTGAAATACGCCGATGTGCTGCCTGTCGCGGAGGTGATCGCCTGGCTCGAATCCTACACGCCCCCGAACGAGTGACGACGATGCCCTGGCGCGACCCCGGCTACTACGACTGGCTTCCCTACAACGAGACGCGGCCGAGGATCACCTGGCCGAACGGCGCGCGCGTCGCGTTCTGGGTGGCGCCCAACATCGAGTTCTACGAGCTCGACCCGCCGCGCAACCCGGCGCGCGCGGCCTGGGCCCGCCCGCATCCGGACGTGCTCGCCTATTCCTACCGGGACTACGGCAACCGCGTGGGCTTCTGGCGCATGCTCGAGGTGATGGACCGCTGCGGCGTCCGCGGGTCGGTCTCGCTCAACGTCGCGATGTGCGAGCACCACCCCGAGATCATCGAGGAATGCGCCAAGCGCGGGTGGGAGTTCTACAGCCACGGCACCTACAACACGCGCTACCTGTTCGGCATGAGCGAGGAGCAGGAGCGCGAGGTGATCCGCGATTCGATCGAGACCATCCGGAAACACACAGGCCAGAAGCTCGACGGCTGGCTCGCGCCGGCGCTCACCTACACGGAGCGCACGCTCGACCTCGTGGCGGAGATGGGCCTCACCTACGTGTGCGACCTGTTCCACGACGACCAGCCGAGCCCGGTGAAGACGAGGACGGGCACGCTCGTCTCGATCCCCTATTCGCTCGAGATGAACGACACCATCGCCTACAACGTGAACCAGGTCGGGCCGCGGGCCTATGGCGAGATCCTCCGCCGGCAGTTCGACCGCCTGTACGAGGAAGGGGCGGAGAGCGGCACGGTGATGTGCATCCCGCTGCATCCCTACCTGATCGGCTGGCCCTATCGCCTGAAGGCGTTCGAGGAGGCGCTGCGCTACATCACCAGCCACGACAAGGTGTGGCTGGCGACGGGGCGGGAGATCGCGCAGCACTTCATCGCCCACCACCTGGAGGCGTTCAAGGCGGCCTCCGTTCCGGTCGGAGAGGCGCCATGAGCGGCCTGCCCGAGGAGCACCTGCGCTACCCCTTCCGCCGCTACGGCATGGACCACGACCGCTACGACTGGTCCATCCTGCCGCGGCGAAAGCCCGTGCGCTGGCCGGCAGATGCGCGGGTGGCGCTGTGGATCACCGTCTCGCTGCAGTGGTTCCCGATCGACATGAAGGGCAAGCCCTTCAAGCCGCCGGGGGCGATGCAGACGGCCTATCCCGACCTCAGGCACTACACGCTGCGGGACTACGGCAACCGCGTCGGGATCTGGCGGATCTTCCGGCTGTTCGACGGCCTGGGCATCCGCGCCTCGGCGGCGGTGAACGGCGCGGTGGCCGCACGCCACCCCTCGCTGGTGCAGGCCTGCGAACAGCGCGGCTGGGAGATCATCGCCCACGGCCAGGACATGGACCACCTGCACTACGAGGGGCTGCCGGTCGAGCAGGAGCGGGCGCAGATCGCGACCACGCTCGCGTGCCTGAGGCGCGCGGCGAAGGGGCCGATCCGCGGCTGGCTGTCGCCCGCGAAGTCGCAGTCGGGCGCGACACTCGACCTGATCGCCGAGGCCGGCCTCGAGTACTGCTGCGACTGGGTGAACGACGACATGCCCTACCCGATGCGGACGAAGGCGGGGCCGATCACCGCCATGCCGCATCCCTCCGACATCGAGGACTACTTCATCCTGGTGCAGAACCACCTCTCGGAGGACGACTTCACCCACGCGCTGACCGACCACTTCGACCTGCTGTGGGAGGAGGCGGCCACCCAGGGCGGGCGCATCATGGCGATCTCTCTGCATCCCTGGGTGATCGGGCAGCCCTACCGCATCTCCACGCTCGAGAAGGCGCTGCGGCACATCCTCTCCCGCCGCGGGGTCTGGGCGGCCACGGGTGCGGAGATCCTCGACGCCTGGAAGGCAGGGCAGTGACGGCCGGGCCGCTCGAATACGCGCAGGCCGGGCTTGTCGGCGTGCTGACGCCGCAGGCGAACGCGACGGCGGAGACCGAACTCTCGGTGCTGCTGCCGCCGGATGTCGGCATGATCGCCGGCCGCTTCACCTGCCCCGCGCCCGATCTGAAGGCGCGGCTGATCGCGTATTTCGAGCGGCTCGAGGAGGCCATCGCGCAGTTCGCCGATGCGCCGATGGATGCGATCGGGGTGGCCTGCACCGGCGCGTCCTATCTACTGGACGAGCAGCCGGCCGCGTTCCGCCGCCCCTGGGACGGGCCGATGCCGGTGGTGTCGGCGGCGGCGGCGATCGAGGCGGCGCTCAGGAGCCTCGGCGCCCGCCGCATCGCCATGCTGAGCCCCTATCCGCGCTGGCTGACCGATCTCTGCACGGCCTACTGGCAGAAGCAGGGCTTCGCCATCCCGCTGCTGCGGGAGCCCGCGCCGGTCGAGGCCGGCTACCACCCGATCTACGCCCAGCGCAGCCGGCAGGCCACCGCCGTGCTGGCCGACATCGCCTCGCTCGAGGTGGATGCGGTGCTGATCAGCGGCACGGGACTTCCTTCGCTTGCCGCGCTGCCGCGGCTGAACGCCGCGGGCGGGCCGCCGGTGATCTCCTCCAACCTCGCGCTGGCCTGGGCGCTCGAGGAGATTATCGCCGGGCGCGGCGGCGCGCCGCGGCCGATCTCGGCGTGGCTTGCCCCGGATGCGCCCTGGGTGGCGCGGCTCCGGGCGCGCTATCCGCGCGCGCTTGCCTGAGCGCGCCTCAGGCGTCCATCTTCAGCGCGGCGATGAAGGCCGATTGCGGGATCTCCACCTTGCCGAACTGCCGCATGCGCTTCTTGCCCTCCTTCTGCTTCTCGAGCAGCTTGCGCTTGCGGGTGATGTCGCCGCCGTAGCACTTGGCGGTGACGTCCTTGGCCAGGGCGCTGATCGTCTCGCGCGCGATGATCCGCCCGCCGATCGCCGCCTGGATCGGGATCTTGAACAGCTGGCGGGGGATCAGCTCCTTGAGCTTCTCGCAGATCGCCCGCCCCCGCTTCTCGGCCTGGCTGCGGTGCGCCATGAAGGCGAGCGCGTCCACCGGCTCCCCGTTCACCAGGATGGAGATCTTCACGAGGTCGCTCTCGGCGTAGCCGTCCATCTGGTAGTCGAAGGAGGCGTAGCCGCGGCTGACGGACTTCAGCCGGTCGTAGAAGTCGAACACCACCTCGTTCAGCGGCAGGCGGTAGACCGCCATCGCCCGGTTCCCGACATAGGTCAGCTCCACCTGCTGGCCGCGGCGTTCGTTGCAGAGGGTGAGGACGGCGCCGAGATGCTCGTCAGGCACGAGGATCGTCGCCTTAATCCACGGCTCCTCGATCGCCTTCACCACCGACATGTCGGGCATGTCGGCGGGGTTGTGCAGGTCCATCCGCTCGCCGTTCGTCTTGGTGATCTTGTAGACCACCGAGGGGGCGGTGGCGATCAGCTCGAGCCCGAACTCGCGCGAGAGGCGCTCCTGCACGATCTCGAGGTGCAGGAGGCCGAGGAAGCCGCAGCGGAAGCCGAAGCCGAGGGCGGCAGAGGTCTCCGGCTCGTAGTGGAAGGAGGCGTCGTTCAGCCGCAGCTTGGCGAGGCTGTCGCGCAGCTTCTCGAAATCGTCGGCGTCCACGGGATAGAGGCCGCACCACACCACGGGAACCGACGGCTTGAAGCCGGGCAGGGGTTCGGCCGCGGGGGTGCGGTCGTCGGTGATGGTGTCGCCCACCTTGGTGTCGGCCACCGTCTTGATAGCGGCGGTGATGTAGCCCACCTCCCCGGGGCCGAGATCCTCGACCTGCGCCATCTTGGGCGTGAACACGCCCACCTGCTCGATCGTGTGCACGGCGCCGGTGGACATCATGCGGATTCGCTGGCCCTTCCGCAGCCGCCCGTCGGCCACCCGCACCAGCACCACCACGCCGAGGTAGGAATCGTACCAGGAATCGACCAGCAGCGCCTTGAGCGGCGCCTCCGCCTCGCCCTTCGGCGGCGGCAGGCGCGTGACGATCGCCTCCAGCACGCCCTCGATGTTGAGGCCGGTCTTGGCGCTGATCATCACCGCATCCTCGGCGGAAAGGCCGATCACGTCCTCGATCTGCTGCTTCACCCGCTCGGGCTCGGCGGCCGGCAGGTCGATCTTGTTCAGCACGGGCACGATCTCGTGCCCCGCCTCGATCGCCTGGTAGACGTTGGCGAGCGTCTGCGCCTCCACGCCCTGGCTCGCGTCCACGACGAGAAGGCTGCCCTCGCAGGCGGCGAGGCTGCGGGAGACCTCGTAGGCGAAGTCCACGTGGCCCGGCGTGTCCATCAGGTTGAGGACGTAGGTGTTGCCGTCCTTCGCCCGGTAGGAGAGGCGCACCGTCTGCGCCTTGATGGTGATCCCGCGCTCGCGCTCGATCTCCATGTTGTCGAGCACCTGGTCCTTCATCTCGCGCGCGGAGAGCGCCCCGGTCGCCTGGATCAGCCGGTCGGCGAGGGTGGACTTGCCGTGGTCGATGTGGGCGATGATCGCGAAGTTGCGGATGAGATGAAGCGGCGTGTCGGTCATGGGGCGGGCGGGCGGCGAGGCCGGGGGAATGCCCGGCCTTTCGCCGCCCACATAGGGTGTCGCGCGCGGGAGGGAAAGCGCGATCCCGGAGCGGTGTCCGGTCGACCGGCCCGCGCCCCGGCCTTGCGGCGGCGGAGCGGAGGGCTGCTGCCCCGCACGGCCTCCCCGCCCGCGATCCGCGCTAGGTCCTGAGCACCGCCCCCGTGGCCTTGCCGACGGCGGCGACGATCTTCTGCGACACCACCTCGATCTCGGCCTCCGTCAGCGTGCGTTCGCGCGGCTGGATCACCACCTCGATCGCGAGCGACACCTTGCCGGGCGGCAGGCGATCCCCGGCGTAGCGGTCGAACAGCGAGACCTCGGCGATCAGCGCCTTGTCGGCGCCCTTCGCCGCGCGCAGCAGCGCCTCGGCGGCGACCGACCCGTCCACGAGGAAGGCGAAATCGCGCCGCACCGGCTGGAAGGGCGGAAGCTCCGGCACGCCCTTCCGCCTGCGCTTCGGATCGGCAATGGCGTCGAGGAACACCTCGAAGGCGACGGCCGGGCCATCGAGGCCGAGCGCGGCGCGGACCTTCGGATGCACCTCGCCGAAGGTGGCGAGCACGAGTTTCGGCCCCTGCCGCAGGACGCCCGAGCGCCCGGGATGATACCAGCCGGGCGCGCCGGCGGCCGCCGTGATGCCCGCCATCGGAGCGCCGAGCGCGGCAAGCAGCGCCATCGCATCCCCCTTCGCGTCCATCGCGTCCACCGGGCGGGAGGGTTCGGCCCAGTGGCGGGGCGTATGGCCCGTGCGCACCCCGGCGGCGATGGCGGCCTGCCCCTGCGGCGTCGTGTCTCGGTAGGCGCCGCCGATCTCGGCCAGCGCCACAGAGGGGAAGCCGCGCGCCGCGTTGCGCGCCGCCGCCAGCAGGAGCGAGGCCACGGGGGTGGGGCGCATCTGGTCGAGATCGGCGGCGATCGGGTTGACGAGGCGGAGCGAATCCGGCGTTTCGCCGAACAGCGCCGCCGTTTCGCGCGCGAGGAAGGCGAAGGACACCGCCTCCTTCATGCCGCGCGCGGCCAGCACCCGGCGGGCGAGCGCCGCGCGCGCCTGCGCGGGCGTCCAGGCCGGTTCCGGCACCGCCGCCAGGACCGGCAGCGAGACCGGCGGGACGGCATCGAGCCCGCCGAGGCGCAGCACCTCCTCGACCAGATCGGCTTCCGGCTCCACCGCCGCGACACCGGCGGCCACCGCCGCGGCGCGCTCCGGCGGCAGTTCCCGCGCGAGCGCGAGCCCGCCGCCGCCGGCGCGGTAGGCCGAGCGGTCCACCGCGATGTCGTTGCGCCAGGAGGGAACGGCGACCGTCACGCTCGCCTCGTCCCGCGCGGTGACGGCGAAGCCGAGCCGCTCGAGCCGCGCGACACTTTCCGCGGGCGGCAGATCGAGCCCGCCGAGGGCGGCGACGCGATGGAAGCGCAGCGTCGCTTCCCGCCGCCAGGCGGGCTCGGCGCCGGCCTCCGACACCTCGCTCGGCTCGCCGCCGCAGAGGTCGAGGATCATCCTCGTCGCGGCGTCGAGGAAGGCGGGCAGAAGGTGCGGATCCACCCCGCGTTCGAAGCGCGCGCGCGCATCGGTGCGGATGTCGTGCCGCCGGCCGGAGAGGGCGATCCGCACCGGGTCGAACAGCGCGCATTCGATGAAGCATTCGGTGGTGGTCTCGTCGCAGCCCGAATGCTCCCCGCCGATCACGCCGCCGAGCGCCTCGGGGCCGGCGGCGTCGGCGATCACGCCGTCCTCCGCCGTCAGCGCGTAGGTCCTGCCGTTCAGCGCCGCGAGCTCCTCTCCGGGGCGGGCCATGCGCATCGCAAGCGTCGCGCCCTTCACCTTCGCCACGTCGAACACGTGCAGCGGGCGGCCGAGGTCGAAGGTGAAGAAGTTGGTGATGTCCACGAGCGCCGAGATCGGCCTGAGGCCGATGGCAAGCAGGCGCCGCCGCAGCCACTCCGGCGAGGGGCCGTTGCGCAGGCCGCGCACCGCCCGCCCGAGCACCCAGAGGCAGGCGCGCGGATCCTCGATGGTCCACTTGAGCGGCGAGGGATAGGCGGGCGCGATCGCCGGGGCGGACCAGGGCTTGAGCCGCCCGAGCCCGGCGGCGGCGAGATCGCGCGCGATGCCGCGCACCGACAGCGCATCGCCCCGGTTCGGCGTGACGCTGATCTCGATCACCGGGTCGTCGAGTCCGGCCCAGCGCGCATAGGACTCGCCGACCTGGGCATCCCCGGGCAGCTCCACGATGCCGGCATGATCGTCGCCGAGGCCCATCTCGCGCGCCGAGAGCATCATGGCTTCCGACGTCACGCCGCGGATCTCCCCGGCCTTCAGCGTGATGCCGGTGCCGGGGATGAAGGCGCCGGGCAGGGCGGCCACGCCGATCATGCCCGCCCGCGCATTCGGCGCGCCGCAGACCACCGACAGCAGCCGCCCATCGCCGATGTCCACCTTCAGGGCGCGCAGACGGTCGGCGTTCGGGTGCTGCACCGCCTCCACCACGCGGGCGATGCGGAAGCCGCCGAGGGCGGCGGCGCGGTCCTCCACACTTTCCACCTCGAGGCCGATTCGGGTCAGGGTGTCGGCGATGGCGCGGGCGTCCGCCTCGGTCTCCAGGTGGTCGCGCAGCCAGGAGAGCGTGAAGCGCATATCACACGCCTCCGTGCAGGCTGGCCGGCGACAGCGGGTCGGAGCCGGTGTGGGCGAGCCAGCGCACATCGCTCTCGTAGAACGGCCGCAGATCGGGGATGCCGTGCTTCAGCATGGTGATCCGCTCGATCCCCATGCCGAAGGCGAAGCCCTGCCACTCGCGCGGATCGAGGCCGCAATTCGCCAGCACCTTCGGGTGCACCATGCCGGAGCCGAGGATCTCGAGCCAGTCGCCGCCCGCGCCGAGTTCGCCGCTGCGGCGGTTCCAGCCGATGTCCACCTCCATCGAGGGTTCGGTGAACGGGAAGTAGGAGGAGCGGAAGCGCACCGGCAGGTCGCGGATGCCGAAGAAGGCGCGCAGGAAGTCGATCAGGCAGCCCTTGAGGTGGCCGAGGGTGATGTCGCGCCCGATCACCAGCCCCTCGACCTGGTGGAACATCGGGCTGTGCGTCGCGTCGTGGTCGGCGCGGAAGGTGCGGCCCGGCACGATCACGCGGATCGGCGGCGGCTGCGTCAGCATGGTGCGGATCTGCACCGGGCTCGTGTGGGTGCGGAGCACCGGGCGGCGGCCGTCCGGCCCGGGCAGGTAGAAGGTGTCGTGGTCCTGCCGCGCGGGGTGGTGGTCGGGGATGTTGAGGGCGCCGAAATTGTGCCAGTCGCTCTCGATGTCCGGGCCTTCGGCGACGGTGAAGCCCATGGCGCCGAAGATCGCCGTCAGCTCCTCCATGGTGCGGCTGATCGGGTGGATCGAGCCGTCGGCCGCCGTGCCGGGGGCGGCCGGGCGGGGGGGGAGGGTGATGTCGATCCGCTCGGCGGCAAGCCGCGCCTCGAGCGCTGCCGCCTCCAGCTCCGTGCGCCGCGCCTCAAGCGCCGCCTCGATCGCCGCCTTCGCCGCGTTCAGCGCGGCGCCGCGCTCGCGCCGCTGCTCGGCCGGGACGGCGCCGAGGGCCTTGAGCAGCGCCGTCAGCGAGCCGTTCCTGCCGAGCACGCCGATGCGCACCGCCTCGAGCGCGCGCAGGTCGGGTGCGGCGGCGATGGCGGCTGCCGTCTCGGCTTCGAGGCTCCGGAGGTCGTCGGTCATGGCGTCCGTTCCAGGGCGGGTGACGTGCAAAGGGCCGCGGCCCGGCGGGCTGCCGGTCGCGGCCCTCTGCGAAGCGGGTGCGGCGCGGGCGTGCCCCGCGCCAAGCTCAGCCGGCGGCGGGCGCCGCGGCCTTCGCCTTCTCGACCAGCGCCGCGAAGGCCGCCGGCTCGTCGAAGGCCAGGGCGGCCATCATCTTGCGGTCGAGCTCGATCCCGGCGGCCTTGATGCCTGCGATGAAGCGGGAATAGGTCAGGCCGTGCTCGCGCACCGCGGCGTTGATGCGCTGGATCCAGAGGGCCCGGAAATCGCGCTTGCGGTTGCGCCTGTCGCGGTAGGCATACTGCAGCGCCTTCTCCACGCGCTCGAGCGCGGGGCGGTAGGCGGTCGAGGAGCGGCCGACGTAGCCCTTGGCGAGCTTCAGGACCTTCTTGTGACGGGCGTGCTTGGTGACGCCGCGCTTCACGCGTGCCATGTCATGCCCTCCTTACCGGTCCAGCCCGTAGGGAAGCCACTGCTTCACCGTGCGCGCGTCCATCTCCGACAGGGTGTGCATCCCGCGGTTCTGGCGCTTCATCTTCGGGCGCTTGCAGGCCAGCATGTGGCGCTTGAAGCCCGCCCCGGCGAGCACCTTGCCGGTTGCGGTGATCTTGAAGCGCTTCTTCGCGCTCGATTTCGTCTTGAGCTTGGACATTCGGCCCTCCTTCGGGGTCGGGGCGCGTCCCACCTTGCGCCGGGCGGGCAGGCCCGGGCCGCACCATGCGGCGGGGACACGCAGGCCCGGCCGGGCTGTCCAGGGCGCCGGCGCGGGGAGGCCGCCGTATAGGCGGGGGCGGCGGGCGATGCAAGCGGCCGCCCGGCGGGACCCGCGCGGCCTGCCGCGTGCCCGCCCCCTCAGGCCGCGGGTTCCGGCCGGCGGCAGGGCGGCCTATATGGCGGGCCGATGATCCGCTTCCGCAAGATGCACGGCCTCGGCAACGACTTCGTCGTGCTCGACGAACGCGCGGGCCCGCTCGGCCTCACGCCCGCCGCCGCACGCTTCCTGGCCGACCGGCACCGCGGCGTCGGCGCCGACCAGATCATCAGCCTCGAGCCCGCAGAGGGGGCGGATGTGTTCATGCGCATCCGCAACCCCGACGGATCCGAGGCCGGGGCCTGCGGCAACGCGACCCGCTGCGTCGCCGAACTCCTCGCCGCCGAGACGGGGCGGGATTCCCTCACGATCCGCACCGTCGCGGGCGAGTTGCCGGTGCGCCGCGCCCCGGGCGGGCTGTGGACGGCCGACATGGGCCCCCCGCGCTTCGGCTGGCGCGACATCCCGCTCGCCGCCCCGGCGGACACGCTGCACCTGCCGCTCGCGCGCGGCCCCGTGGCCGACCCGGCGGCCTGCTCGATGGGCAATCCGCACGCCACCTTCTTCGTGCCGGAACTCGACAGGCTCGACATCGCCTCGCTCGGCCCCTCGCTCGAGCACGACCCGATCTTCCCCGAGCGCGCCAACATCGGCTTCGCGCAGGTGCTCTCGCCCGGCCATCTGCGGCTCATCGTGTGGGAACGCGGGGCCGGGCTCACGCTCGCCTGCGGCTCCGGCGCCTGCGCGGCGGCGGTGAACGCGGCGCGGCGCGGACTTGCGGGGCGGCGCGTGCGCGTCTCCCTCCCCGGGGGCGATCTCGAGATCTCCTGGCGCGAGGATGGCCATGTGGAGATGACGGGCCCGGCGACGACCGTCTTCACCGGAGAGGTCGAACTGCCCGGGGCCGCGGCATGAGCGCCCCGCGCCTCCTCACCTTCGGCTGCCGCCTGAACGCCTATGAATCGGCGGCGATGCGGGAGCTTGCCGCCGCCGCCGGCGCGGGGGAGGAGACCATCATCGTCAACACCTGCGCCGTGACGGCAGAGGCAGAGCGGCAGGCGCGCCAGGCGATCCGCCGCGCCGCGCGCGAGAACCCGGGCGCGCGCATCATCGTCACCGGCTGCGCGGCGCAGATCGCCCCGGAGGCCTGGGCCGCCCTGCCCGGTGTGGCGCGGGTGATCGGCAATGCCGACAAGCTCAAGCCCGGATCCTGGGCCGCCGACGCGCCGCCCGCCGTGTCGGACGTGATGGCGGCGCGCGAGGCGGCGGCGCATCTCGTCACCGATTTCGCCGGCCGCGCGCGGGGCTTCGTGCAGGTGCAGCAGGGCTGCGACCACCGCTGCACCTTCTGCGTCATCCCCTACGGCCGCGGCCCCTCCCGCAGCGTGCCGGCGGGGGCGGTGGTGGAGCAGGTTCGCGCGCTGGTCGCGGCCGGCCACAAGGAGGTGGTGCTGACGGGCGTGGACATCACCGCCTACGGCGCGGACCTGCCGGGCAGGCCGACGCTCGGGCAGATGGTGCGGCGGCTGCTCGCGCTGGTGCCGGAACTGCCGCGGCTTCGCCTTTCCTCGCTCGATCCGGTCGAGATGGACGAGGACCTGTGGCGGCTCATCGCCGAGGAGCCGCGCCTGATGCCGCACCTGCATCTATCCGTCCAGCACGGGCACGACCTGATCCTCAAGCGCATGAAGCGGCGGCACTTGCGCGCCGATGTGCTGGCGGTCGCTCGGCGCGCGCGGGCGCTGCGCCCCGACATCGCCTTCGGCGCCGACCTGATCGCCGGCTTCCCGACCGAGACGGAGGAGCATGTGCGGGCGACGCTCGACCTGATCGCCGAGGCGGGGCTTGCCTTCCTGCATGTGTTCCCCTTCTCGGCGCGGCCCGGCGTGCCGGCGGCGCGCATGCCGCAGCTTTCGATGGAGCTGCGGCGCGAGCGGGCGGCCCGCTTCCGCGCCGCCGGCGAGGCGGAGGCGGCAAGGCTCTTCGCCTCCCGCCTCGGCCGGCAGGAGGAGGTGCTGATGGAGACCGCGACCCGCGGCCACACCGCGCAGTTCGCCCCCTTCCGCCTGCGCGCGGGCGAGGCCCCGGCCGGCGAGGTGCTGCGCGTGGCACCCGACGCCTTCGACCGCGAGGGGCTGTCGGCGGCGCTCGCGCTCAGGCAGGCGGCGTGACGATGGCGCTCAAGGACCTGCTCGGCCGCTTCGCCGGCCGCAAGGCGGAAAGCGCCCCTCCCCCTGCGCCGCCGGAGGCCGCGGCCCAGCCGCCCGCCCCTTCGGCGGGCGAGGGCGTGCCCGCGACCACGGCCCCCGAGCCCGCCGCCCGCCCGGGCTTCTTCGGCCGCCTGCGCGCGGGGCTGGCGCGTTCGGCGGCACGGCTCGGCGAGAGCCTCGGCGCGCTGTTCGCGAAGCGCCGGCTGGACGAGGCCGCTCTCGAGGATCTCGAGGAGACGCTGATCGCGGCCGATCTCGGGCTGGCCGCCTCGCGCCGGATCGTCGAGCGGTTCCGGCGCACCCGCTTCGGCCGCGACGTGACGGAGGCCGAGATCAGGGAGGCGCTGGCCGAGGAGATCGCCGCCATCCTCGCCCCGGTGGCCAAGCCGCTCATGCCCGATCCCTCGCGCGCGCCCTTCACCGTGCTGATGGTCGGGGTGAACGGCACCGGCAAGACGACGACGATCGGCAAGCTCGGCGCGCAGTGGACGGCGGAGGGCCACCGCGTCGCCTTCGCCGCCGGCGACACCTTCCGCGCCGCGGCGGTCGAGCAGCTGCAGGTATGGGGCAGCCGCACCGGCTGCCCGGTGCATGCGCCGCAGAAGCCGGGGGCGGATGCCGCCGGCCTCGCCTACGAGGCGCTGAGCAGGGCGAAGCAGGACGGCACCGGCATCCTGCTGATCGACACCGCCGGGCGGCTGCACAACAAGACGGCGCTGATGGAGGAGCTGCGCAAGATCCTCCGCGTGCTCCGCCGCCTGGACGGGACGGCGCCGCACGCCGTGGTGCTGACGCTCGATGCCACCACCGGCCAGAACGCGATCCAGCAGGTGAAGGTGTTCCGAGAGATGGTGGAGGTGTCGGGGCTGATCGTCACCAAGCTCGACGGCAGCGCCAAGGGCGGGGTGGTGGTGGCGCTCGCCGAGGAGTTCGGGCTGCCGGTGCATGCCGTCGGCGTCGGCGAGAGGGCGGAGGATCTCCGGCCCTTCGATCCGCGCGAGTTCGCCCGCTCGCTCGTCGGGCTCGAGGCATGAGCGGCGTCTCCCGCTGGCCGGCGCCCGAGCTGGCGGAGCTGCCGGAGGATGTGCGCGCGCGCATCCTCGCGGTGCAGGAGAAGGCGGGCTTCGTGCCCAACATCTTCCTGCTTCTGGCGCGCCGCCCCGAGGAGTTCCGCGCGTTCCTCGCCTACCACGACGCGCTGATGGACAGGCCGGGCGGGCTTTCCAAGGCCGAGCGCGAGATGATCGTGGTGGCCACCTCGGCGCTGAACCGCTGCCTCTACTGCGTCGTCGCGCATGGGGCGATCCTGCGCATCCGCGCCAAGGATCCGCTGGTGGCGGACCGGGTGGCGACCAACTGGCGCAAGGCCGACCTCTCGCCGCGCCACGCCGCGATGCTCGCCTTCGCCGAGAAGGTGAGCCGCGAGGCCGAGAACGTGACGGAGGCCGACTACGCCGCGCTTGCCGCGGCCGGCTTCGACGAGGAGGAGGCGTGGGACATCGCCGCCATCGCCGCCTTCTTCGCCATGTCCAACCGGCTGGCCAACGCCTTCGCGCTGCGGCCGAACGAGCAGTTCTTCGCGATGGGGCGCTGAGCGATGCCTGCCTGGGCCGATCTTGCCGCACCCGAACTGCGCGATCTGGCGCGGGCGGACGCCGTGGTGCTCTGCCCCGTGGCCTCGCTCGAGCAGCACGGGCCGCATCTGCCGACGGCGACCGACAGCCTGATCGGCGATGCCGTCTGCCGCGCGGCGTCCGACCGCACCGCCAGCCCCTCGGTCGCGCTGCCGCCGGTCTGGACGGGGCTGTCCGAGCACCATTTCCCCTTCGGCGGCACGATCAGCCTCGATCACGCCGCGCTCTTCGCCGTGCTGCGCGGCATCGCGCGCTCGCTCCGCGCCTGCGGCTTCCGGCGGCTGTTCCTCGTCAACACCCATGGCGGCAACACCGAGGCGGTGGCGCTCGCCGCGCGGGAGATCGCGGCCGAGTTCGCCATGCCGGTCGTCGCCGCCTCGCCGTGGCGGATCGCCGCCGCCGAGGTGGCGCGGCTGCTGGACCGCCAGGGGGGCGTGCAGCACGCCTGCGAGGCCGAGACCTCCCTCCTGCTCCATCTCGCGCCGCGGCTCGTGCATGCGGAGCGGATCGCCGGCAGCCTCTCCGAGGGGGGTGTTGCCGCGGGCGAGGTGTTCGCCCGCGCCCTCTCCTTCGCCGAGCGCGCGCCGAGGACGGGCGTGCGCGGCGATCCGCGCGCGGCAACCGCCGGGAAGGGCGCGGCCATCCTCGAGGCGCTCGCCGCCGGCCTCGCCCGCGCGGTGGACGATGCGTCGCTGTGGCGGGACCCCGATCCTGTCTGGCGCGCGGGCCGCGGGCGCGAGCCGCTATAGCCAGCCCACGCTCCGCTCGCCCCGCCCGCGCGCGGCCAGCAGGAACACGAACAGCCCGACCGCCGCGATGCCGACCAGCATGGTGGAATAGGCGGCCGCCATGCCGATGTCGCCGGTCGCGGCCTGCTGGTAGGCGGCGATCGGCAGGGTGCGCGTCGGGCCGGTGTAGAGCACGATGGAGGCCGAGAGTTCGGAGAACACCTCCACCCAGGCGATCGCCGCCCCCGCCACGATGCCGGGCTGCATCAGCGGCAGCACGATCCGCTGGAACCCCGAAAGCGGCGGGCGGCCGAGCGAGAGCGACGCGTCCTCGAGCCCGCGGTCTATCTGGTACACGACCGCGGCACAGGAGCGCGTCATGTAGGGCAGGCGGCGGACGACATAAACCGCGGCGATGATGGTGAAGGTGCCGGTCAGCAGCAGCGGCGGCTCGTTGAACACGGTGGCGTAGCCGATGCCGAGAACCGTGCCGGGCACGACGAAGGGCACCATGATCAGGAGATCGAGCGCCTTCGCCAGCAGGCCCGACCGCCGGCTGATGTAGTAGCCGACCCCGGCGCCGAGCACCGTGATCAGCACGAGCGCGACGCCGGCCAGCACCAAGCTGTTCCACAGCGCGTTGCCCATCGCGGCCAGCGCGTTGTGGTAGTTCGCCAGCGTGAAGGCCGGCTGGAACACCACGCCGCGCACCTCGAGGAAGGAGGAGACGACGACGACGATCGTCGGCATGTTCGCGACGAGCACCAGCGCCGCGACGGCGGCCGTCATCGCTGAGCCCTTGGCGCCGCCGAGGCGCTTCAGCCCCCCGCCACCGCCGGCGTCGGAGGCGACCGACCGCCGCCCGGAGAGGAACCGCACGCCGAGCACGAGGACGAGCGCGATCGCGAGCAGGATCATGCAGGTGGTGGCCGCCATGCCCGGCTCGGCGCCGATCTCGGAGAGGTAGAGCGAGAAGGCGAGGGTGGCGAGCACGGGGAAGCGCTCGCCCTCGCCGAGGATCGCCGGCGTGCCGAAATCCGACACCACGCCGAGGAACACGAGCAGCGCCGCCGTGAGGAGCGAGGGAAGCACGAGCGGCAGCGTGACCGTCAGCGTCACGCCGATGCGGCCGCGCCCGAGGCTTGCCGCCGCCTCCTCGAGGCTGCGCTCGACGCGCGCGAGGCCGCCGCGCACCACGAGGAACACGAGCGGATAGAGCCCGAAGGCGGATGCCAGAGAGATGCCGAGCGTGCCGTAGATCGGCGGCAGCTCCAGCCCGAGGCCGCGCGCGAACTCCGTCACCCAGCCGGAGCGGCCGAACATCAGGATCCAGGCATAGGCGCCGACGAAGGGCGGCGAGAGCATGGAGAGCAGGATCGCCACCTCGATCGCGCCGCGGCCGGGGAAGTCGTAGCGGGCGTAGGCGAGGGCGAGGGGGACGCCGATCACGAGCGCGATCAGCGTGCCGAGCGCGCCGACCGTCAGGCTGTTGACCAGCGCGCGGCGGAAATAGGAGGAGGCGAAGAACTCGGCGTAGTTGTCGAAGCCGAAGCGGCCGCTCTCCTGGCCGATGAAGCTCGTCAGCGCAAGTTCGCCGAGCGGCCAGGCGACGAACACCAGCATGAGGGCGAAGGCGAGGGTGCCGAGCCAGGGCCAGGGATCGAGCCGCGCGAGCAGCCCGGGCCGCGGCAGGGCGAGCGTGCCGCTCACGCGAGGCGCGTCCCGTCCGCGCCGAACACCCGCGCGCGGGCGGGATCGAAGGCGAAACGCGCCACGCTGCCTTCCGGCGGCAGCGGATCGTGGCTCGGCAGGTCGGCGTGCAGCTCCGCCCCCGAAGGCTCGAGGACGAGCCTGAGCCGCGTGCGGTGGCCGAGATAGGAGGCCATGGCGACGCGCGCCGGGAGGCAATGCTCGGGCGGGTCGGCGTCCGTCGCGAGGCGCAGGTCCTCCCACCGCAGCGCGAGCCGCGCCGGTTGCGCCGGGCCGGGGCAGGGGATCCGCGGGCCGGCGGCGAGCGACAGGACGCCGCCGCCGAGCACGCCGTCGAACCAGGTGCAACCGCCGATGAAGTCGGCGACGAAGGCGTGCGCCGGCTGCTCGTAGATCTCGCGCGGGCTGCCGACCTGCAGGATGCGCCCCTTCTCCATCACCGCGATGCGGTCGGAGATGGCGAGCGCCTCCTCCTGGTCGTGCGTGACGTAGATCGTGGTGATGCCGAGTTCGCGCTGCATCAGGCGGATCTCCTGCCGCATCTCGACGCGGAGCTTGGCGTCGAGGTTCGACAGCGGCTCGTCCATCAGCAGCAGTTCGGGCTCGATCACCATGGCGCGGGCGAGGCCGACGCGCTGCTTCTGCCCGCCCGAGAGCGCGTCCGGGTAGCGGTCGGCGAGGCCGGAAAGGCGCACGCGCCGAAGCGCATGCTCCACCCGCCGCGCGATCTCGCCCGCCGGCAGCCGGCGCGCCCGCAGCCCGTAGGCGACGTTCTCCGCCACCGACAGATGCGGGAACACCGCGTAGTTCTGGAACACCATGCCGAGGTTGCGCGCGTTGGGCGGCACGCCGTTCAGGCTGCGCCCGCCGACGGCGACCGCCCCGGCGTCAGGCTGCAGGAAGCCGGCGATGACGCGGAGAAGCGTGGTCTTGCCGCAGCCCGAGGGGCCGAGCAGCGTCAGCACCTCCCCGCGCGCGGCGGAGAGGGTGACGCCGTCGAGCGCGGTGAAGGAGCCGAAGCGCTTGACGACGCGCTCGATCGCGAGATGGCCGGGGGCCTCGCCCCTCACCGCCGCACGAGGCGGTTGTAGCGCGCGAGATACTCGCGCTGGTTCGCCACCGACCAGTCGTTCGGCACGTTGTTGACCGGGAGCGCGCTCGCCGGCGGCAGCCCCTCCGGCGCCGCCACGTCGGTGCGGATCGGGCGGCGGCCGAAACGCTCGACGATCAGGCGCTGGGCCTCCGCCGAGACGATGAAGTCGAGCAGCGTCCGCGCCCCCTCGGGGTTGGGGCCGCCTGCCACCAGCGCCATCGCGTCGGCGGCAAGGGTGATGCCCTCGCGCGGATAGACGATGCGGGCGGGCGAGCCGCCGACGATGTAGCGCTGCGCGAAATCCTCGAGCGTGAGGCCGATCGCGTATTCGCCCTGCGCGACGCCGCGCGGCACCGCACCGGAGGAGCCGGTGATGACGAAGTTCTGCAGCATCGCCTCGAACAGCCGCCAGCCCTCGGCCTCGCCGAAATTGTGGATGATCTGCATCATCTGCTGCAGCGCAGAGCCCGAGCGGTCGGCCCCTGCGAAGGCGATCCGCCCGCGCCACTTCGGGTCGGCAAGCTCGCGCCAAGTGGTCGGGATCTCGGCCTCCGGCACGAGGCGGGTGTTGACCATCACCGCCGTCGGGATGGTGACGGAGAAGGGGATCCAGTTCCGGCTCACCTTGAGCAGCGGCAGGATCACCCCGTCCTCCCGCGGGGTGTAGGCGGTGAAGAGCTGGGGGTTGGCGTCGATGGCGTCGCCGCCGACCGAGATCACGCAGTCGGCGAGCGGGCGGGCGCGTTCGGCGAGGATCCGCCGCACCAGTTCGCCCGAGCCGGCGGCCACCTGCGAGACCTCGATCCCCGTCCGCTCGCGGAAGGGGCCGGCGAGGGCTGTCATGGCGTCGGCGAAAGCGGTGTAGGCCACCACCTGCCGCGCCTGGGCGCGGGCCGCGGAGAAAGGCAGGGCGGCGAGGCCGCTTGCGAGAACCAGGGCGTCACGGCGCTTCATCGTGGGATCCTCGGTCCGGGATGGCGACGCGATGGCGCTTAGCCGAGCCGCCGGCGCCGATCCACGACAGAATCATGACAGCCCCCGCCGCGCCAGGGCGGCGTCGAGCGTGTTCTCGAGCAGGCAGGCGATCGTCATGGGCCCGACGCCGCCGGGAACCGGCGTGATGGCCGAGGCGCGCAGGGCGGCCTCGGCGAAGGCGACGTCACCGACCAGCCTGCCGTCCGGAAGGCGGTTGATGCCGACATCGATCACCACGGCACCTTCGCTCAGCCAGTCCCCGCGCACCAGCTCGGGGCGGCCGGCGGCGGCGATCAGCACCTCGGCGCGGCGGCATTCGGCCGGCAGGTCCCGCGTTCGGGAATGCAGCATCGTCACCGTGGCGTCGGCGCCGATCAGCAGCTGGGCGAGCGGCCGGCCGACGATCGCGGAGCGGCCGATGATCTTCACCCGCGCCCCCGGCAGCGCCACGCCCGCCTCGGCCAGCAGATGCATCACCCCGCGCGGCGTGCAGGGCACGAGGCGCGGGCGGCCGGTGGCCAGCAGCCCGGCGTTGACGGGGTGGAAGCCGTCCACGTCCTTCGCCGGGTCGATCGCATCCAGCACCGCCTGGGTGCGGATCTGCGGCGGCAGCGGCAACTGAACCAGGATGCCGTCCACCGCCGGGTCGGTGTTCAGGCGGGCGATCTCGGCGAGCAGCGCCGCCTCGGTGGCGTCGGCGGGGAGCACGATCGTGCCGCTGTCGAAGCCGGCCTCGGCGGCGGCGCGGTCCTTGTTGCGGACATAGACGACCGAGGCCGGATCCTCGCCCACCCGGATGAAGCGGAGGCCGGGTGCGATGCCGGCGGCGCGCGCCCGCTCCGCCACGCGGGCGCGCAGGCCCGCGGCGAGCGCCTTGCCGTCGAGGATGCGCGCCGTCATCGGCCCGGCCGCGTCAGAAGTACACGCCCGCCTGCATCATGTAGCGGCGCAGCGCATACAGCAGGATGCCGGCGGCGGTGATGAGGATGAGCAGCACGAGCGGCGAGAGATCCACGCCGCCGAGATTGGGAAGCCGCCGGCGGATCGGACGCAGCGCGGGCTCGGTGACGCGGTGGAGGAAGTCTCCGACCGTCCAGACGAAGCGGTTGCGCGTGTCCAGCACCTGGAACGCCACGAGCAGGTTCATGACCACCGCCAGGACCACCGCCCACCAGAACAGGTCGAGCAGCGCGGACAGGATGTAGAACAGGGCGTCGAGCAGCATGCGGCGGGAGCGTCCGGGACTGGCGTTGCACGCCGAAGCCTAACGGCTTTCGCCGCCACGGGAAACGCCGGGCGGGGTACTTGACGGGCGCGGGGCGCGAGGCGATAAGGCCGCCTCCGCCAGGCCGGGGCTGTAGCTCAGTTGGGAGAGCGCCTCGTTCGCAATGAGGAGGTCAGGGGTTCGATTCCCCTCAGCTCCACCACGTCCCGGATTGCAGCCCTGATGCGGCGAGGAGAAATCCGCTCCACAGGCGGCCGGAGGCGAGCGCGGCCAAGCCGAGGGAACTGCCGGTGCTCCCGCCGTGTCGGGTGGCGATTCGGCGGCTGTTCCTCGGGCGGGCGAGGGATGAAGCGCCCGACTTGGCTGCGCGGCGTGTGGCGCGGAGCGCTGCGGCTGTGCCGGATTTGGCGGTTCCGCGTGGTCGGGATGTCCGGCGGGGCGCCCCGGCCGCGCTGGTCCCGCCGCATCGGGTCGCGACCTCAGCCCTTGTCGGCGAGGATGATGGCGGGGCCGCCGTCGCCCGCTTCCATCACCGCGTCGTGGTGTGACCGGTCGGCCTGCTGCCCGGCGGTCGGGTGCTGGGCGATGGGCAGGGCCTGCGTGCTGGCGCCGATCATGTCCCACCACGTGGTGTAGGAGTGCCGCCCCCTGGCGAGTTGAGCCGCCGGGTCAGGCGGCCACGGCGGGCAGGCTGACCGGTGTCATGTCGCTGACGGCGCCGATGGTTTCCAGCGTCATGTCGCGGGCACGCTGGATGGCCCATCCGTCGGACTGCTCGGGGAGGATGGCGCCGGTCAGCCTTGAGATGGCGGCCTCGGTGGGAAATATGCCGAGGACATCGGTGCGTCGCTTGATCTCGCCCTTGCGGCGCTCGATCGGACTGGTGCTGTGCCGCTTCGCCCGATGCTCGCAGGGGAAGTCCATGCAGGCGAGGACATCGCCCTCGGCCTCGTCCAACATGGTGGCGAGCTTCGGCGCCCTGGGGCGGAGTCGGTCGGCGAGGGTGCGCCGCTGGGCCTGCGCGGTGGCGGCGTCCTCCTGGGCCGAGGCGGCGCCGATCCGGGCGGCGACGATGCGGCGCAGGGTCTTGCCGGCATGGGCGACGGCGTTGCGCATGCGTCGGTGGGTCGGACGCGGCAGCGCTGCCAGGTGGCCCGGCACGCCTTCGCCACGGCGGCCTTGAGGCCCTCACGGGAGTCGGAGACGACGAGCTTGCCCCCGCGCAGGCCGCGGCGGGCGAGGCTGCGCAGGACGTCGAGCGGGAAGGTCTCGGCCTCCGAGGCACGGCGGCCATGCCGAGCGCCCCGCGCCGCCCGTCGGCGTCGACGCCGGCGGCGATGGCGGCCGCGACGGGGACGTTTCGCCCGGCCTCGCGGAGCCTCGCGCAGGTGGCGTCGGGCCGGAGGCGGGGCCAGTCCGCCTCGATCGGGCGCCTGAGCAAGTCGCGAAGGCGCTCGTCGATCCCGGCGCAGGGCCGGCCGATCTCGCTCTTTCGCGCCCCCCTCCATGCCCATGGCGCGGGCCGGGCCGTCCACGGAGCGGGTGGAGATCCCAGGCACGCAGGCTTCCTCGACCACGGCGGCGGGCACCTTCCCGGCCATCCGCCGAGGCTGCGGGAAGGCCGGGCGGCAGCTGCCCCTTCCGGGCTTGGGGATGGGCTGCGCGACGGTGCCGGCCCGGGCTGCCAGTCATGCTCCGGTTGGCGGTTGCGCTGCGCCAGCCGGCCCCGAGTGCGCCCGCCAGGGGTTGGTGCCGGTCGGCTCGCCCACCTCCCGCTGCGTCAGCCTCCGGCCGGCAAAGCCGGCCATCTTGGGCAGGAAGGCCGCACCCGGGCCCTTCTCCGGCATCCGCCGAAGGGCCCTCGTCTCGTCTGTCGTCGTGCCCGCTCCGGGGGCAGGGGATGCAGGTCTCGACACCCCGGCCTTGCCGCAGATCACCGCGCTGGCCACCGGTGACGGCGACGGCCCGA
>JANWXJ010000141.1 GCA_025055335.1 Acetobacteraceae bacterium
ACCGATCTGCCGGAGAGCGACTGAGCGATGGCCAATGTCTGCGTGATCGGCACCCAATGGGGCGACGAGGGAAAGGGCAAGGTCGTGGACTGGCTCGCCTCCCGCGCCGACATCGTGGTGCGCTTCCAGGGCGGGCACAACGCGGGGCATACGCTGGTGGTGGGCGGGGAGACCTACAAGCTCTCGCTGCTGCCCTCGGGCCTCGTGCGCGGCAAGACGGGCGTGATCGGCAACGGCGTCGTGCTCGATCCGGAAGCGCTGCTGTCCGAGATCGCGCGCGTGCGCTCGCAGGGCCTCGATGTCGGGCCGCACAACCTGCGGATCGCCGAGAACGTGCCGCTGATCCTGCCGCTGCACCCCGCGCTCGACCGCGCGCGCGAGGCGGCGCGCGGCGGTGGGGCGATCGGCACGACAGGCCGCGGCATCGGCCCGGCCTACGAGGACAAGGTGGCGCGCCGCGCCATCCGCCTCGCCGACCTGGCGGAGCCCGACACGCTCTCTGCCAAGCTGGATGAGCTGCTGCGGCACCACAACACGCTGCTCGCCGGCTTCGGCGCCGAGACCTTCCGCAAGGAGCCGCTGCTCGCCCGCCTGCTCGACCTCGCGCCGCAGCTCCTGCCCTACGCCGAGCCGGTGTGGGAGCTGCTGGCCGAGGCCCGCGCCGCCGGCAAGCGGATCCTGTTCGAGGGCGCGCAGGCGGTGATGCTGGACGTGGACCACGGCACCTACCCCTTCGTCACCTCCTCCAACACCGTGGCGGGCAATGCGGCGGCCGGGGCCGGGGTGGGGCCGGAGGCGATCGGCATGGTGCTCGGCATCGCCAAGGCCTACACGACGCGCGTCGGCTCCGGCCCCTTCCCGACCGAGCTCGACGACGAGACGGGGCGCGAGATCGGCCGGCGGGGGCACGAGCTCGGCACCGTCACCGGCCGCCCCCGCCGCTGCGGCTGGTTCGACGCGGCGATGGTGCGCCAGGCGGTGAAGATCGGCGGCGTGCAGGGCCTCGTGCTCACCAAGCTCGACGTGCTCGACGGCTTCCGCGAGCTGAAGATCTGCACGGGCTACCGGCTGAACGGCGCGGTGCTGCGGCGGCTGCCGGCATCGCCCGCGGCGCAGGCGGCGGCGCGGCCGGTGTACGAGACGATGGAAGGCTGGTCGGACTCGACGCGCGGCGCGCGCTCCTGGGCCGAGCTGCCGGCGCAGGCGGTGAAATACGTCAAGCGCATCGAGGAGCTGGTGGAGGCGCCGGTGGTGCTGCTCTCGACCAGCCCGGAGCGCGACGACACCATCATGATGCGCGACCCCTTCGCGGGATAGCGCCCGGCGGCACGCCGCGCTTGATTTGTCCGGACCAATGGCCGAAAAGGGTTGCCGGGGGCGGATCGGAAGGGCGGCGATGGGCGTTCCGGAACCGGCGACGGTTGCGATCAACGGCTGCGAGGTGGCCTACCGACGGACAGGCGCGGGGCCCACGCTGCTTTATCTGCACGGCGCCGGCGGCGCCTTCGACTGGGCGCCCTTCATGGAACGGCTTGCCGAAGGGCACGACCTCGTCGTGCCGGAACACCCGGGCTTCGGCCGCTCCGCTACACCGGAATGGCTCGAGTCGATCGAGGATCTCGCCTATTACGTGCTGGAGTTCGCCGAGGCGCTGGACCTCCGGGACGTGCATGTCGTCGGCTCCTCGCTCGGCGGCTGGATCGCGATGGAGGCCGCCGTGCGCGGCTTCCCGCGTATGCGCTCGCTCACCCTCTCCTGCTCCGCCGGCGTGCGCGCGAAGGGCGTGCCGACCGGCGATCCCTTCCTGTGGAACCGCGCGCAGCAGTTCCGCGCCGTTCTGCATGACCAGGCCCTTGCGGAGGCCGCGATCGCGCGCGAGCCCACGCCCGAGCAGGCGGAGATCGATCTCAAGAACCGCTACGCCTTCGCCCGTGTCGCGTGGGAACCGCGGCTGCACAACCCGAAGCTGAAGAAGTGGCTGCACCGCATCCGCGTGCCGACGCAGCTGCTGTGGGGCGCGGAGGACCGGCTGCTGCCGCCGGGCCATGGCGAGGAGATCGCGCGGCTGATCCCGGGCGCCGTGCTGCGGCTGATCCCGGACTGCGGCCATCTGCCGCAGATCGAGCGGATGGATGCGTGGGTCGCCGCCGTCGCCGGCTTCATCGCGGAGCATTGAGCCCCATGCGGATCTTCTTCTTCCACCTGATGCCCTATGCCGCCCTCGATCCCGCGACCGAGACGGAGCATGACTCCGCCTGGGTGACGCTGCCGAACCGCCACTTCGACCCCGCGACCGGCGCCGATCTCTACAACGCCTACATGGACGAGCTCGAAGCCGCCGACGCGCTCGGCTTCGACGGCATCGGCGTGAACGAGCACCACCAGACGGCCTACGGGCTGATGCCCTCGCCGATCGTCATCGCCTCGGCGCTGGCGCGGCGGACGAGGAACGCGAAGATCGCGATCCTCGGCTCGGCGCTGCCCCTGCGGAACCATCCGCTGACGCTTGCGGAAGAACACGCGATGATCGACGTGATCACGCGCGGGCGGCTGATCAGCGGCTTCGTGCGCGGGATCGGCGCGGAATACCACAGCTTCGGCCGCAACCCGACCGAAAGCCACGACCGCTTCCACGAGGCGCATGACCTGATCGTCCAGGCCTGGACGCAGCCGGGGCCGACGAGCTTCGAGGGCAGGTACTACGACGTGCGCTACGTGAACCTCTGGCCGAGGCCCTACCAGAAGCCGCATCCGCCGATCTGGATCCCCTCCCAGGGCTCGCGCGAGACGATCGACTGGGCCGCGCACCCCGACCGCCGCTACACCTACCTGCAGACCTTCAGCCCGGCCTCGGCGGTGGCGAAATACCTCGCGCTCTACCGCGAGGTGGCGCGCGGCTACGGCTACGAGGCGAAGGACGACCAGCTGGGATGGGCCGTGCCCGTCTATGTCGGCACGGACGACGAGTCCGCACGGCGCGAGGCGCGCCCGCACATCGAGGCGTTCCGCAGGCGCTTCCTGCGCATGACGAACGAGATGCTGCTGCCGCCGGGCTACACCTCGCTCGCCTCGATGCGTGGGATCTTCGCGGCCAAGCGCCAGTCCGTGCTGTCGGACGGCAACGACATGGACGGCATGATCGCCGCCGGCATGTTCATCTGCGGCGGGTCCGAGACGGTGGCGGCCGCGCTGGCCAAGCACCACGAGACGATGGGCTTCCGCCAGCTTCTGGTGATGCTGCAGTTCGGCACGCTGCCGCACGACATGACGATGGCGAACCTCGAACGCTTCGCGAGGCACGTGATGCCGAAGCTGAAGCCGCTCGGCGAGACGCGCGCCGCCGCGGCCTGACCGGACAGAGAGGGAGACGACACGCATGATGAAGCGCCGGACCGTTCTGGCGGCAGGCCTCGCCGCCCCGTTCATCGGCAATCCCGCCCGCGCCGAGACGGTGCTGCGCGCCATCACCGCCGTGCCGATGGCGACCGCCATCGCGCAGGTGTTCGGCAACTACATGGAACGGGTGAACGCGCGCGGCCGCGGCATCGTGCGCATCCAGTATCTCGGCGGGCCGGAGGTGACGCCCTCGCCCCGGCAGGCCGCCTCGCTGCAGCGCGGCCTCGTGGACATCGTGCACTCGCCCGGGGCCTTCTACGCCGGCGAGGTGCCGGAGGTGGACGCCATGCTCGGCTCCAACCGCCCGATCCAGGAGATGCGCCAGAACGGCGCCATCGCCTTCATGGACGAGATCTGGGGCCGCAAGCTGAACGCCAAGATCCTCGGCTGGTTCGACACGGTGGTGGCGTTCCACATGTATTTCGCCAACCGCCCGCCGCCCGGACCGAACGGCGTGGACCTGACCGGCATCCGCATGTTCACCACGCCGACCTTCCGGGATTTCCAGGCCGCGCTCGGGGCGACGCCGGTGGCGATGGCGCTCGGCGAGATACGCCCCTCGATGGACCGCGGCGTGATCCAGGGCTTCGGCTACCCGAACTACGGCCTCGCCGGCCTCGGGCTCGAGCCGGTGGCGCGCTGGCGGCTCGACCCCGACTACTACCGCGGCAACACCCCGGCCATCATCAACCGCGACGCGTGGAACCGCCTGCCGGCCGAGGCGAAGCAGATCCTGGAGGAGGAGGCGATCCGCTGGGAGGTGGAGGCGGCGCAGTTCATCCTCGGCCACCGTGACCGCGAGTTCGAGGCGCTGCGCGCCGCGGGCATGCAGATCATGACGCTCGAGGGCGAGGCGGCCCGGCGCTACCGCGCGCTCGCCTTCTCCTTCCCTTGGCAGCGCATGGAGAGCCGGGCGCCCGACACCTACCAGCGGCTGCGGAGCCTCGTGTTCGACGAAGCGCGGCTGTCGGCGTGACGGGGATGGCGAGCCGGCAGCGCGCGGCGACCTGAGATGGCCGCGCTCCGCTGGCTCTGGCGCGGCTACGACGCGCTTGTGACTGCCGCGTGGTGGGGGGCGATCCTCTGCGCCGCTGCCATGCTGGTGCTGATCGTCGTGGACGTGTCGCTCCGTATCGCCGGGTTCCGGCCGCCGGCGGCGACGATCGGGCTTGTCGAGTATTCGCTGCTCTATCTCGCCATGCTGTCGGCGCCGCGCCTCGTGCGCGAGGGGCAGCACATCGTGGTGGAGACGGTGATCGGCGCGCTCTCCGGCTGGCCGCGGCTGCTGCTCGAGAAGGCGATCTACCTTGCCGCCGCCCTCACCTGCGGCGTGCTCGGCTATGCCGCATGGCTGCTGACGGCCGAGAAGCTCGCGAGCGGCACGCTCGACCTGCGCGGGATAGACCTGCCGTCCTGGCTGCTGCCGGCGCCGATCGCCGCGGGCTGCCTGCTCTGCGCCGTAGAGTTCCTGCGCTTCCTCCTCTCGCGGCACAGCTTCTACACCGCCCGCGGCACCGAGACGATCCTGTGAGCGGCGACTGGGCGCTCACCCTCGGGCTGTTCATCGGCGGCATCGTCGGGCTGATGATGCTCGGCGTGCCGGTGGCGATCGCCTTCCTGATCGTCAACATGGTCGCCGCCTTCCTCGTCATGCGCGGCTTCGACGGCGTGCTGCAGGTGGTAGACAACGCGACCGACCTGCTCACCTCCTACATCCTCGCCCCGGTGCCGCTGTTCCTGCTGATGGGGGCGCTGTTCTTCCACACCGGCCTCGCGCACCGGATGTTCGCGGCGCTGGACCAGATGCTCGGGCGGCTGCCGGGGCGTCTCTCGTTCCTTACCGTCATCGGCGGCACCGGCTTCTCCACGCTGACCGGATCGAGCCTTGCGAACGCCGCCATGCTCGGCTCCCTGCTCGTGCCCGAGATGCAGAAGCGCGGCTACAAGCCGCACATGTCGCTCGGGCCGATCCTCGGCACCGGCGGGCTCGCCATCCTCATCCCGCCGTCGGCGCTGATCGTGCTGCTCGGCTCGGTCGCGCAGGTGGATGTGGGCAAGCTGCTTCTTGCCGGGGTGGTCCCCGGCTTCGTGCTGGCGCTGCTCTATGCCGCGGTGATCGGCATCCAGGTGCTGCTCGATCCCTCCGCCGCCCCGGCCTATGAGCCGGAGCGGGTTGCGCGGGCCGAGAAGCTCAGGACCGTCGCCGTCAACATCATCCCGATGCTGGCGATCATCGTCGTCGTCGTCGGCATGATCGTCGGCGGCCTGGCGACGCCGACGGAGTCGGCCGCCTTCGGTGTGGTGGCGGTGGTGGCGCTGGCGGCGGCCTATCGCAGCCTGAGCGCGGAGGCGATCCGGAAATCGCTGACTTCCACCGTCGTCGTCTCCGGTTCGCTCTTCTTCATCCTGGTGGGCTCGGCTGTGTTCAGCCAACTCCTCGCCTTCAGCGGGGCGTCGGCCGGGTTCCTCTCCTGGGCGACAGGGCTGTCGAGCGACCGCTACGTGCTCCTGCTGTTCATGTTCCTCGTGCTGCTCGTGCTCGGCATGTTCATGGACCAGGTGTCCATGATGCTGATCGCGGTGCCGGTGCTGTTCCCGCTCGCCACCTCGCTCGGCTTCGATCCGGTGTGGTTCGGCATCATCTTCCTGATGGCGATGGAGATGAGCCTGACGACGCCACCCTTCGGCCTGCTGCTGTTCATCGTGAAGGGCATGGCGCCGGCGGGGACGAAGCTCGGCCAGGTGGTGGCCGCCGCCTTCCCCTTCCTGGTGGCGGACGCGGTGCTGGTGCTGCTGCTCGTGCTGTTCCCGGCGCTGGCGCTGTGGCTGCCGGGGCAGATGTGAGGGGCGGCGCGCTGCCGGGCGCCGCGCCCGCCGAGGAAGGCCACAAACCCGCCGCCCTTGCCGTGCTAGCCTTGCGCGCATGAGAGCCCTGCGGGCCCTTGCCGTGCTTCTCCTCCTCTCCGCCTGCGCCGAGGTGTGGGAGCGCCCCGGCGCGACCGAGGAGGAGGCCGAGCGCACCCTCGCTCTCTGCACCGCCCGGGCGGCGCGGGAGGTGCCGCCCGCCTTGGTCTGGACGATGGTGGAGCCGCCGCGCTGGATCCCGGGCGAGCGCGTCTGCCGCCAGGTGGGGGATCGGCTGGTGTGCAGCTACTACCCGGGCCGGCACATCCCGGCCCGCTTCGAATGGGTGGACAGCGCCGAGGGGCAGCGCCGGGCCGTGCGCAACGCCTGCATGGCCGAGGCGGGTTTCAGCTTCCGCGGGCTGCGCCCGCTGCGGCTGCATTGATGCACGATTTCGCGCAATAGGGCCGATACCTTCACTTGTCGCATGGGTCGTCGGGTGGCATGGACGCGCCGGTCCCGACGGAAGGAGACGCCATGTCCGCGAACAAGACCGGCCTCGTCATCACCGCCCATCCGGGCGATTTCGTCTGGCGCGCGGGCGGCGCCATCGCGCTGCACGCCAAGCGCGGCTGGAAGGTGCACATCTACTGCCTGTCCTTCGGCGAGCGCGGCGAAAGCCAGTGGGCGTGGAAGGAACCCGGCGCGACGCTGGCCGAGGTGAAGGCGGCGCGGCGGAAGGAGGCCGACGCGGCGGCGGCGGTGCTCGGCGCCTCGATCGAATACGCCGACGCCGGCGACTACCCGCTCCGCACCACGGATGCGATGCTCGAGCGCGCGGTGGACCTGTTCCGCGAACTCAACCCGTCCTTCGTGCTGACCCACTCGCTGCACGACCCCTACAACGTGGACCACCCGGAAGCGACGCGCTTCGCGCAGACGGCGCGCATCATCGCCCAGGCCGCCGGCCACAAGCCGGATCCGAAGCGCGCCTACGCGGCGCCCCCGGTGTTCCTGTTCGAACCCCACCAGCCCGAGCAATGCGGCTTCGTGCCCAACGTGATCCTGAACATCGACGAGGTGTGGGAGACGAAGCGCAAGGCGTTCGAATGCCTGCCGGCGCAGAAGCACCTCTGGGCCTACTACGAGCGCGTGGCGCTCAACCGCGGCATGCAGGGCGGCCGCAACACCGGCCGGGCGATGACGTATGGGGAGGCCTACCAGCGGCTGTTCCCGACGGTGCTGGAGGAGCTGGCATGAAGCCCGTCGCCATCCGCAACATCCCGCGCGCGCCGGCCGAGCATGTGGCCGCGCTGTCGCGCTTCGGCGTCTCCACCATCCACGAGGCGATGGGGCGGTCGGGGCTGATGAAGCCCTATCTCCGGCCGATCTACCCGGGTGCCGCGGCCTGCGGCACGGCGGTGACGGTGCTCGCGCAGCCCGGCGACAACTGGATGCTGCATGTCGCGGTGGAGATGTGCCGGCCGGGCGACATGCTGGTGGTGGCCGTCACGACCGACAACACCGACGGCATGTTCGGGGAACTGCTCGCCACCTCGCTGAAGGCGCGGGGCGTGGTGGGCCTCGTGATCGACGCCGGCTGCCGCGACGTGAAGGCGCTGACGGAGATCCGCTTTCCCGTCTGGCCGCGGGCGGTGAACCCGCGCGGCACGGTGAAGGCGACGCCGGGGTGCGTGAACGTGCCGGTGGTGTGCGCCGGGGCGCTCGTGAACCCGGGCGACGTGGTGGCGGCGGACGACGACGGCGTCGTGGTCGTGCCGCGTGCCGATGCCGAAGCAGTGGCCCGCGCCGCGGCGGCGCGCGAGGCGAAGGAGGAGGCGACGCGCAAGCGCCTCGCCGCCGGGGAACTCGGCCTCGACATCTACGGCATGCGCGAGGCGCTGGCGAAGGCCGGCCTCGTCTGGCTGGACGAGGCGCCATGACGGACCTGTCGGCCTGGATCGGCCGCTCGCGCAGCATCTCCGACACGCTGGCGGCGCCGCTCGTGCGGCGGCTGGCGGCGACGCTGGACGCGGAGATGCCGGCCGGTGTGGTGCCGTCCCACTGGCTGCCCGCGCTGCTGTTCGACGACGCGCAGCCGACGAGCGCGCTCGGCCCCGATGGCCATCCGGCGAAGGGCGAGTTCCTGCCGCCGGTCCCGCTGCCGCGGCGCATGCTGGCCGGGCGGCGCGTGGCGTTCCACGCCCCGGCGCGGATCGGCCAGGAGTTCTCGCGCACGAGCACGATCGAGAAGATCGAGGAGAAGCAGGGCCGCAGCGGCCGCCTCGTGTTCGTGACGGTGCGGCACGCGACCGTCGGACCGGACGGCCCGGCGATGACGGAAGTGCAGGACATCGTCTACCGCGAGGCCGGCGGCGGCAGCGTTGCGCCGCGCCCGCCCGAGCCGATGCCGCCGCCCGCCTGGCGCGAGGCGTGCACGCCCGACGCCGTGCTGCTGTTCCGCTACTCCGCCATCTGCTTCAACGGCCACCGCATCCACTACGACGCCGACTACGCCCGCGGCACGGAGGGCTACCCGGCGCTGGTGGTGAACGGGGGGCTGTCCACGCTGCTGCTGCTCGAAGCGGCCTCGCGGCGGACCGGCAAGGCCATCGCCGCCTTCGCCGCGCGCACCGTCGCGCCGCTGTTCTGCGGGCGGCCGCTCTCGCTCTGCGGCGGCGCCTCCGACGAGGCCGGACGCGCGCTGCTGTGGGCGGAGGATGATGCCGGCGCACTCGCGCTCCGCGTCGAGGCGGAGTTCGCGCGATGAGCGGGCCGCTGTCCGGCGTGCGGGTGCTCGACCTCTCCTCGGTCGTGGTCGGCCCCGTCGCGACCGGCGCGCTGGCGGAGCACGGCGCCGAGGTGATCAAGGTGGAAAGCCCCGACGGCGACCTCCTGCGCAACCTCGGCGGCAAGTCCCGCACCCCGGGGATGAGCGGCAAGTTCCTCAACTTCAACCGGGGCAAGCGCTCGATCTGCCTCGATCTCAAGAAGCCCGCCGCGCGCGCCGCGCTGCGGCGTCTCGCCGAGGGCGCGGATGTGCTGCTCACCAACATGCGCCCCGACGCGCAGGCGCGGCTCGGCGTGGATGCCGCGACGCTGACGGCGGCGCTGCCGCGGCTGATCCACTGCAGCATCGTCGGCTTCGCGAGCGGCGGCCCCTACGAGGGCAAGCCCGCCTACGACACGGTGATCCAGGGTGTTTCCGGCGTCGCCGGCTGCTTCGAGGCCTCGACCGGAGAGCCGCGCTACGTGCCCATGCTGATCGCCGATCATGTCTGCGGCCTGATCGCCGCGCAGGCGGTCGGCTTCGCCCTCTATCGCCGCGAGAAGACCGGACGCGGCGAGGCGATCGAGGTGCCGATGTTCGAGAACATGGCGGCCTTCGTACTGATGGAGCATCTCGGCCCCTCCACCTTCCGCCCCGCCCTCGCCCCGCCCGGGGATCTGCGCGTGCTGAGCCCGGACGCGAAGCCGATCGCCACCGCCGACGGCTACATCTGCCTCTCGGCGAACACGGACGCGCAGGCGCACGCCTTCTTCGACGCCATCGGCCGGCCGGAACTCAAGACCGACCCGGACTTCGCCACCGTCGCCGCGCGCACCGCCAACACCGCCCGCTACTTCGCGCTGCGAGCCGAGGCGCTGAAGGCGCGCACCACCGCCGAATGGCTCGCCATCTTCGCCGCCGCCGACGTGCCGGCGATGCCCTACAACCGCATCGAGGACCTGCTGCACGACCCGCAGCTGCGCGCAAGCGGCCTCGTGCAGGAGGCGGAGCACCCGACCGAGGGGCCGGTGTTCCGCATCGGGCCGGCCAACCGCTTCTCGGGCGGCATGGCCCCGCCCGCTGCCGACGCGCCCCGGCTCGGGGCGGACGGCCCGGCGCTGCTGGCCGAGGCAGGCTTCGCGCCGGAGGAGATCGGCACGCTGCGCGCCGAGGGCGCGCTGATCGTTCCACAACACCCGGGAGGACCCGCATGAACCGCCGAACCCTTCTTGCCGCCGCGGCATCGCTGCCCCTGCTGCCGCGCCCCGCACCCGCGCAGGCCTGGCCCTCGCGGCCGATCCGCATCATCGTGCCGTTCGGCGCGGGCGGCGTGGCAGACCTCACGATGCGCACCGTCGCGCAGCAGCTGCCGGCGCGGCTCGGCCAGCCGGTGGTGGTGGAGAACCGCCCCGGCGCCGGCGGCATTCCCGCCGCGCAGGCCTTCCTGCAGGCGCCGCCCGACGGCCACACGCTGATGATGGCAACCAACGGCACCGCCGTCTCCCGCGCGCTGTTCCGCGAGCTTCCCTACGATCCGCTGCGGGATTTCGCGCCGGTCGGGCTGCTCGGCGCCTTCGCCATCGGCGTGCTGGTCAGCCCGAACGGCCCGGCGCAGGACATCGGCGCGGTGATCGCGCGGATGCGCGCTAACCCGGGGCGGGTGAACATCGGCACCATCACCGCCGGCTCCACGCAGAACCTCTCGGCCGAGCTGTTCAAGATCCGCGCCGGGGTGCAGGCCGAGATCGTCGCCTTCCCGCAGACGCCGCAGCTCATCACCGCGCTGCTGCGCGGCGACGTGGACGTGGCGTTCGAGATCACCGGGCCGATCTGGGGGCAGATCGAGAGCGGGGCGGTGAAGTGCGTCGCCGTAACCTCCGCCACGCGCGCGGCCAACCTGCCGAACGTGCCGACGCTGATGGAGGCCGGCGTGCCCGACTACGACGTGACGTCGTGGAACGCCGTCGTCGCGCGCGCCGGCACGCCGGCGGAGGTCGTCACGCGCCTCAACGCCGAGATCAACGCCGTGCTGGCGATGGAGGAGGTGCGGCAGGCGCTGACGCGCGTCGGGGTCGAGCCGCGCGGCTCCACGCCGGAGGCGCTCGGGCAGCTTCTTGCGGCGGACATCGCGCGCTGGACGGAGGTGGTGACGCGCGCAGGGATTCCCCGCCAATGAGCCGCCCGATCCCGACCTGCAAGGGCCCCGACCCGAACACCCGCACGCCGCGCTGGCGCCCGCCTCCCGGCGCCTGCGACGCCCACTGCCACGTGTTCGGCCCGGCCGACCGCTTCCCCTACGCGCCGGACCGCGCCTACACGCCGCCCGACGCGCCGTTCGAGGGGCTGCAGAAGCTGCACCGCATCCTCGGCATCGAGCGGGCGGTGATCGTCCACGCTTCCTGCCACGGCACGGACATGGCGGTGACGCTCGATGCCATCGCGCGCTCGGGCGGCGCCTATCGCGGTGTCGCGGTGGTGCGGGGCGACATCACCGACGGCGAGCTCGAGTCCCTCCACGCGGGCGGCATCCGCGGGGTGCGGTTCAACTTCGTCAGGCACCTCGGCGGCACGCCGGATCTCGAGGTGTTCGACCGGGTGGTGGCGCGCATCGAGCGCCTCGGCTGGCACGTCGTGCTGCACCTCGACGCGGCCGACATCCTGGAACATGCGCCGCGCATCGCGGCGCTGCGCATCCCCTTCGTGATCGACCACATGGGACGCGTGCGCGCGAAGGACGGGCTGGATCAGCCGCCGTTCCGGCGCCTATTGGAGCTGATGAAGAACCCGCTTGCCTGGGTGAAGATCTGCGGCGCGGAGCGCGTCTCCTCGGCCGGCGCGCCGTTCCGCGATGCGGTGCCCTTCGCGCGGGCGTTGCTCGCCGCGGCGCCGGACCGGGTGCTATGGGGCACCGACTGGCCGCATCCGAACATCTCGGGCGACATGCCGAACGACGGGGACCTTGTGGACCTGCTGGCGGAGATCACCGACGACGAGACGCTGCGCCGGAAGGTCCTGGTGGACAACCCGACGCGGCTGTACTGGGCGGGGTGAGCCGTCTCGGGATCTGAGGGCGTCGGCCGCCGCGTCCCCGGGGTCAGGCCCGCACGGCGGCCGCCGCCCGTCGTTTTCCAAGGCCCGGTGGCGCCGGCCCCCGGCGCGCGGCGTTCGGGCTTGCGCGTCTTCGGGATGCCCGGGATCGCGCGGACGGAACCGCCGCTCAGGCGCTTGCGCGCAGGTGCGGCGGGATCGGCAGGCCGAGGCGGAACGGGATCGGCCACACCTCGCGCAGGGTGCGGAGCTTGCGGAAACCGGCGAGCAGGTAGTTCGGCAGGGCGCGCGGGTGGTCGGCCGTGCAGGTGTTGACCGTGACCGCCTCCGCCCCGGCCTGCCAGGCGGTGTCCACCGCATGGCGGAGGAAGGCGCGGCCGAGCCCCTGGCCGATCGCCCAGGGCATCAGGCCGAAATAGGAAAGGTTCACGCTGCGGTCGCTCCGCGCCTCGAGTTCGTAGAAGCCGGCCGGCTCGCCGTGGCGGTAGAGCACGCGGATCGCGATCGAGGGCTGGGCGAGAAGGCGGGCGAGTTCGGCATCGCTCATGGTGCGCCGGAGCCACCACAGCCAGGGGCCGCCCACCGTGTCGTACAGGTAGCGGTAGAAGGGGACGCTGCAGCGGGTGGCGGCGACCACCGTGCAATCCGGGGGCAGGAGGCGCGGCGGATCGGCGGGCGGCGAGTCCATGCGCAGGAAGGTGACGTCCACCGCCACCGCCACCGTCGTATCGGCCGCCTCCGCCGCGCTCACCCGGATGGCCTCAGTTGTCGAGGAAGCTGCGGAGCTTGCGGCTGCGCGTCGGGTGCTTGAGCTTGCGCAGCGCCTTGGCCTCGATCTGGCGGATGCGCTCGCGCGTCACGTTGAACTGCTGCCCGACCTCCTCGAGGGTGTGGTCGGTGTTCATGCCGATGCCGAAGCGCATGCGCAGCACGCGCTCCTCGCGCGGGGTGAGGGTGGCGAGCACGCGCGTCGTCGCCTCGCGCAGGTTGGACTGGGTCGCGGCCTCGAGCGGGTTGACCGCGTTCTTGTCCTCGATGAAGTCGCCGAGGTGGCTGTCCTCCTCGTCGCCGATCGGCGTCTCCAGGCTGATCGGCTCCTTCGCGATCTTCAGCACCTTGCGCACCTTCTCGAGCGGCATGCCGAGCTTGGCGGCAAGCTCCTCGGGCTGCGGCTCGCGCCCGATCTCGTGCAGCATCTGGCGGGAGGTGCGCACGAGCTTGTTGATCGTCTCGATCATGTGGACCGGGATGCGTATGGTGCGCGCCTGGTCGGCGATCGAGCGGGTGATCGCCTGGCGGATCCACCACGTCGCGTAGGTCGAGAACTTGTAGCCGCGGCGGTACTCGAACTTGTCCACCGCCTTCATCAGGCCGATGTTGCCCTCCTGGATCAGGTCCAGGAACTGCAGGCCGCGGTTGGTGTACTTCTTGGCGATCGAGATCACGAGGCGCAGGTTCGCCTCGATCATCTCCTTCTTCGCCTGCGTCATGTCGCGCTCGCCCTTGGAGACGGTCGCGTAGACGCGCTTGAACTCGCCGACGGGCAGCCCGGCCTCGGCCGCCACCTTGGCGATCTCGGCCCGCACCGCCTCCACGTCGGCGCGCGCCTTCTCGGCGAAGGCCTTCCAGTGCTTCCCGGGCAGGGCGGCGATGCGGTCGAACCAGGCGGGGTCGAGTTCGTGGCCCTGCCACTGCTTCAGGAACTCCTCCCGCTTGACCTTGTGCGCCTCGGCCAGGCGCAGCACCTGGCCCTCGAGCTGGGTCAGGCGGCGGTTGAGGGACTTGAGCTGATCGACCAGCTCCTCGATCCGGTTGTTGTGGAGATGCACCTTCTCCACCAGCGCCACCAGCTCCTGGCGCTGCTTGGCGTAGTTCTTCTCGCTGCGCGTGGCGAGCTCGCCGCCGGCGGTGTAGGCCTCCATCCGGCGGGCGGCGAGCTTCTCGAGCTTGGCGTGCAGCGCCTGGATCTCCTCGAAGGCCTTGAGCGCCTCGGGCTTCAGCTTCTCCTCGAGCGCCGAGAGCGACAGGCCGAGACCTTCGCCGTCCTCGCCCTCCTCGATCTCCTCGTCGGCCGCCGGGACGGCGTCGGGGTTGTTGGCGCCGGCGGTGGCCTCGAGGTCGATCACGTCGCGCAGCAGCATGCGGCCTTCCTTGACCGCGTCGTGCCAGCGGACGATCGCCTTGAAGGTGAGGGGGCTTTCGCACAGGCCCCCGATCATCATGTCGCGCCCGGCCTCGATGCGCTTGGCGATGGCGATCTCGCCTTCGCGCGAGAGGAGCTCGACGCTGCCCATCTCGCGCAGGTACATCCGCACCGGGTCGTCGGTGCGGCCGACCGATTCCTCGTCCACGTTGCCGGAGGACTCGTCCTCGGGCTCCTCGGCGTCCTCGGCGCGGGCGGCGGGCTTGGCCGCGGGGGCCTCCACGTCCTCCTGCTCCTCGCCGTCCACGAGGTTGATCCCCGCCTCGCTCAGCGTGGCCATGGTGTCCTCGATGAACTCGGAGGAGACCTGGTCGGAGGGGAGGGCGGCGTTCAGCTCGTCGTAGGTGACGTAGCCGCGCTCCTTCCCGCGGGCGATCAGCCGCTTCACCGCCGCGGCCTGCATGTCGAGCAGCGCGCCTTCCACCACCTCGTCCCGGTCATCCGTCGTGTCCGCGCCGGTCGCCGCCTTCGTCGCCATCCGCACTCCGCTCCGTCCGTACGGCCGCCCGATGCGGGCGGCCTCCTCTACCCTATGCAGACTCCCCCTCGCCCCGGCGGAGCGCCTCGCGCAGGCGAGCGAGGCGCTGGAAACGCTCGCCGTCCTCGGCGCGGCCGGTGGCAAGCCAGCGTTCCCGCGCCGCCTCGAGATCGGCAAGGAGCGTCGCCTCTCCGCGCAGCAGGCCGGCGAAGTGCCACCAGGCGTCCACCGCCTCGGCCGGCTGCGCGTCGGCGCCGGGCCGGGCGGCGGCGGGCAGGCCGGCAAAGCGCTGCGCCCACCCAAGCAGGTCCGCCCGGCCGAGGGCGTGGAGGTGGTCGGCCAACGCCGCGGAGTCAAGGCGATCCGCCTGCCCGAGCCATGCGAGCAGCGCGGAGCGGAGATCCGCAGCCGGGCCGTCCGGCAGGTCGAGGCCGGCGAGCACTTCATCCCCGCCTTGCGCCAGCAGCCAGGGATGCGCCATCGCCAGGGCGAGCAGGCAGCGCGCCCGGTCGTTGCGCGCCGCCTCGGGGCGGATCGGGGGCGGCGGCGGGCGGGGGGCGGCGCGGCGGACGGCGCCGGGGCGGGTCTCCCGGAAGAAGCGGTCGAGCAGGGCGCGGCGGTATTCCGCGGAGAGCGCACGATCGGCGATGCGCGCGGCGGCCTGCTCGAGGCTCCGGCGCAGCGCCGCCCGGTCCTCCGGCCGGGCGAGAGAGCGCCCCTCGGCCAGGAGGTCGTAGAGCGCCTCGTGCAACGGTCGTGCCTTGGCCAGATGCTCCGCGAAGGCCGCGGCACCGCCCTTGGCCACGAGCGTGTCGGGGTCCTCGCCCGCCGGCAGGGCGGCGAGCCGGAGGCTCCGCTCCGGGGCGAGGCGGGGCAGGGCGAGTTCGGCCGCCCGCGCCGCCGCCCGCGCGCCGGCCACGTCGCCGTCGAAACAGAGCACCGGTTCGGGCGAGAGCCGCCAGATCTCCTCGAGCTGCTCCTCCGTCAGCGCGGTGCCGAGCGGCGCGACGGGGGCGAAGGCCGGCGTCCCCCCCCGCCCGGCCTGATCCAGCGCGATGACGTCGAGATAGCCCTCCACCACCACCACGCGCGCGCCGCGGAAGGCGGCCTCCCGCGCGAGATCGAGGCCGTAGAGCGAGCGGCGCTTCGCGAACAGCGGCGTCTCCGGGCTGTTCACGTATTTCGGCTGGGCGTCGCCGAGCGTGCGGCCGCCGAAGCCGATGACGCGGCCGCGGCGGTCGCGGATCGGGAACATGACGCGGTTGAAGAAGGCTTCGGCGAGCGAGCCGTCCTCGCGGCGGCGGAGCAGCCCGGCCTGCTCCATCTGCTCGGGCGCGATGCCCTGCCTTGCCAGTTCGGCGACGAGGCCGCCCCGCCCGTCGCCCGACCAGCCGAGGCCGAAGCGGGCGATGCTCTCTTCGCTCACGCCGCGGCGGCGGAGGTAGGCGCGCGCTTCGGCGCCCTCGGGGGCGAAGAGGCGCCGGGCGGAGGCCTCGGCGGCGGCGGCGAGCACCCCGTGGAGGTCGCGCCGTTCCCGCTCGCGCTCGGCCTCCCGCGCCGAGGGCTTCGGCACCTCGAGCCCGGCCTCGGCGGCCAGGCGTTCGACGGCCTCGAGGAAGGAAGCGCCCTCGGTCTGCATGACGAAGGTGATGGCGTCGCCATGCGCGCCGCAGCCGAAGCAGTGGTAGTGGTCGTCGTAGACGTGGAAGGAGGGCGACTTCTCGCTGTGGAACGGGCAGCAGGCCTTCCAGTTGCGGCCCGAGCGGAGGAGGCGCGTGCGCCGGCCGATCAGCCCGGGCAGCGGCGTGCGGGCGCGCAGCTCGTCCAGGAAGTCGGGGGGGAGCGCCATCGGCCGGGTGCATAGCATGTTTGCCGGCGGCCGCGGATCGGGCTATGGCCGGCGCGGAAGAGAAAGCGGATGCCCCGCCCATGACGCCAGCCGAAATCGCCGCCCTGCAGGCGCATCTGCGCCGGCTGCTCGGCAGCCGTGAGCTCGAGATCAGGCCGCCGCCGCGCCGCGGCGGCAGCGTGGAGCTGTGGGTGGGCGAGGAGTTCCTCGGCACCGTGCACCGCGACGCCGAGGAGGGCGAGGTGTCCTACGCGGTGCAGATGGTGGTGCTGGCCGAGGATCTGCCGAAGCCGGCGGCGAAGCGCTAGGAGAGGGCGGCCTTCACCTTCGGCCCGGCGCGGCCGAGATCGAGTGCGGCCCCGTGCTTCGCCTTCAGCGCCGCCATCACCTTGCCCATGTCCTTCATCGCGGTGGCGCCGGTCTCGGCGATGGCGGCGGCGATCGCGGCCTCCAGCGCGGCCTCGTCCATCTCGGGCGGGAGGAAGGATTCGATGACGGCGATCTCGGCCTCCTCCTTCGCCACGAGGTCGGGGCGGTTGCCCTGGCGGTAGAGTTCGGCCGATTCGCGGCGCGATTTCACCATGCCGCGCAGCATCTGCACGATCTGCTCGTCCGGCACCTTGTCCACGCCCGAGGGGCGGGCGGCGATGTCGGTCTCCTTCAGCTTGGCCAGGATCATGCGGATGGTGGAGGTGCGGGGGGCGTCGGCGGCGCGCATCGCCTCCTTGAGGGCCTCGGTGAAGCGGGTGCGTAGGTCGGACATGGTGGTGCCTCCAGCGGTTCCGGGCATATAGACCGGAAGCCGTCGGGGAAGAAATTTCCCAGCCCCGCATCTGGCGCTTGCGCTGGGAAGCGGTTTCCCGGTATGAGCCGGGCATGGAACCGGCCGCCCCCCGCACCGTGGAAGAGATCCTGGCCCTGATGGGCGGCGCCGAGGCCGCGGCCGCCCGCTGCGGCGTCGGCACCGAGGCGATCCGCAAATGGCGGCAGGCCCGCGCCATACCCGCCCGCCACTGGCCCGCCGTGCTGGCCGCCACCGGCCTCAGCCTCGCCGAGCTGCCGGGCGCCCCCGAACCGGAGCAGCCGATGACCGCGACCCCCGATGCCGCGCCCGAAGGCGCGACCGCCGCCCTCGTGCTGGCCGACGGCACGGTGTTCTGGGGGAAGGGCTTCGGTGCGCCGCGCACCGCGGTGGGCGAGGTGTGCTTCAACACCGGCATGACCGGCTACCAGGAGACTCTGACCGACCCCTCCTACGCCGGGCAGATCATCACCTTCACCTTCCCCCATATCGGCAATGTCGGCTGCAACCCGGAGGACCTGGAGGCCGCCGCCCCCGCCTGCCGGGGCCTGATCGTCAAGCAGGACGTGACGGAGCCGGCGAACTGGCGCTCGACCCAGCACCTGGATGCCTGGCTGAAGGCCCATGGCGTGCCGGGGATCGCCGGCCTCGACACGAGGGCGCTGACGGCGCGCATCCGCGACCAGGGCGCGCCGACCGGGGTGCTCTGCGTCTCCCCCGAGGGGCGCTTCGACATCCCGGCGCTGCGCGAACAGGCCGCCGCCTGGCCGGGGCTTCAGGGGATGGATCTCGCGAAGGAGGTCACGCGCCGCCAGACCGCCCGCTGGGACGAGACCACCTGGGCCTGGGGCCGCGGCTTCGGTCGGCAGGAGAACCCGCGCTTCCACGTGGTGGCGGTGGACTACGGCGCCAAGCGCAACATCCTGCGCTGCCTCGCCGAGGCGGGCTGCGGCGTCACGGTGGTGCCGGCCACCGCCACCGCCGAGGAGATCCTGGCGCTCGAGCCGGACGGGGTGTTCCTCTCCAACGGCCCGGGCGACCCGGCGGCCACCGGCGAATACGCGGTGCCCGCGATCCGCGGCGTGCTGGCGGCCGGGGTGCCGCTGTTCGGCATCTGCCTCGGCCACCAGTTGCTCGCGCTCGCGCTCGGGGGGCGGACCTACAAGCTGGACCGCGGGCACCGCGGCGCCAACCATCCGGTGAAGGACCTCGCCACCGGCAGGGTGGAGATCACCAGCCAGAACCACGGCTTCGCGGTGGACGAGGCGAGCCTGCCCGAGGGCGTGACGGTGACGCACCGCAGCCTGTTCGACGGCACCAACGAGGGCATCGCCTGCCCGGCGAAGCGCGCCTTCAGCGTGCAGTACCACCCGGAGGCGAGCCCTGGGCCGACGGACAGCCGCCACCTGTTCCGCCGGTTCGTGGAGGCGATGGCGGCGCGGGGCTGATGGAGGCCCTTTTCCTCCTCTTTGCCCTCGCCTGGTCGGGCCTGCTGCCGTTCCTGCTCGCGGGCGCGCTCTGCCGCTCCATGGCGCCGACGCGCGCGGCCCTCCTCGCCTTCGGGATCCCGGCCGCGGTGCATGGCGCGACGACGCTGCTGCTCGAACCCGGATCCCGCCTCTCTGCCCTGCCGTTCTGGGGCATCCCCCACCTGATCCTGCTGCCGCTGCTGCTGCTGGCGGCGGCCAAACAGTCGCCACGCTGAAGGGCCCGCCATGCCGAAGCGCACCGACATCCGCTCCATCCTCATCATCGGCGCCGGCCCGATCGTGATCGGCCAGGCCTGCGAGTTCGACTACTCCGGCGCCCAGGCCTGCAAGGCGCTGAAGGAGGAGGGCTACCGGGTGATCCTGGTGAACTCCAACCCGGCGACGATCATGACCGACCCGGGGCTTGCGGACGCCACCTACATCGAGCCGATCACCCCCGAGATGGTCGAGAAGATCATCGCCCGCGAGAGGCCGGACGCGCTGCTGCCGACGATGGGCGGGCAGACGGCGCTGAACACCGCGCTGAAGCTCGATACCGCGGGCGTGCTCGCGCGCTACGGCTGCGAGCTGATCGGGGCCCGCGCCGAGGTGATCGACAAGGCCGAGGACCGCCAGAAGTTCCGCGACGCGATGGCGAAGATCGGCATCGAGAGCCCGCGCTCGGCCATCGCCCACAGCATGGAGGAGGCGCGCGCGGCGCTCGAGCTCGTGAAGCTGCCCTGCGTCATCCGCCCCTCCTACACCCTCGGCGGCACGGGCGGCGGGATCGCCTACAACCGCGAGGAGTTCGAGCAGATCGTCTCGGCCGGCCTCGCCGCCTCGATGACGAGCGAGGTGCTCGTCGAGGAGAGCGTGCTCGGGTGGAAGGAGTTCGAGATGGAGGTGGTCCGCGACCGGGCGGACAACTGCATCATCGTCTGCTCGATCGAGAACCTTGATCCGATGGGCGTGCACACCGGCGATTCCGTCACCGTGGCACCGGCGCTGACGCTGACCGACAAGGAATACCAGCGCATGCGCGACGCCTCCATCGCCTGCCTGCGCGAGATCGGCGTGGACACGGGCGGGTCGAACGTGCAGTTCGCCATCAACCCCGCCGACGGGCGCATGGTCGTCATCGAGATGAACCCGCGCGTTTCGCGTTCCTCGGCGCTGGCCTCCAAGGCCACGGGCTTCCCCATCGCCAAGGTCGCGGCCAAGCTCGCCGTCGGCTACACGCTGGACGAGCTCAAGAACGACATCACGCGCGTCACCCCCGCCTCCTTCGAGCCGACGATCGACTACGTGGTGGTGAAGATCCCGCGCTTCACCTTCGAGAAGTTCCCCGGCACGCCGGCGACGCTGACCACGAGCATGAAGTCCGTGGGCGAGGCGATGGCCATCGGCCGCAGCTTCGCCGAGGCGCTGCAGAAGGGGCTGCGCAGCCTCGAGACGGGGCTCTCGGGCCTCGATCCGCAGCCGCTGCCCGGCGATGGCAGTGTCGAGGCGTTCCACGCCTCGCTCGCCACCCCGCGGCCCGACCGCGTGCTGACGGTGGCGGATGCGCTGCGCGCCGGCATGAGCGTGGAGGCGATCCACGCCGCCTGCAAGTTCGACCCCTGGTTCATCCGGGAGATCGCGCGCATCGTGGAGGCCGAGCGCGAGGTGGCGCGCGAAGGCCTGCCGCGCAGCGCGCCCGCCTTCCGCCGCCTCAAGGCGCTCGGCTTCAGCGACCGCCAGCTCGCCCGCATCACCGGCAAGACCGA
>JANWXJ010000142.1 GCA_025055335.1 Acetobacteraceae bacterium
TGCGCGGATGCCTGGCAGTTCCGCCAGCGCCTCCGCCGCCAGCGCCGCCGCCGCCCGCGCCGGATCGCCGCCCGAGTCGGCCAGCGCATCGGCCGGCAGCAGGGACCGGCCCTGCCGCGTCTGCTCGGGCAGCGAGCGCAGCGCCCGCGCCACGCCGAAGATCTCGCCCGCCCGCTCCACCGCCGGCAGGAGCGCGGGCGGCGCGCCGAGCAGCCGTGCCGAGGCCACCGCCACGCCGCCCGCCGTGCCGCGGGCCCAGGCGCGGAACGCCGCGCGCGTCGGGATCTCGCCTTCCGCCTCGGCCTCCCGCGCGTCCACGAGCGCCGTCAGCGCCGCCGGGTCGAACAGCCCCTCCGCGATGCAGCGGGCGAGCGGCTCGGCCACCTCGTGCCGGCGCGCAGGCCGCCCCGCCGCCGCCTCGGCGATGGCCTCGCGCCACCACTGCAGCCGGATCAGCGCCGCCATCGGCTCGCGCGCCACCGCCCGCGCCCGCGCAAGTTCATGGTCGAGGCAGATCAGCACCGACAGCGCCTCGCGCCGCTCCGGCCGGGCGAAGGCGGCGGCGAGCGCGCGGTCGGGGTCGCGCCTGCGGGCGAGGTCGAAGGCCGTCGTCACGCGGGCGGAGGTGGCGCGCCGCACCCCGGCGCGGAAGGGGCGCGGTTGACGCCCCCTTCCGCCCCGCCTACCTCGCGCCCCGGGTGCGCGGCCGTCGCGCCGCCATGTTCCGAGGAGACCCCGACATGCCCTTCAGCCTGCCGCCGCTGCCCTATTCCACGAACGCGCTCGCCGCCTCCGGCATGTGCCAGGAGACGCTCGAGCTGCATCACGGCAAGCACCACAACGCCTATGTCGTGGCGTTGAACGGCCTGATCGAGAGCAAGGGCCTCGCCGGCAAGAGCCTCGAGACGATCATGGCCGAGGCCGGACGCGCCGGCGCCGAGGGCCTGCCGGTGCTGAACCAGGCAGGCCAGCACTGGAACCACATGCTGTTCTGGCAGGCGATGAAGCCGAATGGCGGCGGCGAGTCGCTCCCCGGCCGGATCGGCGCCAAGATCGCCGAGGATTTCGGCGGCCTCGCCCAGTTCAAGGAGGCCTTCAAGCAGGCCGGCGTGACGCAGTTCGGCTCCGGCTGGTGCTGGCTGATCCTGAAGTCCGACGGCCGCCTCGCCGTGACGAAGACGCCGAACGGCGCCAACCCGATCTCGACCGGCGAGGGCACGCCCCTGCTTGGCTGCGACGTGTGGGAGCACGCCTACTACCTTGATTTCCGCAACCTGCGCCCGAACTACATCCAGAACTTCCTCGACCGGCTGGTGAACTGGGAGTTCGTCGAGCATCTGCTGCTCTCGGGCGGCATGTCCTCGGGCCAGACGGCCTGAACGCAGGGCGGGCTGCGCTGCGGGGCTATCCCCCCCGCAGCGCCGCCACCTGGGGCGCGAAGGCCGCAGGCCAGCGCGTGCCGCCCGGCGGCACCAGGAGCGCAGGCGCCCCGTCCTCGACCAGCAGCAGATAGAGCCGCGCCGTCCGCGCGTCCCAGCCGAGGAAGATGCCAAGGCGCGAACACCCCTCGGCCGCGCAGGCGCGCGCCCCGAGCCAGCGGCCCTCCGTCACCTCGACCGGCGCCGTGACCGGCGCCCGCAGCGCTTCCGCCGCCAGCGCCTGCCGCCCGCGCACCGCCGAGCGGAACACGCCCGCCACCTCGGGATGGGCGGCAAGATCGCGGATGGACGCGCCGGCGAGATCGAGGATCGGCCGCTCCTGCGCCCCGGCCGGAGCGGCGGCGAGCAGCAGGGCGAGGATGAGGAGGCGGCGGATCAGCTCTTCGCCGCCTCGTCGTTCGCCGCCGTCGGCTTGATCAGGCTCGCGATGGTGCCGCGCACCACCGACACCTTGAGGCCCGGGGCAAGCTCCACCTCGATCTCGTCCGAATCGTCGCGCACGCGGGTGATGGTGCCGATGATGCCGCCGCCGGTGATGATGCGGTCGCCCCGCTTCAGCGCCGCCAGCATCTCGCGGTGCTCCTTCATCTTCTTCTGCTGCGGGCGGATCAGCAGGAAGTAGAAGATGGCGAAGATCAGGATCAGCGGCAGGATCTGCACGAGCAGCCCGCCGCCGCCGGCGGCGTCCTGGGCATAGGCGGGAGGGATCAGCATCGGCGCGGTGTTCCGTCTTGCGGGGGAATGGCGCGGAACCTAGCCTCCGCCGCCCTCGCGTCAACCACGGATCGCCCGATTTCATGCCGAACGACCTCGCCCCGCTGCTTGCGCGCATCGCCGACGCGCTCGATCGCCTCGCCCCCGCCGCCGCCCCCGCCCCGGACCTCTCGGCGGCGGACGCCTTCGTCTGGCACGCGGGCGGGGCCGGGGTGGCGCCAAGGCTCTCGCCGGTGCCGCAGGTGGCGGCGGTGCCGATCGGGCTGCTCCGCGGCGTCGAGCGCCAGAAGGCGATCCTGCTCGACAACACGCTCCGCTTCGCCCGCGGGCTTCCCGCCAACAACGCCATGCTGTGGGGGGCGCGGGGGATGGGGAAGTCCTCTCTCGTCAAGGCCGCGCACGCCGAGGCCAATGCGCGCCACCCGGGCTCGCTCGCGCTGATCGAGATCCACCGCGAGGAGATCCGCAGCCTGCCCGACCTCCTGGACGTGCTGCGCCGCAGCCCCCGCCGCTGCCTCGTGTTCTGCGACGACCTCTCCTTCGAGCGGGAGGATTCCGACTACAAGGCGCTCAAGAGCGTGCTCGACGGCGGCATCGAGGGCCGCCCGCCGAACGTGCTGTTCTACGCCACCTCCAACCGCCGCCACCTGATGCCGCGGGAGATGATCGAGAACGAGCGCGCGGGCGCGATCCACGGGCAGGAGAGCGTGGAGGAGAAGGTCTCGCTCTCCGACCGCTTCGGCCTGTGGATCGGCTTCCACGCCTGCGACCAGGAGACCTTCTTCGCCATGGTGGAGGGCTACGCCGCGGCCTACGGTCTTGCCGTGCCGCCCGAGCGCCTGCGGGCCGAGGCGGTGGAATGGAGCGTGACGCGCGGCGCGCGCTCGGGCCGCGTGGCGTGGCAGTTCATCCAGGATCTCGCGGGGCGGATGGAGGTGCGGCTGTAGCGCCGCCCATGCCAGCGGCCGCTCTGTCGGCTCCAGAGGAGGCGGTGCGGCCGCCGGCATGCCCGTGTTCCGGCACGCCGCCGCCCACCAACCCGGCGTGCTCGATACGTCCGGCGTGACGCGCCGGCCGTATCAGCCGATCCGCTCCGCACCCCCCATCCAGGGCCGCAGCACCTCGGGCACCGTCACGCTGCCGTCGGCGTTCTGGAACGTCTCCAGCACCGCGATCAGGGCGCGCCCGACGGCGACGCCCGAGCCGTTCAGCGTGTGCACGAACTCGGTGCCCTTGCCGCCGGCCGGCCGGTAGCGCGCGTTCATCCGACGCGCCTGGAAGTCCCGGCAGTTGGAGCAGGAGGAGATCTCCCGCCACGCCCCCTGCCCGGGCAGCCACACCTCGAGGTCGTAGGTGCGGGCCGAGGCGAAGCCGGTGTCGCCGCCGCAGAGGAACACGCGCCGCCAGGCGAGGCCGAGCTCGGTCAGGATGCCCTCCGCGCAGCGCGTCATGCGCTCGTGCTCGGCCTCGGACTGTTCGGGCGTGGTGATCGAGACGAGCTCCACCTTCCAGAACTGGTGCTGGCGCAGCATCCCCCGCACGTCGCGCCCGGCCGAACCGGCCTCGGCGCGGAAGCAGGGGGTGAGCGCCGTCAGGCGCATCGGCAGCGCCGCCGCCTCCAGGATCTCCCCGGCCACGAGGTTGGTCAGCGGCACCTCGGCGGTGGGCACGAGCCAGCGGCCGTCGGTGGTGCGGAACAGGTCCTCGGCGAATTTCGGCAACTGTCCCGTGCCGTACATCGCGGCATCGTTCACGAGCAGCGGCGGCGACACCTCGGTGTAGCCGTTCGCCTGCGTGTGCCGCTCCAGCATGAACTCTGCGAGCGCCCGCTCGAGCCGGGCCAGCGCCCCGCTCAGCACGGCGAAGCGGCTGCCGGAAAGCTTCGCCGCCCGGGCGAAGTCCATCAGCCCCAGCGCCTCGCCGATCTCGAAGTGCTGCCTGGCGCCCTCGGCGGGGCGCGGCGTGCCGTGGACGTGCAGAACGACATTCGCGCTCTCGTCCGGGCCGTCGGGCACCTCGGGGTCGAGCCGGTTCGGCAGCCGTTCGAGGGCGTGGGTCAGCCGCGCCTCGGCGGCCTGCGCCTCCGCCTCCAGTGCCGCGATCTCCTCGCGCAGCGTCAGCGCCTCGGCCTCGAGTGCGGAGGTGTCGGCGCCGCTGCGCTTCGCCCGGCCGATCTCGCGGGCGATGGCGTTGCGCCGCGCCTGCCTCTCCTGCACCGCGGCGAGTGAGGCGCGGCGCGCCTCGTCATGCGCCAGGATGTCGGCCGAGGCGGGCGGCAGCCCGCGGCGCGCCAAGGCCCGGTCGAACGCCGCCGGATCGGCGCGGATCGCCCTGATGTCGTGCATGTCAGCCGGCCGCTTCCTCGCGCTCGCGCTTCTTCTGCATCCACAGCGCGACCCAGATGGACACCTCGTAGAGCAGCAGCATCGGGATCGCGAGGCCGACCTGGCTGATCACGTCGGGCGGGGTGATGATCGCCGCCACCACGAACACCGCGACGATGGCGTAGCGCCGCCCCTTCCTCAGCGTCTCCACGTCCACGATGCCGACGCGGGCGAGCAGCGTCAGCAGCACCGGAAGCTGGAACGCGACGCCGAAGGCCAGGATCATGTGCATGACGAGAGAGAGGTACTCGCTCACCTTCGCCTCGAGCTGCACCGGCAGCGCGCCCTCGGCGCCGACCGTCTCGAAGGAGATGAAGAAGTGCCAGGCCAGCGGGAAGACAAAGTAGTAGGCCATCGCCGCGCCCAGCACGAAGAGGAAGGGGGAGGCGATCAGGAAGGGCAGGATCGCGTTCTTCTCGCTGCGGTAGAGCCCCGGCGCGATGAACAGCCAGAGCTGCGTCGCCCAGACGGGGAAGGAGAAGAAGATCGCGCCGAACAGCGCCACGCGGAGATAGGTGAAGAACGCCTCGTACAGCGCGGTGAAGATCATCCGCCGGTCGCCGCCGCCATGCGCGTGCAGCACGTCGGCCAGCGGCTGCGCCAGGAAGGCGTAGATCTGCGCCGAGAAATAGTAGCAGACGACGAAGCACGCCGCGAAGGCGGCGATCGAGATGAGCAGCCGCTGCCGCAGCTCGATCAGGTGATCGATCAGCGGCATCGGCTTGTCGTTGATCTCGTCGTCCTTCGGGTCGCGCGGCACGGCGTGTCTCGGTCAGGTTCGGGTCTGCGCCGGGGGGGCGGGCTCCGGCGCGGCGGCGGGCGGCGGCGCGCCGGCGAGGCCGGGCGGCGCTGGTGTGGATGGCGGCAGGAAGGAGG
>JANWXJ010000151.1 GCA_025055335.1 Acetobacteraceae bacterium
ACCGCACCGCCTTCGGCCAGGAGCCGCGCTGCGGCCAGTCGCTCGCCGCCTTCGCGGGGGCGGAGATGGCGCTTGCCGCGCTCGCCGCCGCGCGCGGGCCCGAACGCGAGGCGCTGCGCGCGGCCTTCCTCGCGCTCGACCGGCCGGTCGGCAGCGCGCCGAACGGCTGGGGCACCGCCTTCAGCGAGTCCGGGCAGAACCGCCGCGCCTTCGGCCACCTGCACCAGTGGCAGGACGGGCGGCTGGTGACGGTGTGGCCCGCGGACGCCGCGACCGCCCCCCCGCGCTTGCCCTGACGCGTCCGGCCGGGCCACGCTTCCCGCCCAAGGGGGAAGGGAACGGCGCATGACGGAAACCTGGGTGCTGCGCCTCGACGAGGTGCGGCGCGGCGATGTCGGCAGGGTCGGCGGCAAGAACGCCTCGCTCGGGGAGATGATCGGCGCGCTCGGCGCGGCGGGGGTGAAGGTGCCGCCGGGCTTCGCCACCACCGCCGCCGCCTATCGGCGGATCATCGCCGCGAACGGCCTCGAGGCGCCGATGCGCGAGCGGCTCGCCGCCCTGCGCGAGGGGCGCGCCACCCTCGCCGAGACGGGGGCGGCGATCCGCCGCATGGTCCTCGATGCCGCGATCCCGCCCGAGATCGAGCAGGCGATCCGCGGCGCCTACCGCGCGCTCGGAGCGGCGCGGGGCGAGGCGGATCCGGCGGTCGCCGTGCGCTCCTCCGCCACCGCCGAGGACCTGCCGACCGCCTCCTTCGCCGGCCAGCAGGAGACGTTCCTGAACGTGCGGGGCGAGCGCGCGCTGCTCGAGGCCTGCCGCGCCTGCTGGGCCTCGCTCTACACCGACCGCGCCATCGCCTACCGCGACATGCAGGGCTTCGCGCACGAGAAGGTGGCGCTGTCGATCGGGGTGCAGCTCATGGTGCGGGCCGATCTCGGCGGGTCGGGCATCATGTTCACGCTCGACACCGAGAGCGGCTTCCCCGGCGTCGTGCTGATCAGCGCCGCCTGGGGCCTCGGCGAGCCGATCGTGCAGGGGGCGGTGAACCCCGACCGCTGGCTCGTGTTCAAGACGCCGCTGTCCGACCCGTCGAAGCGGCCGATCCTCGAGCGCGCGCGCGGCGCCAAGGAGCGCAAGATGGTCTATGCCGAAGGCGGCTCGGCGCGCACCGCCCTCGTCGAGACCACCCGGCGCGAGCGCGATTCCTTCGTGCTGTCGGACGAGGAGGTGCTCGCTCTCGCGCGCGCCGGCCTCGCCATCGAGCGCCACTACGGCATGGCGATGGACATCGAGTGGGCGCGCGACGGCATCGCGAACGAGATCTTCATCGTGCAGGCGCGGCCCGAGACGGTGCATTCCGCCCGCCGGGCCGCGGGCCTGCGCACCTGGCGCCTGACCGGCAAGCCGCGCCCGCCGCTGCTGACCGGCGCGGCCGTCGGCGACGCCATCGCCGCCGGGCCCGTCAAGGTGATCCACAGCCCGGACGACATCGCGTCCTTCCCCGAGGGCGCGGTGCTGGTGACCGAGGCGACCGACCCGGACTGGGTGCCGATCATGAAGAAGGCCGCCGGCATCGTGACGGACCAGGGCGGCACGACGAGCCACGCCGCGATCGTCAGCCGCGAACTCGGGCTGCCGGCGGTGGTCGGCACCGGCGCCGCCACCCGCACGCTGCGCGACGGGCAGCAGGTCACGCTCTCCTGCGCGGAAGGGCCGGAGGGGCGGGTGTATGACGGGCTGCTGCCGTTCAGCGCGACCGACCTCGACCTCTCCGCCATCCCGCGCACCCGCACGCGGATGATGCTGAACATCGGAAGCCCCGCGGCGGCGCTGCGCTGGTGGCGGCTGCCCGCGGACGGCGTCGGGCTCGCGCGCATGGAGTTCATCGTCTCTGGCGTGGTGAAGGCGCACCCGATGGCGCTGCTCCACCCGGAGCGGGTGACGGACCCGGCGGCGCGGCGCGAGATCGCGGCGCTGACGCGCGGCTTCGGGAGCGGCGCGCACTACTTCGTGGACACGCTGGCGCGCGGCGTCGCCCGCATCGCCGCGCCCTTCCACCCGAAGCCCGTCATCCTGCGCATGAGCGACTTCAAGAGCAACGAATACGCCCACCTGATCGGCGGCGAGGCGTTCGAGCCCAAGGAGGAGAACCCGATGCTCGGGCTGCGCGGCGCCGCGCGCTACACCTCGCCCCGCTACCGGGAGGGCTTCGCCCTCGAATGCGCCGCCGTGAAGATGGCGCGCGAGGAGATCGGCTGCGACAACATCATCGTCATGATCCCGTTCTGCCGCACGCCGAAGGAGGCCGACGCCGTGCTGGCCGAGATGGCGAGGCACGGCCTGAAGCGCGGGGAGAACGGCCTCGAGGTCTACGTGATGTGCGAGATCCCGGCGAACGTGATCCTCGCCGAACGGTTCGCCGAGCGCTTCGACGGCTTCTCGATCGGCTCGAACGACCTGACGCAGCTCACCTTGGGCGTGGATCGCGACAGCGCCGAGCTGCGCGACCTGTTCGACGAGCGCGACGAGGCGGTGAAGCGGCTGATCGCCGAGGTGATCCGCAAGGCGCATGCCGCCGGCCGCAAGGTCGGCATCTGCGGCGAGGCGCCGTCCAACCACCCGGATTTCGCCGCCTTCCTGGTGGAATGCGGGATCGACTCGATCTCGCTCAACCCCGACGGCTTCGCCGCCGCCGCCCACCGCGTGGCCGAGGCGGAGGCGGAGGCGGAAGGCGCGTGAGCCGCCGGCGCACCGTCATCCTCGGCGCCGCGGGGCGGGACTTCCACGTGTTCAACACGGTGTTCCGGCAGGATCCCTCGCGCGAGGTCGTCGCCTTCACCGCGGCGCAGATCCCGGGCATCGCCGGCCGCCGCTACCCGGCCGCACTCGCCGGGCCGCTCTACCCCGAGGGCATCCCGATCCTGCCCGAGGAGGGGCTGCCCGACACGCTTTCGCGGCTGTCCGCCGAGGAGGTGGTGTTCGCCTACAGCGACGTGCCGCACGAGCATGTGATGCATCTCGCCTCGGCGGCGCTGGCGGCGGGGGGGATGTCCGGCTGTGCGGGCCGAAGGGGACGATGCTGGACAGCCGCCGGCCCGTCGTCGCCGTCTGCGCGGTGCGCACGGGCTGCGGCAAGTCGCTCGTCTCGCGCGAGGTGGCGGCGTTCTTCCGCGCCCGCGGGGCGCGGGTGGCCGTGATCCGCCACCCCATGCCCTATGGCGACCTCGCGTCCCAGGCGGCGCAGCGCTTCGCGACGCCTGCCGACCTCGACGCCGCCCGCTGCACCGTCGAGGAGCGCGAGGAATACGAGCCGCACATCGCCGCCGGCGGCGTCGTGTTCTCGGGGGTGGACATGGCGCGCGTGCTGGCCGCCGCCGAGGCCGAGGCCGATCTTCTGCTGTGGAACGGCGGCAACAACGACTTCCCCTTCCTCCGGCCCGGGCTGCTGCTCGTGCTTGCGGACGCGCGCCGCCCCGGCCACGAGAGCGCCTATCATCCGGGCGAGGCGACGCTCCGCATGGCGGACGCCGTGCTGCTCGCCAAGGCCGACACGGTGGCGCCCGAGGCGCTTGCCCGCCACACGGCGGCGCTCCGCGCCCTCGCTCCGGCCGCGCCGGTGCTGCCCTTCGCCTCGCGCCCTGTGCTGGACGATCCGGCGGCGGTGGCGGGGCGGCGCGTGCTCGTGATCGAGGACGGGCCCTCCCTCACCCATGGCGGGCTGCCGGACGGGGCGGCCTTCGCCGCCGCGCGCGCGGCGGGCGCGGCCGAGATCCTCGATCCCAGGCGCTTCGCCGCGCCGCGGATCGCCGCCGTGCTCGCCGCCCATCCGCATGTCGGCCGCGCCCTGCCGGCGATGGGCTACGCGCCCGAGGACCTCGCCGCGATCGCCGAGACCATCGCCGCCTCGGGGGCCGATGTCGTGCTGTCCGGCACGCCGGCCGACCTCTCGCGGCTGATCGCAAGCCCGGTGCCGATGCTTCGCGTGCGCACCGCCTACGCCGACCTCTCCGCCCCCGGCCTGCCCGGGCTGCTGGCGGGCTTCGCCGCGCGGGCCGGGCTGTGAGCGGCGCGGCGCGGCTGTCCTTCTGGGGCGGGGTCGGCACCGTCACCGGCTCGCGCTTCCTGATGCGCGCGGGCGGCGCGCGCATCCTGGTCGAGTGCGGGCTGTTCCAGGGGTTCAAGCAGCTTCGCCTCAAGAACTGGGCGCCCTTCCCGCTGGCGCCCTCCTCGATCCAGGCGGTGGTGCTGACGCACGCGCATCTCGACCACTCGGGCGCGCTGCCGCTGCTGGTGCGGCAGGGCTTCCGCGGCCCCATCCTCTGCACCCCGCCGACGCGCGACCTGTGCGGGGTGCTGCTGCCCGATTCCGGCGCGCTGCAGGAGCGCGACGCCGAGTTCGCCAACCGCCACGGCTTCTCGAAGCACCATCCGGCGCTGCCGCTCTACACCCGCAAGGACGCCGAGGCCTGCCTGCCGCGCTTGCGCCCCGTGCGGATGGGAGAGGCCGTGCCCCTCCCGGGGGGCTGCATGCTCCGCTTCCATCCGGCCGGCCACATCCTCGGCGCGGCGATCGCCGAGATCCGGCTGCCGGACGGCCGCAGCATCCTGTTCTCGGGCGATCTCGGCCGGCCACGGGATCCGCTGATGCCCGACCCCGCCCGCATCGAGCGCGCCGACTGGCTGCTCGTGGAATCCACCTACGGGGACCGCCGCCACCCGCCCGACGACCCGGAGGAGGCGCTGGCCGAGGTGATCCGCACGACGGCGGCGCGCGGCGGCACCGTGGTGGTGCCCGCCTTCGCGGTCGGCCGCACGCAGTCGCTGCTGTGGCACCTCTCCTGCCTCAAGGCGGCGCGGCGCATCCCGGACATTCCGGTGTTCCTCGACAGCCCGATGGCGCAGGAGGCGAGCGACATCTTCACCGCCCACCCCGACGCCCACCGCCTGACGCATGCGGAGGCGAAGCGCGCCTTCGCGGTGGCCCGCTACGTGCGCGACGCCGAGGAGTCGAAGGCGCTCGACAACCCGGTGCCCAAGGTGATCATCTCGGCCGCCGGCATGGCGACCGGCGGGCGCGTGCTGCACCATTTGAAGGCCTTCGGCCCCGACCGGCGCAACACCATCCTGCTCACCGGCTTCCAGGCCGGCGGCACGCGCGGCGCGGCCCTGCTGGCCGGCGCCGAGGCGGTGAAGATCCACGGCGCCTATGTCCCGATCCGCGCCGAGGTGCGGCACCTCGACATGCTCTCCGCCCATGCCGACGCCGAGGAGATCATGGCCTGGCTGAAGGGCTTCCGCGCCCCGCCGCGCCGCAGCTTCGTCATCCACGGGGAGCCTGCGGCCGCCGACGCGCTGCGCCACCGCATCGAGGAGGAGCTCGGCTGGCCCGCCCTGGTGCCGGCGCAGGGCGACACGGCGGAGCTCGCCTAGAGGCGCCGTTGACAGCCCGCGCCCGGCGGCGCGACCGTGCCGGCGGGGGCCCCGGCGGATGCGCAAGGAGCAGCAGTTCCACCTCTGGTACGCGGTGCTGGCGATCCTGGCGCTGTTCGCCTTCCGCGACCTGTTCACCGCGCCGGAGGCCGTCCGCACCATCCCCTACAGCGAGTTCCAGCGCCTCGCCGCCGAGGGCCGGGTGAGCGACCTCGTGGTCGGCGAGACGCGCATCACCGGCACGCTGCGGGAGGCGCCGCAGGGCGAGCCGCGCCGCTTCATGACGCGCCGGGTGGACCCCGGGCTCGCGCAGAGCCTCGCCGCGACCGGGGTCGAGTTCTCGGGAGAGCCGGAACCGGGGCTGCTGATGCGGGCTATCGGCTGGGTGCTGCCCTCGGCGCTGCTGATCCTGCTGTGGATGTTCCTGCTGCGGCGCATCACCGGCGGCGCCGGCGGCGGGCTGATGGCGATCGGCAAGTCCAACGCGCGCGTCTATGTCGAGACCGACACCAAGGTCACCTTCGCCGACGTCGCCGGCGTGGACGAGGCGAAGGCCGAGCTGCAGGAGATCGTCGCCTTCCTGAAGGATCCTCAGGGCTACGGGCGGCTCGGCGCGCGCATGCCGAAGGGGGTGCTGCTGGTCGGCCCGCCCGGCACCGGCAAGACCCTGCTCGCCCGGGCGGTGGCGGGCGAGGCGGGGGTGCCGTTCTTTTCCATCTCCGGCTCCGAGTTCGTCGAGATGTTCGTCGGCGTCGGCGCCGCCCGCGTGCGCGACCTGTTCGAGCAGGCGCAGTCCCGCGCCCCCTGCATCGTGTTCATAGACGAGCTCGACGCGCTCGGCCGCGCCCGCGGCGCCTTCGGCCCGCTCGGCGGCGGCCACGACGAGAAGGAGCAGACGCTGAACCAGCTGCTGACGGAGATGGACGGGTTCGACCCGCGCTCGGGCGTCGTGCTGCTCGGTGCGACGAACCGGCCCGAGATCCTCGATCCCGCGCTGCTGCGCGCCGGCCGCTTCGACCGCCAGGTGCTGGTGGACCGACCCGACCGCATCGGGCGGGCGCAGATCCTGGCCGTGCACCTGAAGAAGATCCGCCACGACCCGTCGCTGGACCGCGAGGCGATCGCCGCCCTCACCCCGGGCTTCACCGGCGCCGATCTCGCCAATCTCGTGAACGAGGCGGCGCTGCTCGCCACCCGGCGCGGCGCGGCGCAGGTGGAGATGCGGGACATCGAGGCGGCGATCGAGCGCATCATCGCCGGGCTCGAGAAACGGAACCGCCTGCTGAACCGGCGCGAACGCGAGATCGTCGCGCACCACGAGATGGGCCACGCCATCGTCGCCATGGCCCTCAAGGGCGCCGACCCGGTGCAGAAGGTCTCGATCATCCCCCGCGGCGTCGGCGCGCTCGGCTACACCATCCAGCGCCCGACGGAGGACCGCTTCCTGATGCGCCGCGACGAGCTCAAGGACCGCATGGCCGTGCTGCTCGCCGGCCGGGCGGCGGAGCTGCTGGTGTTCGGCGAGATCTCGACCGGCGCGGCGGACGATCTCGCCAAGGCGACGGACATCGCCCGCTCCATGGTGATGCGCTTCGGCATGGGCGGCGAGGACCTGGGCGAGGTGGCCTACGAGCCCGAGCGCCCGAGCTTCCTCGGCACGCCGGAGTTCCGCCCGCGGGAATACGCCGAAGCCACCGCCGCGCGGATCGATTCGGCGGTGCGCGCGCTGGTGGCCGAGGCCTCGGCGCGGGCGGAGGCGATCCTCGCCGCCAACCGCGCACTGCTCGAGCGCAGCGCGCGCGACCTGCTGGAGCGGGAGACGCTGGACGAGGCCGCGCTCCAGCGCATCCGCGCCGAGGTGCGCGGGGCGGACGAGACGCCGGCCGCGGCCTAGGGCGGATCGCGGGCGGCCGGAACCGGCCCTAGCGGTCCACCACGATCAGCTCCTGGAAGCCGCCCGTCAGCTTCTCGCCGCCGCCCCGACGCACCACCACCACATCCTCGACCCGCGCGCTTTCCGCGCCGGAGCGGAAGATCGAGGGCTCCACCGTGAACAGCATGCCCTCGAGGAGGGGCGTGGCGTCGCCCGCCGTCAGGAAGGGCGGCTCGTGCACGTCCCAGCCGATGCCGTGGCCGAGGCGGTGGCGGAAGGCCGCCCCGTACCCGGCCTCGGCGATCACCGCCCGCGCCGCCGCGTCGGCCTCCTCGCAGGTGGCCTCCCCGGCCTTCAGCGCGGCGATCCCGGCGGCCTGCGCCGCCATCACCAGGGCGTGCACCTTCACCTGTTCCGCCGAAGGCTCGCCGAAGCAGACGGTGCGGCCGAAATCGTAGCACAGCCCCTGGTGGGAGGCGCCGAAGTCGAACAGCACGGACAAGGGCGGTTCCATCCGCCGCCGCCAGGACTGCATGCGCTGGAAGCCCGTCAGCATCGGCGTGTTCGGCCCCGAGTTGTAGAGCGAGGTGGTGAAGGTCGGGCCGAGAGAGCCGTGGCGGCGCATCTGGTAGTCGAGCTCGGTCACCACCTCGAGCTCGGTCATGCCGAAGCGGAGCTTCGGGATCACGTCGGCGAAGGCGGCCTCGGTGATGCGGCCGGCCTCGCGCATCAGCGCGATCTCCTCGGGCGACTTCACGGTGCGGAGTTCGCGCAGCATGTCGGTGGCCGAGACGAAGACGGCGCCCGGCAGCAGGTGCTGCAGGCGGATCAGGCTCTCGGCATGGGCGCGGTCGCTCACCGCCACGCGCGGCCGGGCCGGCAGGCGGAAGCCCGCAAGGATGCCGCGCGCGAAGGCGATGGCGTCCTCGCGGTCGGCGAGCACGCGGAGCTCGATCCCCGGCACCTCGCCCAGGCCCCCGAACTCCGCCGTCATGCGCGGCAGGGCCAGCACCGGCGCGGCGCCGGGGGCGATCCAGGCGCCCTGCAGCCAGTCCCCCGGATGCAGCGTGACGCCGTATTTCGGGATGTCCCGCGGCACGCCGAGCAGGTAGTGCAGGTCCGTCCCCGGCGGCAGGAAGGCGAGGTCGGCGCGGCCCTCGAGCAGGCGGAGGAAGGCCGCAAGCCGCGGCCGCGCGGCGGGGGCGTCCATCCTCAGGCGGGGGTTGCGCCGGATTCGATCACGAGCGGCCGCCACACCGCCGCGTCCTCGGCGACGAAGCGCTGCATGTCGTCGAGGAAGCGGTTTCCGACCTCGGTCGCGAGCGCCTGGTAGCGTTCGCGCACCGAAGGCAGCTCGAGCACCTCGCGCAGGGCGGCGGCGAAGCGCTCGACGATCGGGCGCGGCGTTCCGGCCGGCATGGCGAGCCCGGCCCAGCCCTCCACCACGAATCCCTCGAAGCCCTGCTCGACGAAGGTCGGGATGTCGGGGAACTCCGGCATGCGCGCCGGCGCGGTGACGCCGATGCCCTTGATCTGCCCGCCCCGGATCAGCGGCACCGAGGCCGGGATGCCGTCGAGCGTGACCGGCACATTGCCCGCCAGAACGTCCTGCACGGCCTGCGCGCCGCCGCGGTAGGGCACATGCGTCATCTCCACCCCCGCCGCGCGGGCGAGCCGCAGCATGACGAGATGCGGGATCGAGCCCACGCCGGAGGTGGCGTAGGCGAGGCCCGGGTTGCGCCGCGCGTGCTCCACCATCTCGCGCGGGGAGTTGAACGGCGCGTTGCGGTTGGCCATAAGCGCGTAGAAGGTGCGGTTGATCATGCCGATATGGGCGAAGCTCCGCACCGGGTCCCAGCGGATCTGGTCGCGGTACAGCACGCTGCCGACGGAGAAGGCCGAGATCACCGTCAGCAGCACGGTGTAGCCGTCTGGCGGGGCCTCGGCCACCTGCCCGGTGGCGAGGGTGGCGGCGGCACCCGGCCGGTTCTCGGGCACGATCGGCTGGCCGAGGCGCGGCTGCAGCTGCTCGGCCAGGAGGCGGGCGATCACGTCGGTCGAGCCGCCGGGGGCGAAGGGGATGACGAGGCGTATCGGCCGGTTCGGCCAGGGCGCCTGGGCCAGCGCGGGGGCGGCGAGCAGGGCGGAGCCGAGGCCGAGCGCGGCACGGCGGGAGATCCTGTCACGGGCGTTCGCATCGGTCGGCATGGCGGGCTCCGGGGTCGAATGACGGGCATGTCATCACGTGCGGCCGGCGCCGGCAATCGCCGGCCGTGTCTTTGCGTCCGGCGGGCACAACCGCTAGGTTCCCGCGGCCGCAACCGCGCCGGACCCCGCTCCCCGCGATGCCCCTCCACGTCCCGGTCCTCCGTGCCCTCGCCGCCGGCGCCCTGCTCGCGCTGGCCGGCTGCGCGTCGGGCACGCCGCCTTCCGGTCCCGCCGCCCGCGGCGCCGAGGCGGGGGAGGGGCCGCTCGCCGCCTTCGCGCGGGATGCGTCGCCCGGGCAGCGCGGCATGGTGACGCTGTCGGACGGCCGGACCGTGCCGGTGACGCTGCTGCGCGGCTACGCCGCCGGCTCCGGCCGGGACTGCCGGCTGCTGCGAGTGGACGACGTGCCGGGCGGCCGGAACGAGCTGGTCTGCCGCGATCCGGACCGCGGCTGGGTCGCCTCGCGCCCGCTGCTTCCCGGCGGTGCCGTGGCGGTGCGATGAGCGCGGGCCTCCTCGCCCCGGCATCCCTCCCCGAGCTGTTCCGCATCCAGCTTCGGGTGATCGGCGCGCTGATCCTGCGCGAGCTGATGACGCGCTTCGGCCGCCAGGGAATCGGCTTCCTGGCCGTGTTCGTCGAGCCGATCCTCTGGATCGCGGCGATCGTCACGCTGCGCTACTTCTTCCGCGGCAGCTTCAGGACGGATCTTCCGATCTTCGTCTTCGCCTTCGTCAGCGTGCTGCCGTTCCTGATGTTCCGCTACATCCTGATGCGTTCGGTGGGGGCGATCGCGGCCAACCAGTCCCTCCTCTACCACCGGCGCGTGACCCTGCTCGACGTGATCCTCGCCCGCAACATCCTCGAACTTGCCGTCGTGATGGCGATCGTGCTCGCCGGCACCGCCGTCGCGGTGGCGTATTTCGGCGAATGGCCCGAGAACATGTTCCAGCTGTGCGTCGTGCTGGCGATGTCGGCGCTGCTCGCCAACGGCACGGGCCTGCTGCTCGGCGCGTTCTCGGCGGTCAGCCGCGCCGCGGCCGCCGCCTCGCGGCTGCTCGTGCTCGGCATCATGATCACCTCCGGCAAGTTCTGGCTCATGCAGGACATGCCGCCCGACTTCCGGGACGCGCTGCTTTGGCACCCGCTCGTCAGCGTCAACGAGGCGCTGCGCGACGCCTATTTCGGCCCCCGCCTGCGCTCCTACTTCGATCTGCCCTACGTCGCGGCCTGGGTGCTCGGGCTCAACCTCCTCGGGCTCCTCGCGGTGCGGGCGGTGCGCCGGCACCTGCGGCTCGGGTAGGATGCGGCCGTGATCGCCCTCGAGAACGTCTGGAAGGCCTATCCGCTGCACGGCCGCTACCGCTGGATCCTGCGCGGCCTGAACCTCGTGGTCGAGAAGGGTGCGGCGATCGGCGTGCTCGGGCGCAACGGCGCCGGCAAGTCCACGCTGGTGCGGCTGCTCGCGCAGGTCGAGCTGCCGGACCATGGCCGGGTGCGGCGCGAGATGTCGGTCTCCTGGCCGCTCGGCGGGGCGCAGGGCACCCAGGGAAGCCTCACCGGCTCGGACAATGTGCGCTTCCTCGCCCGCATCTACGGCCTGCCGGTCGAGCGCACGGTGCAATGGGTGCGGGACTTCGTCGAGCTCGGCCCCTATTTCGAGATGCCGGTCGCCACCTACTCCTCCGGGATGCGGGCGCGGCTCGTGCTCACGCTCTCGTTGCTCGTGGACTTCGAATGCTACCTGATAGACGAGGGCCTCGCCTCCGGGGATGCGCGCTTCGCCGAACGCTACGGGCGGGAGCTGCAGCAGCGCCTGTCGCGCTCCTCGGTCATCATGGTCTCGCACAGCGCCGAGCTAGTCGGCAGGCTGTGCAACAAGGCCGCGATCCTGGACCAGGGCGTGCTGACGCCGTATCGGAACGTGGATGAAGCTCTCGCCCGCTACAAGACGCTCTAGCCCCGAGGCGCCGGCGCCGATCCCG
>JANWXJ010000235.1 GCA_025055335.1 Acetobacteraceae bacterium
CTGCGCCTCGGCCTGTGGACGACGCTCGTATCGCTCCTGCTCGGCTATCCGCTCGCGCTGCTGATCGCCCGCGTGCGGTCGGGCACCGCCCGCACCCTGCTGCTGATGGCGGTGATCGCGCCGATGGTGATGGGGCTCGTCGTGCGCACCTACGCCTGGCTCGGCATGTTCTCGAACCGCGGGGTGATCAACGGCACCCTGGCCGGATTGGGCCTGATCGCCGAACCGATCGCCTTCCTCGGCAGCGAGGGAGCGGTGATCGCCGCCCTCGCCCACATCTACGTGCCCTTCATGATCCTGACGCTGACCGGGGTGATCGCGCGGATCGACCTGCGCCTCGAGGAGGCGGCGCGCGGGCTCGGCGCCTCGCGGCTGCGGAGCTTCGCGGAGGTGACGCTGCCGCTTTCCATGCCGGGGATCCTGGCCGGTTCGCTGCTGGTCTTCGCGCTGGCGATCAGCGCCTACGTCACCCCGATCGTGATCGGCGGCTACGAGATCCAGACCCTGCCGATGATCATCTACCAGCAGATCTCCGCGAGCTTCAACCTGCACTTCGCGGCGGCGCTCGGCGTCGTGCTGCTGGCGGTCGCGCTGCTGCTGGTCGGCGCCTACGGGCGGGCGATGCGGCGGGCGGCCGGGGGGGCGGCGTGATGCGGGCCGCCTTCCTTGCGGTGAACGGCGCCGTCATCGCCTTCCTGCTGACGCCGGTCGCGATCGTCCTGTTCTTCGCGGTGAACCCCGAGCCCTTCATCGCCTTCCCGCCGACCGGCGTGTCGTTCCGCTGGTTCGAGAAGTTCCTGACCAGCCGGGACTTCATGGCCGCCTTCGGCCTGTCGCTCGTGCTCGGCGCCGCGACGGTGGCAATCGCCGGGACGCTCGGCACCGCCGCGGCGCTGGCGATCGCGCGGGGCGGCCTGCCAGGGCGGCGGACGCTGACGGCGATCTTCCTCTCGCCGATCGTGCTACCGGCGATCCTGACCGGCTTCGCGCTGTTCCAGCTCGCCATGGTGCTCGGGCTCGGCCGGACGGTGTGGATCCTGCTCGCCGGGCATTGCGTGATCGCCGTGCCTTACGTGCTGCGCACGGTGCTGGCCGTGCTCGCCCATTCCGACCCCGCTCTCGAGGAGGCGGCGCGCGGGCTCGGCGCCACGCCCGCCGTCGCCTTCCGCGAGGTGACGCTGCCGCTGATCCGCCCGGGCGTGATCGCCGGCGCGCTGTTCGCCTTCATCGTCAGCTTCGACCAGTTCCCGGTCAGCCTGTTCCTCGTCTCGCCGGGGAACGAGACGCTGCCGATCGCCATGTTCAACTACCTGCGCTTCGATTCCGACGGCACCATCGCCGCCGCCAGCACGGTGTCCATCCTGCTGGCCGTGCTGCTCGTGCTCGGCATCGAGCGCACCATCGGCTTGCAGGAATACGCAAGGCTCTAGCAGAGGAGGCCGATCATGCCGACACGTCGCACCCTGCTCGCCGGCACGGCGGGCACCCTCGCCTTCCCCGCCATCGTCGGGGCGCAGGCGGCGAACACGCTGCGGATCACCGGCTGGGGCGGGCGCTGGGGCGAGCTCTCCCGCCAGGAACTGGTGCCCGCCTTCGAGCGCGAGTTCCGCTGCCGCGTCGAGGTGGACACCGCCTTCCCCTTCGTGCCGAAACTGCTGGCGAGCCCGCGCGGGCGGCCCGTCTACGACGTGCTGCACACCAACTCGAACGAGCAGTGGAGCGTCTTCGACCGGGGCCTCGTGCAGCGGCGGCCGAACCTCTCCCTCATCCCGAACGCCCAGGCGATCTACCCCTACGCGATGTCGGACCAGGTGGTCGGCATCGTGATGTTCACCTCGGCGATCGGCATCGCCTACCGCCGGGACCGGGTGAACCCGCCGCCCGTGAGCTGGGGCGACCTGTGGGACGCGCGCTTCGCGGGGCAGCGCGGCTCCTACCTCATCCCGGCCAACAGCCTCGGCCAAGCGATGTTCATGATGGCGGGGCGCGTGTTCGGCAGCGGCTACCGCGACCTCGACGCCGCCTTCGCCGCGATGGAGCGGCTGCGGCCGATACGGCTGTTCGACTTCACCGGCGGCATGGAGAATGCGCTGCTGGCCGGCGAGCTGTCCATCGGCGTGCTGCACGACACCGCCACCTACCGCCACCAGGAGCGCGTGCCGCTCGAGTTCTGCGCGCCGCGCGAAGGGGTGATCGCCCTCGAACAGGCGCTGTCGGTGACGGAGGGCACGCAGATGGGCGAACTCGCCCACGCCTGGATCAACTACATGCTGAGCGAGCGCGTGCAGCGGCTGATGGCCGAGGAGCTGTGGTTCAGCCCGGTGCGCCGGGACATGGTGCTGGCCGAGCGCTTCCGCGGCAAGCTGCTGACGACGCCCGAGCAGGTGGCCACGCTGATCCAGATGCCCTGGCAGTGGTACAACAGCGTGAAGGACCGGGTGGACGAGCGGGTGAACCGCATCTTCCGCGGCTGATGGCGGAGAATGGCGGCGTCACGCTCGAGGGCGTGACGAAGACCTTCCCGGGCGGCACCCGCGCGGTGGACGCCGTGAGCCTCGCGATCGCGGAGGGGGAGTTCTTCTCCCTCCTCGGCCCCTCGGGCTGCGGCAAGACCACGACGCTCCGGATGATCGCCGGGTTCGAGGCGCCGGATGCCGGCCGCATCCGCGTCCGCGGCGCGGACATCACCGCCCTGCCGCCCGAGAAGCGCAACATGGGCATGGTGTTCCAGAACTACGCCCTGTTCCCGCACCGCACCGTGGCGGAGAACGTCGCCTTCGGGCTGCGCATGCGGAACGTGCCGAAAGCCGACATCGCCGCCCGCGTGCGGCAGGCGCTGGCGATGGTGCGGCTCGAGGGCCTGGAGGACCGGCGCCCCGCCCAGCTCTCGGGCGGGCAGCAGCAGCGCGTGGCGCTCGCGCGCGCCATCGTCGTCAACCCGACGGTGCTGCTGTGCGACGAGCCGCTCGGCGCGCTCGACAAGAAGCTCCGGCAGGCGATGCAGTTCGAGCTGAAGGAGCTGCACCGGCGGCTCGGCCTCACGCTCGTCTACGTCACCCACGACCAGGAGGAGGCGCTGACGATGTCCGACCGCATCGCGGTGATGCGCGCGGGCCGCATCGCCCAGCTCGGCACGCCGCGCGAGATCTACGACCGCCCGACGAGCCGCTTCGTCGCCGACTTCATCGGCGACACCAACATCCTGGACGGCGAGCCGCGCGAGGGCGGGCTTGCCATGCCGGGCGGCTGGGTCTCCCCGGTCGCGTCGCTGCCGCCGGGCGTGCGGGCGATCGCGCTGCGGCCGGAGCAGGTGCGGCTCACGGCAGCCGGGGGCGGCATCGTGGACGCGACCGTTGAGGAGGCGAACTTCCTCGGCGATTCCATGCTGCTGAAGCTCGGCCTGCCGGCGGGCGTCGCGCTGCTCGCCCGCGTCCCGCGCGATGCCGACCCGGCGCTGACCACCCCCGGCAGCCGCGCCGGGGTCTCCTGGAGGCCGGAGGACCCCGTGCCGCTGGCCGACGCATGAGCGTGCTCCGCGTTCTGGCGATCGGCCAGTCCCCGCGGCCGGACATGGAAGCCGAGATCGCCGCCGCCGTGCCCGGCGTGCCGATCGCGCTGCAGGGCGCGCTCGACGGCTGGACGCGCGAGCAGATCGCCGCGATCCCACCCGAGACGGACGCCGATACGCTGTTCAGCATCCTGCCCTCGGGCGAGACGGTGGTGATCTCGAAGAAGGCCGTGACGGAACGCTTCGCCGGGCTGCTGCGCGAGGCGCGCGGCCCGACGCTGATCGCCTGCACCGGCACCTTTCACGGCCTGCCGGACCGGCCCGACATCGTGTTCCCCTCCGCGGTGCTGAACGGGCTCGCGGAATCGCTGCTGCGGCGCGGGCGGCTCGGCATCTTCATCCCGCTGGCCGAGCAGGCGGAGACTCTGGCCGGGGACCGCGCGCGCCCGGGCGTCGAGGTGGCGAGCGTCGTGCTGCGCCCCGGATCGGACGACGCCGCGCGCCGCGACGCCGCGGCACGCATGGCGGCGCTGAAGCCGGACCTCGTCATCCTCGACTGCTTCTCCTACACGCGGGCGGACAAGCGGGCGGCGGAGGCGGCGCTGTCCTGCCCGGTGCTGCTGTCCGTCGCGGTCGGCGCGCGCGCCGCGGCGTCCCTGCTGCCGGAGGCGTGATGCGCGAACTCACCCTCGAGGACATCGAGGGGCTGGCGGTCGGCGCCTGGATCCTCGGCACCGGCGGCGGCGGCTCGCCCTATCTCGGGCTTCTGAACATGCGCCGGCTCTATGCCGAGGGCGCGCGGGTGCGGCTGATGCCGCCCGAGGAGCTCGCGGACGACGACGCGGTGGCCGTGCTGTCGAACATGGGCGCGCCGCTCGTCGGGCAGGAGCGGCTGGCCGATCCCGCCAACATCGCCCGCGCCGTCACGCTGATGGAGGAGTTCACCCGCATCCGCTTCCGCGCGGTGATGAGCCTCGAGATCGGCGGCAACAACGCGATCCAGCCGCTGATGGCGGCCGCCCATCTCGGCCTGCCGGTGGTGGACGCCGACTGCATGGGCCGCGCCTATCCGGAAGCGCAGATGACATCCTTCGCGGTCGGCGACCTGCGGCCCTATCCCCTTTCCATGGTGGATCCGCGCGGCATCGAGGGAATCGTCGCCCGCGTGCCGTCCTGGAAGTGGATGGAGCGGCTGTCGCGGAAGATGTGCGTCGAACTCGGCTCCATCGCCGCCACCTGCAAGGCGCCGCGCACGGGGGCGGAGGTGAAGCGCTGGGGCATCCTGCACACCACCACGAAGGCGGTCGCCCTCGGCCAGGCGGTGCGCAAGGCGCAGCGAGAGCACCGCGATCCGATCGAGGCGATCCTGCACGCCGAGGACGGCAGGCTGCTGTTCCGCGGCAAGGTGACCGACGTCTCCCGCCGCACGACCGAGGGCTTCCTCCGCGGCACCGCACGGCTCGACGGGCTCGATGACTGGCGCGGGCGGCGCTTCGACCTCGCCTTCCAGAACGAATGGGCGGTCGGCTGGCTGGACGGCGAACCCCATGTGATGACACCCGACCTGATCTGCGTGCTGGAGACCGCGACGGGCGAGGCGATCGGCACCGAGACGCTGCGCTACGGCCAGCGCGCCACCGTGATCGCTCTGCCGGCGCCGCCGGTGTTCCTGACCGAACGCGGGCTCGCCTTGGTCGGCCCCCGCGCCTTCGGGCACGATCTCGAGTTCCGCTCGGTGTTCGCGTCATGAGGCGGCGGATCGGGGTGGATGTCGGCGGCACCAACACCGAAGGCGTGGTGATCGAGGACGGCAAGGTCATTGCCGCGCACAAGACGCCGACGACCGAGGACGTGCTCTCCGGCGTGCGCGAGGCGCTCTCCGCCGTCGCGGTGCCGGATGTGCAGGGGGTGATGATCGGCACCACGCATTTCGTGAACGCGGTGGTGCAGCGGCGGGACCTCCCGCGCGTCGGCGCGCTGCGCATCGGCATGCCGGCCTCGCGCTCTCTGCCGCCCTTCTGCGACTGGCCGGAGGACCTCGCCACGCTCGTGCGCGGCGCCGTCCACATGGTGGAGGGCGGGGTGGACTATGACGGGCGGCCGATCATGCCGCTCGATGAGCGCGCCATCGCCGCCGCGGCGCGGCAGATGCGCGCGGCGGGACTCTCCTGCGCCGCGGTGTCCTCGATCTTCTCGCCGCTCGACCCCGCGATGGAGGAGCGGGCTGCGGAGATCCTGCGGGAGGAGATGCCCGGCGCATCGATCACGCTGTCGCACGAGCTCGGCCGCATCGGGCTGCTGGAGCGCGAGAACGTCGCGCTTCTCAACGCCGCGCTGATCCCGCTCGCCGCGCATACGGTGCAGGCGTTCGAGCAGGCGGTCGCCGTCGCCGGGATCGCCGCGCCGCTCTACATCACGCAGAACGACGGCACCGTGATCCGCGCCGAGCTCGCCGCACGCTTCCCGGTGCTGTCCTTCGCCTCCGGCCCCACCAACTCGATGCGGGGTGCCGCGTTCCTGACCGGCGTGCAGGACGCGCTGGTGGTGGACGTGGGCGGCACCACCTCGGATTTCGGCGCGCTGAAGGCCGGCTTCCCGCGCGAGGCGAACACCGTCGTGCAGATCGGCGGCGTGCGGACGCTGTTCCGCATGCCGGACCTGCTGTCCATCGGCCTCGGCGGCGGCTCGCTCGTGCGGGAGGAGGGCGGGCGCCTCTCCATCGGCCCGCGGAGCGTCGGCTTCCGCCTGACGAAGGAGGCGATCGTGTTCGGCGGCGGCACGCTGACCGCGACCGACATCGCGGTGCGCGGGGGGCGGCTCGCGCTCGGCGATGCCTCGCGCGTCGCGTCGCTCGATCCCGCCTTCGCCGCCGCCGCGCTCGCCGAGGCCGCGCGCATGATCGAGGAGGCGGCCGACCGCATGAAGGCCGACGCCGCAGAGGTGCCGCTGCTCGCCGTCGGCGGCGGCGCCTTCCTGGTGCCCGACCGCATCGCCGGCATCAGCGAGGTGCTGCGGCCCGCCAATGCCGCTGTCGCCAACGCCGTCGGCGCCGCCATCGCGCAGGTGAGCGGCGAGGCGGACCAGGTGTTCCACGGCCTCTCCCGCTCCGAGGCGATGGCGGAAGCGGAGCGCATCGCGCGCGCCCGCGCCGTGGACGCCGGGGCCGATCCGGCCAGCCTGTCCCTCGTGGACATCGAGGACCTGCCGCTCGCCTACATGCCGGGGGGCGCGCTGCGGGTGCAGGCGCGGGTGGTCGGAGACATCAGGGAGGCCCCGTGAGCACGATCCGTCGCCTGCCGGCGCTGCCGGCAACCCCCGAGACCGTCGCGCCCTACGGAACGCTGATCCGGCCGCGGCCGGATGGCGGGGCGTTCGGGCCGGAGGATGCGCGGCTCGACCTCTCGCGCGGGGTGCCGCGGTTCTACATCATGCGGCTCTCCCGCCGGCCGCTGCTGGTGCGCGGCATCACGCGCCATGTGCGCGTGACGCAATGCCTCGCCGCCTGCGGCGGGGGGGAGTGGATGATCCTGCTGGCACCGCCGGATGCCCCGGACGATCCGGCGGCGCTGCCCGATCCGGCACGGCTCGCCGCCTTCCGCCTCGGCCCGCGGGAGGCGCTGGCGCTGCACCGCGGCACCTGGCACGCCGGGCCGCTCTTCGCATCGGAGGAGATGGAGTTCTTCAACCTGGAACTGGCGGACACCAACGAGACGGACCACCAGACGGTGGACCTGGAACGCCGCTTCGGCTTCGCGGTGGAGGTGGCACCCTAGCGGTTCGCCAGATCCGCGAGCGCCTCCGCCAGCACCCGCGCGCCGGCGGCGAGTGCGGCGGGTTCGGCATATTCGCTCGGGTGGTGGGAGACGCCGGCGCGGCAGGGGACGAACAGCATGCCGGTCGGGCAGACCGGCACGACGAACTGCGCATCGTGGAAGGCCCCGGAGGGCATGCGCATGGCCCTGAGGCCGAGCGCCGACGCCCAGTGTTCCACCACCGCCGGAACCATCGGGTCGAACTCGGAGGGCAGGGCGTGGAAGCGCTCGGTCACGCTGGCCGTGCAGGCGGTCAGCGCCGCCTGGATCACGCCCGGGATGGCGTCGCCGCGCGCCTGAAGCACGGCGTTGTCGGGGTGGCGGAAGTCGATCGTGAAGCGCACCCGCTCGGCGACCGAGTTCGAGGTGTCGGGCCACACCTTGATGGAGCCGACGGTGAAGCGCAGAACATCCGTCGGGTCGTGCATCAGGGTGTTGAGCGCCGAGATCGCCCGCAGCGCGTCCTGCACCGCATCCTTCCGCAGCGAGAGCGGGGTGGTTCCGGCATGGTCGGTCCTGCCGGACACCTCCACCGTGAACCAGCGGCTGCCCTGGATGCCGGTGACGATGCCGATGTCCTTGCCCTCGGCCTCGAGCCGCGGGCCCTGTTCGATATGCGCCTCGAGATAGGCGAAGGGCTTGCCGCCGAGGGGGCGGCGCGGCAGGTCGGCCTCGGCGGAAAGATGCTCGCGCAGAGCGTCGGCCCAGGTTATGCCGTCCTTGTCCGTCACCGCATCCCAGGTGTCGGCGGGCTTGAAGCCGGACCACGCCATGCTGCCCATGCAGCCGGGGGCGAAGCGGCCGCCTTCCTCGTTCGTCCAGGCCACCACCTCGATCGGGCGCTTCGGCCTCTCCCCGGACTCGAGGATGGCCTGCACCGCCTCTAGCCCGGCGATCACGCCCCAGATGCCATCGAAGCGGCCGCCGTTCGGCTGGGTATCCATGTGGCTGCCCGTCAGCACCGGGGCGGCGGAGGGGTCGGTTCCCTCGAGCCTGAGGAACAGGTTCGCGAGCGGATCCACGCTGACCGACAGCCCGAGCTCGCTTGCCCAGGAGATCAGCAGCCGGCGGGCGCGGCGGTCCTCCGCCGACAGGCAGGGGCGGTTCACACCCTTGTGTCCGGCCGCGTCGGTGAAGCCGCCGATCTCGGCCATCGCCATCAGGCGGGTCCACTGGCGGGTCTCGTTCACGGCGGGGGCGACGGGCATGGCGTGTCCTCGGGCGGTGCGACGGGGGCTGTTTCGGGCGAGGAGGCCGCGAAATCAACCCGCCCGGCGCCCCGCCCCTGCCCCAAGCCCGGGCGGGGCTGCATCGCCGGCGGGCAGGCGGCGCGCGACGGCCCGCGACGGCAGGCAGGGGCGGCTTGCCGGGCCGCCGCGCCCCTTGCAAGGTGGCCGCACCCTTCACAGCGGCGCGGCACCCGCATGGATCTCGGCTTCCTCTCCGACCCCTACCTGCAGTCCTGGGCCAATCTGCTCCTGCGCTGGCTGCACGTGATCGCGGGCATCGCCTGGATCGGCACCTCCTTCTACTTCATCGCGCTCGACCTCAGCCTCGAGAAGCCGAAGGACGGCAACCCGGCGATCCGCGGCGAGCAGTGGTCCATCCACGGCGGGGGCTTCTACTACAAGCGGAAATACGCCCTCGCCCCGCCCGAGGGGCTTCCCGAACGGCTGCACTGGTTCAAGTGGGAGGCGTACTGGACCTGGATCTCGGGCTTCGCGCTGTTCGTGCTGCTCTACTGGGGCAACGCCTCGGTCTACCTGATCGATCCGGAGGTGCTCGACCTCCCGGTGTGGGCGGCGATCGCGATCTCGGCCGCCATGCTGGTGCTGGGCTGGGTGGGCTACGACCTGTTGTGCAAGTCGCGCTTCGGGCAGAACGAGCGGCTGCTCGGCGCGATCCTGTTCGCCGGGCTGTCGGTGGCCGCCGTCGTCGCCGCGCACGTCTTCTCGGGCCGCGGGGCCTTCCTGCAGGTCGGGGCGATGATCGGCACCATGATGGTGGCGAATGTGGCGATGGTGATCATCCCCGGCCAGCGGAAGCTGGTCGAGGCGGTGAAGGCCGGCACCGAGCCCGATCCGCGATACGGCATCGCCGGCAAGCAGCGCAGCGTGCACAACAACTACCTGACGCTGCCGGTGCTGTTCCTGATGATCGCGCCGCACTACCCGATGGTGACGAACCACCCCGCGAACTGGGCGGTGCTGATCGCGCTTGCCGCCGCCGCGGTGCTGGTGCGGCACTTCTTCAACCTGCGCCACACGGGGCGGGTGAACTGGGCGCTGCCGGCGGCGGGTGCGGCGATCGTGCTCGTCCTCGTGGTGCTGCTCGCGCCGCGGCCGGATCCGGCGCTCGCCGGCGCCCGGGTGCCGGAGTTCGCCGAGGTGCAGGCCATCATGGCCTCTCGCTGCGCCTCCTGCCACGCCGCCCGCCCGACGCAGGAGGGCTTCGCCGAGGCGCCGAAGGGCGTGCGGCTCGACAGCCCGGCGCAGATCCGCCGCTGGGCCGCGGCCTCGGCCGAGCAGATGCGGAGCGAGGCCATGCCCCCCGGCAACCTGACGGAGATGACGCCCGAGGAACGCCGCGCGTTCCTCGCCTGGGTGGCGGCCGGAGCGCCGGCGCGATGAAGCCCTCGGCGCTGACAACCCATGTGCTCGATACCGCGAACGGCGTGCCGGCCGCCGGCATGGCGGTGGAGCTGTGGCGGATCGAGGCCGAGGCGCCGGTGCTGGTGACGGCCCGCGTGACCAACGCCGACGGCCGCACCGACACGCCGCTGATGGACGCCGCCTCCTTCCGCCCCGGGCGCTACGAGCTGCGCTTCGCCGTCGGGGCCTATTTCGCCGCGCGCGGGGCGGATGCCGGGTTCCTGGATGTGGTGACGATCCGCGTCGGGCTGTCGGCCGGGCAGGGGCACTACCATGTGCCGCTGCTCTGCTCGCCCTGGTCCTACACGACCTATCGGGGGTCCTGACGGGCTGGCGAAGAGGGGCGCGCCGCCGGAGGCGCGCCCGGCGCCGCGCCCCTTCCCGCCTCAGGTCACCTCGATGTTCGCCGCCCGCGCCACCGCCCGCCAGTGCTCGAGCTGCTCGCGGATCAGCGACACGAAGGCCTCTCCGGTCGGCACCGGGGTGCGCGGGAGGGTCTGCACGTCCTGGAAGCGGGCCATCAGGTCGGGGCGGGCGAGGATGCCGGGCACAAGCGCGGTCAGCCGCTCGACAATCGGCTGCGGCAGGCCGCGCGGCCCCGACAGCCCGAGCCACTGCGCCGCCGTCAGCCGCGGGAAGCCGAGTTCGGCGAAGGTCGGCACATCGGGGAAGGCCGGCATGCGCTGCGCCGAGGAGACGGCGAGCGCGCGGAGCGACCCATCCCGCATCTGCGCCACATTGGTGGTGATCGGGTCGATGAAGGCGTCGATCGTGCCGCCGAGCAGGTCCTGCAGCCCGGGCGCGCTGCCCTGGTAGGGCACGTGGGTGAGCTCGCGCGCGCCGGATTCGGTGCGCAGAAGCTCGCCGATCAGGTGCGGGGCCGAGCCGATGCCGGAGGAGCCGTAGCTGACCGCCTGGCGCCTCCCCGCCTCGAGATACTCGGCAAGCGTGCGGAAGCGCGAGGCGCCGCGCACCAGCACCACCATCGGCGCCTCCACCAGCAGCGCCATGTGGGTGAAGTCGGCGATCGGATCGAAGGGCATGGTGCGGCGCACCGCGGCGGCGAACACATGCACGATCGCGTGGCTCATCAGCAGCGTGTAGCCGTCGGCCGGCTGGCGCGCGACATGCTCGGTGCCGACGATCCCGGCCGCGCCGGGGCGGTTCTCCACCACCACGTTCTGCCCGAGTTCCTGGCTCAGCACGGGGGCCATCAGCCGCGCGACCGTGTCCACAAGCCCGCCCGGGGGGAACTGCGCGACGAGGCGGATCGGCCCGCGCGCGGGCCAGGCTGGGGCCTGGGCCCGGGCGATGCCCGGGGCGGCCAGGGCGGCGGCGGATGCGGCAAGGAAGCTTCGGCGGTTCATCGTGGTCCTTCCCTGTTAACGACGGGGCGCGGCACGCCCGGGCCGGGGCGCCCCGGCCACGCTGCCGCACCGGGGGCGGCAGCGTTCCAGCACGCAGGCGCAAAGACAAGCGGCTTCTCGCCCCCGCCCCGCCAGGGCCCGGCTGGCCTTGGCCCGGTTTCCGCCCGCCCCTGCCTGCCGCGCGGGCAGGCGGCGGGGGGCCTGCGGCCGGCACGCCGGCTGTATCGGATTCCCGGCGCCTGCGCGATGCACTACCGTCGGGCCGGACCGGACAGGAGGGGAACGGGATGGCGAAGGAGATCCTCTGCGCCTTCAGCGTGCATTGCGATGCGGTGGCCGGCTGGCTCGGCAGCTACGGGGGGGAGGATTCGCCCTCCGACATCAGCCGCGGCGTGTTCGCCGCAGAAGTGGGGATGCCGCGCCTCGTCGAGCTGTTCCGCCGCTTCGGCATCCGCCAGTCCTTCTTCATCCCGGGCCACACGATCGAATCCTTCCCGCGCGAGACCGACCTCGTCGCCGCCGCCGGCCACGAGATCGGCCTGCACGGCTACAGCCACGAGAACCCTCTGGCGCTGACGCGCGCGCAGGAGGAGGCGATCTTCGACAAGTGCATCGGCCTGATCGAGAAGCACTGGGGCCGCAAGCCCGCGGGCTATGTCGCCCCCTGGTGGGAGGTGAGCACGACCTCGATCGAGATCCTGCTCTCGCGCGGGATCGTCTACGACCACTCGCTGATGCACCACGACTGCATCCCCTACTACGTCCGCACCGGGGACACGTGGACGAAGATCGACTATTCGCAGCCGGCCGAGACCTGGATGAAGCCGTTCTCCAAGGGGCGGCCGACCGGCCTCGTGGAGATACCGGCCTCCTGGTACCTCGACGACCTGCCGCCGATGATGTTCGTGAAGAAGTTCCCGAACAGCCACGGCTACGTCTCGCCCCACCAGCTCGAGCAGATCTGGCGCGACCATTTCGACTTCGTCTACCGCGAATACGACTACGCGGTGGTGCCGATGACGATCCACCCGGACGTGTCGGGCCGGCCGCAGGTGCTGCTGATGCTCGAGCGGATCATCGCCCACATGCTTCGGCATCCGGGCGTGCGCTTCGTGACGCTCGAGGAGATGGCGGCCGATTTCCGCCGCCGCACGCCGCCGCCCGCGGAGTGAGCGGCGGCCGGGCTCAGGCGGGCAGAGGGGCGGGGGCGGGCCGCGTCAGCCGCGCCCAGGCCTCCGCCAGCATCCGCACCGACCGCGCCCGCGCCGCACTCTCCGGGCAGGGGGTGAGCACCGCCACCTCCTCGGCCTGAAGCTCCGCCGCCAAGGCTGCGATGCGCGCCGCCACCCGCTCCGGCGTGCCGACCAGCGCGCGCGGCCGCAGCGCCTCGATGCGCGCCGCCTCGGCGGGGCTCAGCGTGCGGGCATGGGCCTCCTCGACCGTCGGCAGCGGCAGGTAGATCCCGCGATCGCGCGACAGGCGCCAGATCTCGCGCGGGCGCCACAGGCGCCAGGCCTCTTCCTCGCTCTCGGCGCACAGCGCCGCCACCGCCACGGCGGCATGCGGCGCGGCGGGGCCGCCCGGGCGCGGGCGGAACAGGCGGCGATAGAGGCCGATCGCCTCGGCCGCCCCCTCCCCGTCGGTGATGAAATGCGCGAAGGCGTAGGGCAGGCCGAGCAGCCCCGCGACCTGCGCGCCGTAGTCGGAACTGCCGAGGATCCAGACCTCGGGCCGCGTCGGCACCTCGGGCATCGCCCGCACCGCGGCGAAGGGGTGGCCGGCCGGCAGCCCATACCCGAGCCAGGCCATCACCTCCTGCACCTGCTGCGGGAAGCGTTCGGCCGCATCCGGATCGGGGTTCAGCGCCAGCGCCGCGAGCCGGTCCGCTCCAGGCGCGCGGCCGAGGCCGAGATCGATCCGCCCGGGCGCGATCGCCTCCAGCACGCGGAACTGCTCGGCCACCTTGAGCGGCGCGTAGTGCGGCAGCATCACCCCGGCGCTGCCGAGGCGGATGCGGCTGGTGACGGCGGCGAGCGCGCCGAGCAGCACCTCCGGCGCCGAGCCCGCGACCGCGGCGCTGTTGTGGTGCTCGGCCAGCCAGTAGCGGGCGTAGCCCGCCTCCTCCGCAACGCGGGCGAGGGCGATCGTCTCGCGGATCGAGGCGCCGGGGTCTCGCCCGGCGACGACGGGCGACTGGTCGAGGACGGAAAGCGGCCGCATCCTGGCGAGGAGACAGGAGGCGCGCATGGACGATCAAGAGGGGGTGCTGCTGCGCCGGGCGATCCGGCTTGCGTGCGAGAACGTCTCCGCCGGCGGCGGCCCCTTCGGCGCGGTGGTGGCGAAGCGCGGCCGCGTGCTTGCGGAGGGCGCGAACCGCGTGGTGCCGGATGCGGACCCGACCGCCCATGCCGAGGTGGTGGCGATCCGCGCCGCCGCCCGCGCCCTCGGCACGCATGACCTCTCGGGCGCGGTGCTCTACGCCTCCTGCGAGCCGTGCCCGATGTGCCTCGCCGCGGCGTGGTGGGCGCGGATCGGGCGCATCGTCTTCGCCGCGACGCGGGCGGACGCCGCCGCCGCCGGCTTCGACGACGCGGCGATCTACGAGGAGGTGGCGGCCCCGCTCTCCGCCCGGCGGCTGCCGATCGTGCAGGCGCTGCCCGAGGCGGCCGCCGAGCCCTTCCGGCTGTGGGCACAGAAGGCGGACCGCGTGCCCTATTGACGCGGCGCGGGCCGAGGGGCGCCCGCCCCTACTCCGGGCGGACCAGGATCGCGATCCGGTAGAAGCGCCCGTTCGAGTAGTTCCGCCCCTCGATCACCGCCGCGCGGCGCAGCTCCTCGCCGAGGGCGGCGAGGAAGGCGGCCTCCTCCCGCTCTCCCATCGCCGCGACCGCGCAGGGTGCGGCGCGGAACGCCGCCGCCGCCTGGGCGGCGCCGGTGACGAGCCGGGTGCGGTAGGGGCCGTGCAGGAACACGAGGCTCGGCTCGTGATAGGGCTGGGTGATCAGCAGGGGATCGCGGCAGGGGGCGGCCGCGGCCGCCGCCTCGGCGATGCGCGGGGAGAGCCAGAGCGCCCGGATGCCGGGCAGCGTATGGCCGAAGGTGACGACCCAGACCACCGCCGCAGCACCGAGGGAGGCCGCCAGCGCGCGCCGCATCTCCGCCCGCCCGAGCAGGCGAAGGGCAAGCGCCGTCAGCCCGACCGTCGCCACCGCCGCGGCCACCGCAAGCCAATTCACCCGCCGCTCCGCCAGGAAGGCGAGCACCGGCCCGAACAGCGCGAGCGCTGCCGCCACAACCAGCCACACGCCGAGGATGACGCGGCCGAGCCAGCGCCACCGCCCCGCCGGCAGCCCGAGCGCGCCCGCCGACAGCGCCGCCCCGGCCAGGATGGCGAGCGCCGGGTAGGTCGGCAGCGTGTAGTGCGGCAGCTTGGTCGCGACGATCTCGAACACCACCCAGGTCGGCACCACCCAGCAGAGCAGCGCCCGCACCGCCTTCTCGTGCCGGTTCGCCCACACCCAGGGGAGCGCGAGCACGAAGAACAGCGAGGCCGGCCAGAACGCGACCGAGAAGGCGAGCAGGTGGTAGCCCGGCGGCGCGCCGTGGCCCTGCTGCCCGTCCGCCACCTTGCCGAGCATGGAATGGCCGATCGCCTCCGAGAGGAACGCGCCCTCTGTGCGGATGACGATGGCAAGCAGCCAGGGCAGCACGATCGCCAGCATCAGCGGCACGCCCCAGTGGGCGCGGAGGCGCCGGAGCCACGCGGCATCCCGGTTCCACAGGCTGATCGCGGCCGCCGTCAGCACCGTCACCATGGTCGGGATCGGGCCCTTCAGCATCAGCCCGACGCCGAGCGCCACCCACAGAACCGCCGCCGCGAGCGCGGGGCGGGCCGCCCGATCGAGATACAGCAGCAGCAGCGCCGATTGCGCGGCGAGCACGGCGGCGAGCATGGTGGCGTCGATCTTCGCCATCCGCGCCTCGACGTTGAGCACGAGGCAGGCGGCGAGCATGGCGCCGGCCGCGATCCCCGCCTGCCGCCCGTAGAGGCGCGCGCCGAGCCAGGCGGCAAGAAGCACCGACAGCACGGCCCCGGCGAGCGACACCAAGCGGTGCGCGGAGATCTGTCCGATCCCGCCGGACAGCGTGACGGCGAGCGACTGCAGCCAGTAGATCCCCGCCGGCTGCAGCCAGCGCGGCTGGTCCTGGTAGCGGATGTCGATCAGGTCGCCGGTCGTGACCATCTGCGTCACCGCCACGGCGTAGCGGCTCTCGTCGCGGTCGAGCGGCGGCAGCCCCGCCTGGCCGGGCAGGAACAGCGCCAGGGCGAGAGCGGCGAGCAGAGCGAGGTCGAGCGGGCGGAGCCGCGCGCTGGCGTCAGGCGTCATCGGGGCGGATCTTCGGGGCGCGCATGCGGGAGACGAGCCACATCACCCCGAACAGGTCGCCGAGGCCGGCCCAGGCGCGCTGGAGGTTGCTGTATTTCGACCGGCCGGCCGCGCGCGGCCGGTGCGCGACGGGGTGGTTGAGAAGCGGGGCGCCGGCGCGGCGGAACAGCGCCGGCAGGAAGCGGTGCATGCCCTCGAAGCAGGGAAGCGCGAGGAAGGCGTCGCGGCGGAAGACCTTCATGCCGCAGGCGGTGTCGGGGCAGTCGTCGCGCAGCAGGGCGCGGCGGATGCCGTTGCCGAGCCTCGTCGCGGCGCGGCGGGACCAGGGGTCGTTGCGGCGGATGCGGATGCCGGCGACGAGCGGCCAGGGCTCCCCGGCGGCCTCCGCCCTGGCCAGCATGGCGAGGAGGTCCTTCGGGTCGTTCTGCCCGTCCCCGTCCATGGTGGCGATCCAGGGGGCGCGCGCGGCGGCCGCGCCGGTGCGGATGGCGGCGGATTTGCCGCAGCGTTCGGCGTGGCGGACGAGGCGGATGCGCGGATCGGCGGCGGCGAGCGCCCGCACTGCGGCGGCGGTGCCGTCGGTCGAGCCGTCGTCGACGAACACCACCTCGAAGGCGGGGCCGGGGGCGAAGGCGGCGACGATCTCGGCGCCGACGGCGGCGATGTTCTCCGCCTCGTTCAGCACGGCGACGACGACCGCGACGGCGGGCGGCGGGGGCTGGGAGGCGGCGCTGTCCGCCGGGGCCGGGAGCATGGCGGGCGCGGGTGTGGGCGCTTCGCCCTGGGGTGTCAAGGCGGCCGGCTCAGGTGGCCACCCGCCCGAACAGCTCCGTCAGCAGCACGAACAGCGCAGCCCCGACCAGCGCCCCGACGATGGTGCCGTTGATCCGCACGTATTGCAGGTCCCGCCCGACGCGGAGTTCGAGCTTCTCGGTGATGGTGCGGGTGTCCCAGCCGGACACCACGTCGCCGATGAACTCGGCAAGCCGCGCCTGGGCGGCCGGCAGCAGGGTGGCGACGATGCGCTCGGCGCCCTGGTTCACCCGCTCCCGCGCCGCGGCGTCCTCGGCGAGCAGGGCGCCGGCATTGGCGGCAAACCCGGCGAGGAGGGCGACGGTGCGCCCATCCTCCCGCGCCGCGTCGGCGGCGATCCCCTGCTTGATCCTCTCCCACGCATCGGCGAGCCAGGCGGCGACGGAAGGGTGGGACAGGGCGCGGCGGACCGCGCGGGCCACCGCCTCGGCGCGGCCGGGGTCGGTCTCGAGGCGCTGGATCTCCGCTTCGAGCCACGCCTCGAAGGCGGCGCGGAGGCTCGAATCCTCGGGCTCCACCTTCTCGAGCTCGGCGTTCGCCGCCGCCAGGATGCGGCGGGCGATGTAGGCCCCCGCCATCCAGCCGACCAGGGCGCCGCCCTCGGCGCGGACGCGGGCGGCGATCGCGGCTTCCAGGTCGGCCTGGCGGTCCACGAGGATGCGCTTGAGCTCGGCGACCGCGGCGGTGAACACCGCCTGGTGCTGGCCGCCCGCCAGCATGGCGCGCAGCACGCGGGCGAGCATCCGCGCCGCCGCCGGCCCGGTGACAAGCCGCGGCAGCAGCCGGGTGGCGACGCGGCGGGCGCGGCCGTCCTCGAGTGTCGTGAGCACGCGCGGCAGCAGCCCGGCGAGGCCGATCGCGGCCGGCCGCACCTGCGCCGGATCGGACAGGAAGCGTTCCAGGATGCGCGCGACGTCGATCCGCCGCATCAGCCGGTGCAGCTCCTCCTCAGTGAACACCTGGCCGGCGACGAAGCGGCCGAGCCCGCGCCCGAGCCGCTCCTTCTGGCGGGGGATGATGGCGGTGTGCGGGATGCGCAGCCCGAGCGGGTAGCGGAACAGCGCAGTCACGGCGAACCAGTCGGCGATGCCGCCGACCACCCCGGCCTTGGCCGCCGCCTGCACCAGATCCCGCCAGTAGCCGGGCTCGAGCCAGTAGGAGCCGACGAGGATTGCGGCCATCAGCAGCAGCAGCGCGGTGGCGAAGGCCCGGTGGCGGGCGAGTGCGGCGCGGAGTTCGGCGTCCGGGTCGGGGCGGCCCTGCATGTCGCGCCGCAGCGTAGAGCAGGGCGGCGCGGCGGGGAACGGGAGGTGCTTGCCGGCGAGCGGCGTTATGATATTACATCCGCCATGCGCATCCCCGATCCCCTGTCGCTGTCCGCCGGCGCCGGCGCGCGGCTGGTGCTCGCCGCCATCCTGTCGGCGGCGCTGTGGGCGGCGGCCGTCTGGGCGATGGGCTGAGCCATGGCCCCCCCCGCCATCCGGATCGAGAACCTCACCGTCGTGCATGGCCGCCGCCCGGCGGTGCACCACCTCTCGGGCAGCGTCGCGGCCGGCAGCCTGACGGCGATCGTCGGCCCGAACGGCGCCGGCAAGACGACGCTGCTGCGCGCCATCGCCGGGCTGCACCCGCCCGCCGAGGGGCGCGTGTCGCTCGCCGGGCGCGTCGCGCTGCTGCCGCAGGCGGCCGCGCTCGACCGCGGCTTCCCGATCTCCTGCCGGGACGTGGTGCTGCTCGGGCTGTGGGGGCGGGTCGGCGCCTTCGCGCCGATGCCGCCCGATGCGGCGGAACGGGCGGAAGCGGCGCTTGCCGCCGTCGGGCTTTCGGGGTTCGCGCGGCGGCCGGTCGGCACGCTGTCCGCCGGGCAGTTCCAGCGCCTGCTGTTCGCCAGGCTGCTGCTGCAGGACGCGCCGATCCTGCTGCTCGACGAGCCCTTCACCGCCGTGGACGCCCGCACCGCCGCCGACCTGCTTGCCATCATCCGCCGCTGGCACGGGGAGGGCCGCACCATCCTCGCCGTTCTGCACGACCTCGACCTCGTGCGCGCGGAGTTCCCCGAGGCCCTGCTGCTGGCGCGCGAGGCGATCGCCTGGGGGCCGACCGAACAGGCGCTGTCGGCCGGCAACCGCCTGCGCGCGCGGATGATGGCCGAGGCGTGGGACGACACCGCCGCCGCCTGCGCCCGCGACGCCGCGTGATCGAGGCGCTGTTCGGCCCCTTCGCCGAGTTCTCCTTCCTCCGCCGCGCCCTGGTGGGCTGCCTCGCGCTGTCGGTGTCGGCGGCGCCGCTCGGCATGGTCCTGATGCTGCGGCGGATGAGCCTGACGGGAGATGTGCTGGCGCACGGTATCCTGCCCGGCGTCGCGGCCGGCTTCCTCGTGGGGGGCGTGTCGGTGGTGGCGCTGGCGGCCGGCGGGCTGGCGGGCGGGCTGGCCGTCGCGCTCGGCGCCGGGGCCTTGTCCCGCGCGACGGGCGGGCGGGAGGACGCGTCGCTCGCCGCGGCCTATCTGGTGGCGCTGGCCTTCGGCGTCGCGCTGGTCTCGACCGTCGCGGATTCGGTCGAGGTGATGGCGCTGCTGTTCGGCAGCGTGCTCGGCGTGGATGATGCGGCGCTGCTGCTGATGTGCGGTGTCGCGACCCTCACGCTGTTCGTCCTGGCCTTCGCCTGGCGGCCGCTCGTGCTGGAATGCTTCGACCCGGGCTTCGCCGCCGCCGAGGGCGCGCGCGGCGGGCTGTGGCACCTCGTCTTCCTGGCGCTCGTGGTGCTGAACGTGGTGGCGGCGATCGCCGCCCTCGGCACGCTGATGGCGGTCGGGCTGCTGATGCTGCCGGCGATCGCGGCGCGGCACTGGGCGGCGGAGGTGGCGGGGATCGCCAAGGTCGCGGCCGGGATCGGGGCCGGCGCCTCGGTCCTCGGGCTGTTGATCTCCTACCATGCCGACCTGCCGAGCGGGCCGGCCATCGTGCTGGCGGCGGGGGCGGCCTGGGCGGTGTCGGTCGGCGCCGGGCCGGTGGACAGCCTGCTGGTGCGCTTCGCGCGGCGGCGGCACCTCGCCGGTTGATCGCCCCCCCCCTTGCGCCGCCCGCCTGGGCGGCACATCTGCCGCCCCGCCCGGGCCCCTCTGACGGCATGGCCGTGATGTAGGACGACGCAACCGGCGGGGCCCGGTGCGCCGCGCCCGCGGCCGCCGCGCCCCGCGCGAGTGGGGAGCCGAGCGTGACGACACTTCTTGCGATCCTGGCAGGCCTCGCGGTTCTGGTGGCGGGGGCCGAACTCCTGGTCCGGGGCGCGGTGCGCCTCGCCGAGCGGGCCGGCGTGTCGCCGCTGCTGACGGGGCTCGTCATCGTCGGCTTCGGCACCTCGACGCCGGAACTGATGGCGAGCGTGCAGGGCTCGCTCGCCGGGTCGCCCGGGATCGCCGTCGGCAACATCGTGGGATCGAACCTGTTCAACTCCCTGGTCATCCTCGGGCTCGCCGCGCTGATCCGGCCGCTCTCGGTCGCGGGCGGGGCGCTGTGGCGGGACGGGGTGGTGATGGCGGCGGTCGCCTTCGGCTTCGCGGCGCTCGGGCTGGTCTGGACGCTGGACCGCGCGGCGGGCGCGGTGCTGGCGGCGCTGATGGCGGGCTATCTCTGGCTTGCCTGGCGGCAGGAGCGCGCGGCCGGGCCGGCGGAGCACGGGGCGGCCTTCGACAAGGCGGAGGCCTTCGAGGCGGCCGATCCGGCGCTGCGCCCGCGCCCGGCCGGGCCGGACGGCCTGCGCGCCTGGGCCGTGCCGGCCGGCACGGCGCTGCTTGGCCTTCTTCTGCTGCTGGGCGGCGCGTGGCTCCTGGTCGAAGGGGCGATCGGGCTTGCGCAGGCTCTCGGCGTCAGCGAGGCGGTGATCGGGCTGACCATCGTCGCCGCCGGAACCTCGCTGCCGGAACTGGCGGCAAGCGCGCTCGCCGCGCTGCGCCGCCGGGGGGATGTGGCGGTCGGCAACGTGCTCGGCTCCAACATCTACAACGTTCTCGGGATCGGCGGGGCGACGGCGCTGCTGGCGCCGACCGCCGTGCCGCCCGAGGTGGCGCGCTTCGACGCGCCGCTGATGGCCGCGGCCTGCCTGCTGCTGCTGCTGTTCCTCGCAAGCGCGCGGCGGCTCTCGCGCGCCGAGGGCGCCGTGCTGGTCGCGGCCTATGCCGCCTATGTCTGGGCGGTCTGGCCGGCGTGAGGGCCCCTACCCCTTCGCCCCCTTCGCCGCCTTGGCGTAGCCCTCGAGCCGGTCCATCACGGCCAGCGCCAGGATCCCGCCCAGGAACAGCGCATGGATCGCCATGGAGAGGAAGATCTCCCGGTCCTCGTAGTCGCGCAGCTTGAGGAAGATCTGCAGCAGGTGGATCGAGGAGATGGCGACGATCGCCACCGCCAGCTTGATCTTGAGGTTGGACGGATCCACCGCCCCGACCCACTCCATCTTCTCCGCATCCGCGTCCTGCGCGAGGCGGGAGACGAGGCTGTCGTAGGAGGAGATCGCCACCATGGTGACGAGCCCCGCGACCAGCGCGGAATCGAGCAGGTAGAGCAGGCCGAGCAGGGCGTCGCTGTCGGTGCTGGACAGCAGCCCCTCGGCGTACTTCCCGAGCTTCCAGACGAAGCGTATGGCATAGAGCGCGAGCGCGACGGCGAGCCCGAGGTAGAACACCGTGAGCAGGTGGCGGCTGGCGAGCATCACGCGGTTGAGAATCGGGGTCATGTCCTGCACCTCGGCCACACTCTGCCGGGGCCGGCGGACGGGAGGAAGGGTGCCATGATCACGCGGCTGGCCGAGGAGGAGCGGCTTTCGGGCGCGGTGGCGGCGGGCGGCTTCGTCTGGCTCGCGGGCCAGGTGGCGGAGGATCCGGAGGCCGACGCGGAAGCGCAGACGGCCGACATCCTGCGGCAGATCGACGCGCTGCTGGCCGTGGCCGGCACCGACAAGCGGGCCTTCCTGTCGGCGACCGTCGTGCTGGCCGACATCGCCGACGCCCCGGCCATGAACCGCGCCTGGGACGCCTGGCTCGACCCCGCCCACAAGCCCGCGCGGATGACGATCGGGGCGCGGCTTGCGGATCCGCGCTGGAAGGTCGAGATCAGCGGCGTCGCGCTCGCGCCCGGGCGCTGATGGCGCCGCGCCGGCCCGACCCGAGGCTCGCCCGGCTGCTGCCGGCGCTCGGCGTCATCCTGCCCTTCGCGTTGCTGCTGTCGGCGGCGCTGGCGGCGGACGGGCGGATCGGCGCCGTCGCGGTGATCGGCGCGGCGGCCGCCTCCTTCGGGGCGGCAAGCCTGCTCGTGCCGCGGGGGCCGCTGTTCGCCTTCGGCCTCGGCATGGGGCTCGTGCTTTATGCCACGGTGTTCAGCGTGCTCGCCACCGCGCAGTTCCCGCAGGCCGGGGAATGGGCGCGGGTGGTGGCATTCCTGCTGCCGCTCGTCGCCTTCCTCGGCACGATATGGGCGCGGCGGGCGGAAGTTGTGCGCATCGCCGAGGCGCGGAGCGAATCGGCCGAGCTTGCCGCCCTGCCCGCCCGGCTGCGCTGGCTCGTGGCGGCGGCCGCGGTCGGGCTGCTCTGCTTTCTGCTGCCGCTGAACCGGGCCGAGCCCTGGGTGCAGTCGCTCGCGCTCCCGGCGGCGATGGGCGCGATCGGCGGCATCGTCGCGCTCGCCTTCCGCGACGTGGTCGGGCTTGCGGTGGATGTCGCGCTGCTGATGGAGGAGGTTGCCGCGCGGGGGGCGCATCTCGTCGTGCCGGCAGCGGTGTTCGTGCTGGTCTATGCGCTGCTGGTGATCGGCTTCGGCTCCGCCTACCGGATCGCCGACGCGCTCTCGGCCGGGCCGCTCTTCGCCGGGCCGCACGGGCCGCTGCGGCTGTCGTTCTCGGATGCCATGCATTTCTCGATCGTGACGCTCTCGACCGTCGGCTACGGGGACATCCAGCCGGCCGACGACGGCATACGCGTGCTGGCCAGCCTGCAGGTCGTCTCGGGGCTGCTCCTGCTGCTGTTCGGGGTGGCGGAACTGCTGCGCGGGCGCAACGGCACCCGCGGCTGAGGCCCCCCTTGCGGCGTCGGGGGAAGGCCGTCAAATGGCGGGGCCGTCGTGCTGTTGCCGCAATCGCGAGGCACAGGATACCCCGCGCCAGGTTCCACGGATCCCGATGCCCCTCCCCTGCCTGGGCGGCCGCGATGCCGCCGCCTTCCCCGCCCCTGCCCGACCGCGCGAGGCGCCGGCCGGGAGTGTCCGCCATGACCGCTGACCGCCATCCCGATCCCGCCTTCTGGGCGGGCAAGCGCGTGGTGGTGACGGGCGGGGCAGGCTTCCTCGGCTCGGGCCTGTGCCATGCGCTCGGGGCGCTCGGCGCCCGCGTCACGGCGATCGACGCGCTGCTGCCCGGCATGGGCGGGCGGCGGGCGAATCTGGAAGGCTCGGGGGCGGAGCTCGTCGTGGCCGATCTGCGCGAGGCCGATCTCGCGCCCGTCCTCGCCGGCGCGGATATCGTGTTCAACATGGCGGCGCAGATCTCGCATGCCGGCTCCATGGCCGATCCGTTCTCCGACCTTGCGATCAACGCCACCGCCCAGCTCCGGCTGATCGCCGCGCTGCGCGAGGCCGCACCGGGTGCCGTGGTGGTGCACGCCTCCACGCGGCAGTTCTACGGCCGCGCCCAGCGCCTGCCGGTGGACGAGGCGCATCCCGTTGTGCCGCCCGACTTCAACGGCGTCTCCAAGTTCGCGGGCGAGCAGTACTGGATGGTCGAGCACCGGGTGCATGGGCGGCCGGTGGTGTCGCTGCGCCTGACGAACTGCTACGGCCCGCGGCTGCGGATTGCCGATGCGCGGCAGATGTTCCTCGGCATCTGGATCCGCCGCGTGCTCGAGGGCGAGCCCTTCGAGCTGTGGGGTGGGGAGCAGATGCGCGATCTCGCCTATCTCGACGACGTGGTGTCGGCCTTCCTGCTCGCCGCTGAGACGCCGGGCTGCGCCGGGCGCGTCTTCAACCTCGGGGGCGATGCGCCGCTGGCCCTGCGCCGGCTGGCCGAGATGCTGGTGGCCGCCAATGGCGGGCAGGGGCGCTTCGTGGTGCGCGAGTTCCCGCCCGAACGCCGCGCCATCGACATCGGCTCCTACGCCGCCGACGACACCGCCTTCCGCGCCGCGACCGGCTGGGCCCCGCGCGTGCCGCTCCCCGAGGGGCTCGCCCGCACCCTCGCCTTCTTCCGCCCCCGGCTCACCCCCTTCCTCCAGGACGCAGCATGATGAACGCCCTGACGCCCACGGTGCCGCAGGCCGATCCCGGCGCCGCCTACCGCGCCCAGAAGGAGGAGATCGACGCCGCGATCGCCCGCGTCCTCGCCTCCGGCTGGTACATCCTGGGCGAGGAGGGGCGCGCCTTCGAGGCCGAGTTCGCCGCCTGGCTCGGGGAGGGGCAGCACGCCGTCGGCTGCGCCAACGGCACGGATGCGCTGGTGCTGATCCTGCGCGGCCTCGGCATCGGGCCGGGGGCGACGGTCGCGACCGTCTCGCACACCGCGGTCGCCACCGTGGCCGCGATCGAGATGGCGGGCGCGACCCCGCTGCTGCTCGACATCGACCCCGACACCTACACGATGGACCCGGACGAGCTGCTTTCGGTGCTCGAGGAGCCGCCGCCCGGCCTGCCGCCGATCCGCGCGGTGATCCCGGTGCATCTCTACGGCCAGGCGGCGGATATCCGGCCGATCCTCGGGCCCTGCCGCGAGGCGGGGGTGAAGGTGATCGAGGACGTCTCGCAGGCCCATGGCGCGACCCTCGGGGAGGCCAAGCTCGGCACGCTCGGGGATGCCGCCGCATTCAGTCTGTATCCGACGAAGAACCTCGGCGCGCTCGGGGATGCGGGCGTGCTGGCGACGGCCGATGCGGAGCTCGCCGAGCGAATCGCGGCGCTCCGGCAATACGGCTGGAAGCGGCGCTACGTGTCGGATCTCGTCGGGGTGAACTCGCGGCTCGACGAGCTGCAGGCGGCGGTGCTGCGCGTGCGGCTGCCGCGGCTCGAGGCGGCGAACGCACGGCGGCAGGCGATCGCCGCCGCCTATGATGCGGCGCTGTCGGGCGGGCCGGTCTCTCCGCCCATGCGGCGCCCGGGCGCCACCCATGTGTTCCACCAGTATGTGGTGCGCAGCCGGGAGCGCGAGGCGGTGCAGGCGCGCCTCAAGGAACAGGGGGTGGCGACGGCGATCCACTACCCGATGCCGGTGCATGCCCAGCCGGCCTATGCCGGGCGGGTGCCGCTCGGGCCCGCGGGCTGCGTCGAGACCGAGGCGGCGGCGCGCGAGATCCTGAGCCTGCCGATCTTCCCGGAGATGACGGAGGAACAGGTGGAGCGCGTCTGCTCGGCGCTCGCCGCGCTCTAGGGCGGTTGCCCGGGCGCCACGCCGCGCCGCGGCGTCCGCTTCGGCTTCCCGGCCGGTCCGGCGCCGGGCGGGTGCCGGCTGCGGCGGGGCCGGGCCGCCCGGGGGATCCGCCCTACGCCGTCGCGAGCAGCACCACGCCCGCGCAGATCAGCAGGATGGCCGCGATCTTCTGCGCCCCGAGCGGCTCGGCGAAGGCGAAGTGGCCGATCAGCGCGATCGCCACGTAGGAGATCGCCGTGGAGGGCAGCGCCACGCTCATCGGGATCTGCCGGAGCGCCAGCAGGTAGAGCAGCGCCGAGCCGCCGTAGCAGGACAGGCCGAGCATCGTCTGCCAGCGGAAGAGCTGCTGGAGGAAGCCGCCATCGCCGAGCGTTCCGGCCTTGAGCAGCACCTGCCCGGCGAGCGAGGCGAGGATCGCGCCGCCGAGGGCGAGCCAGGAGAGCGTCATGCCCCGCCCCCGCGCAGCACCTCGCGCACCACGCCCTGCGGCTTGCCGTTGGCCGACAGGAAGGCCCGCCCGACATATTCGCCGATCACCCCGAGCACGAAGAACTGCACGCCGGCGATCAGCAGCATCACCGTCATCAGCGAGGCCCAGCCCGAGGGCGTCTGCCCCGAGAGCCCGACGCCGATCACGTAGAGCGCGCCGGCGAAGCCGAGCAGCCCCATCAGCGCGCCGGCCGCCATCGCAAGCCGCAGCGGCAGCACCGAGAAGGAGGTGGCGAGGTTGAGCCACAGCAGCACAAGCCGCTTCAGCGTGTAGTTCGACCGCCCCTCGGCGCGCTTGAGGTGCTTCACCTCGATCGAGTCCACCCGCTGCGTCACCTGCATCAGCAGCCCGTCCACATAGGGATAGGGGCCGGAATAGCGGGTGACCTGGGCGACGGCGAAGGCGCTCATGCAGCGGAAGGAGGAGAGGTAGAGCCCCTTCGGCTTGTCGAGCAGCCGGTCGGCGACCCAGTTGGCGAAGCGGCTGCCGAGGTTGCGCCAGCCCGCGTGCTCCTTCACGGCGTAGCGGGTGTACACCACGTCCCACCCGCCGTTGCGGGCGTGGTCGTAGAGGCGAACCACCTCCTCGGGCGGGTTCTGCAGGTCGTCGTCCATGGTGATGACGTAGCGGCCGCGCGCATGGCGCAGCCCGGTCATCACCGCGTTGTGCTCGCCGAAGTTGCGGGCGTGCTCGAGATAGGTGATCGGCACCTGCGCGCGCGCGACGAGGGCGCGGCAGACCTCGCCCGAGTTGTCGGGGCTGCCGTCGTTGACCAGCACGATCTCGAGGCCGCCTTCGGGCTGCAGCGCCGACAGCGCCTCGACCAGCCTGCCGATGGTGGCCGCACCGCGATAGACGGGAATGACGATGGAAAGCCCGATGTCGCTCATGGGCGGGATCCGTTGGCTTCAGGGGCGGGTGGCGGCGGCCATCACCGAGCCGCCTGCGGGATAGCGGAGGCCCAGGCGCGCGAGCGCGCGTTCGAGCCGCGTCGCGGCGTGGAAGGCGGCGTCCACGGCCGGGTGGAAGCGGCCGACGTCGCTGCTGGCATCCGGATCGCGCGCCAGCAGCTTGCGCTGCACCGCCATCAGCGGCAGCAGCAGGCTGTTCCAGTAGCGGGCCGCGATGTCCCGGAAGCCGGCGGCCGCGAGCGCCGCGGCGATGCCGGCCGCGGTATAGCGGCGGGCGGTGTGCACGCGCGCGTCATGCGCGCTGCGGAGCCATTCGAAGGCGGGCAGGTTCAGCACCAGCGTTCCGCCGGGCTTCAGCACGCGGAACAGCTCGGCAAGCGCCGCCCCCTCGTCCACCGCCCGGTGGCACAGCACGTCCACGCTGACGGCCGCGCCGAAGCAGGCATCCGGGAAGGGCAGCGCATTGACCGTGCCGGCGCAGACGGCGGCGCCCGACTTGCGCGCCGCGCGCGCCGCGGCCGCCGGGTTGTATTCGAGCCCGACCAGCGCCCGCCCGGGCCGCGCCGCGGCAAGCCGCGCGAGGAAGCCGCCGGTGCCGCAGCCGGCGTCGAGCAGCG
>JANWXJ010000202.1 GCA_025055335.1 Acetobacteraceae bacterium
GGACGCGGGCGCGGCGGCTCGGCGCGCGGCGGCAGCAAGGGCTCGGTCGCAGGCGGTGGCGGCGACGGGTCCGGCGCCGGTTCGGGAGGCGGAGGCTCGGGCGGCGGTGTCTCCGGCATCCGCTCCGGTTCGGGAGGCGGCGCTTCCGGGGGCGGCTCCGGCTCAGGCATGGGCTCGGGCGGCGCAGCGGCAGGCTCGGCCGCCACGGGCTCGGGGGCTGCCGGCGGCTCCTCGGGGGTGGCGGGCTCCGCGGCCGAAACCTCCTCGGGCGACAGTTCGGAGAGCACAGCAAGGATGGGAACGGGCTCCGGCGCCGCGGTGCCAGGGGGGAGGGCGGGGGAGAGCAGGAGGAGGCCTGCCATCCCGCCATGGATCAGCACCGCGGCGCCGTAGGCGAGAAGCCGGACGCCGCGCATCGCCTCCGGCCCGGCCGGAGGCTCGGCCCAGGCCGGGGCAGACGGGGCGGCGGCCGGCGCGACCATGGATCAGCGCGCCCGCCCGGCGCCGGACTCGGCTTCGGCGATGAGCGAGACGCGCTGGATGCCTGCCGTGGCGACGCGCCCCATCACGCGCAGCACCTCGCCATATGGCTCGACCCGGTCGCCGCGGACATGCACGGCGATGTCCGGATTGGCGGCCTTGAGGGCGGCGAGGCGCTCGGGAAGCGCCGCCTCCTCCACGCGCTCGTCGCCGATAAACACCGCGCCCTCGCGCGTGACGGTCAGCACCAAGGGCGGGGCGGGAGTGGCGACGCGCGGCGCGCCGCTGCGCGGCAGGTCCACCGGCACGCCCGCCGTCATCATCGGCGCGGCGACCATGAAGATGATCAGAAGCACCAGCATCACGTCCACGAAGGGCGTGACGTTGATCTCGGACATCGGCGCCGCGTCGTCCTCGCCCTCGCTGCCGCCCAGGGAGAAGGCCATGGCGCTATTCCGCCGCCCGGACCTCGCCGCCGCGCGGTGGCCGGGCCGAGAGCCGCGCGCCGATGGCCGAGATCGCCTCGAGGCCCTCCGCGCGCAGACCGGCTATGCCGCGGGCGATGCGGTTGTAGCCGATGACGGCCGGAATGGCGGCGGCGAGGCCGATCGCGGTGGCGAGCAGCGCCTCCGCTATGCCCGGCGCGACGACGGCGAGGGAGGTGTCGCGCATCTGCGCGATGCCCTGGAAGGACCCCATGATGCCCCAGACCGTGCCGAACAGGCCGATGAAGGGCCCGACCGCGCCGGTGGTCGCGAGGAACGCGGTGCCGGATTGCGCGCGGCGCAGCGCGACCGCGAGCGTCTCGCGCATCGCGCGTTCGATGCGCTCGCGGTACTCGGTGCGGCTCTCGCCCGGTTCGCGTCCTTCGGCCCATTCGCGCGCGGCGGCGCGATGGATGCGCGCGGCGAGGCCTTCTCCCTGCCCGCGATCGGCTCCCGTGGCCGCGAGGCGCCTGATCTCGCGCCGAAGGCGGCCGAGCAGGATCGACTTCTCGATGATGATCGCCCAGGTGACGACCGATGCGAGGGCGAGCGCGGCCATCACGCCCTGCACCACCAGGCCGGCCTGCAGGATCAGGCCCGGGATGGAGTGGTCCGAGCCGAGAGCCAGAAGCTCGCCTGCCGCGGGCGGCGCAGAAGGCGGCGCGCCCATCGCCGGGGGCACGGATGGTCCGGGCGAAGGGAGTGCTGGCGGCGGCGCAGGCGCGGCACCGGGTTCGGGCGGCATCGCGGTCCCGGGGCTCACGACACCTCCGCCCACTGCCTGATGAGGTTATGGTAGACCCCGGTCAGCGCGACGGGGGCCGGGTGGTCGGGCGGCAGGTCGGCGGTGGCGGCGTTGATCGCCATGTCGAGATCGAACAGCAGCCGCCGCCGCATCGCGTCCCGGACCATGCTCTGGATCCAGAAGAAGGAGGAGATGCGGCTGCCGCGCGTCACCGGCTCGACGCGGTGCAGGCTGGTCGCGGGATAGACCACCGCATGGCCGGCAGGCAGCTTCACGCGATGCTTGCCATAGGTGTCCTGCACGACGAGCTCGCCTCCGTCATACGCCTCGGGCGGGGTGAGGAACAGCGTGCAGGAAATATCGGTGCGGATCTTGTGCGGCGTGCCGCGCACCTGGCGGATGGCGTTGTCCACATGCGCGCCGAAGGTCATGCCGACGTCGTAGCGGTTGAACAGCGGCGGGAAGACGCGCTGGGGCAGCACGGCCGAGATGAAGGCGGCCGAGCGCCCGAGCGCATTCAGCACCAGATCGCCGAGGCGCTGGTGGACCGGGTGTCCTTCCTCGATCTGCAGGTTGTGCTTGACCTGCGCCGATTGGTGCCCGGCGGTGATCCGGCCATCGGCCCAGTCGGCCGCCTGGAGGACGGCGAGCGCTTCGCCGGCCTCGGCCGCGGAGAGCACTTCGGGGATGACGGCGAGCATCAGAAACGCGCCGAGACGGTGCCGACGAAGGTGCGTCCGACGCCGGGCACGGTGTGGGCCGAGTAGACTGTCTCGTAGGTCCGCGCATCGCCGAGATTGAGCGCGTTGAGCTGGAAGCGCATCCCGCGCAGCGGACCCTCCTCGGGTTCCCAGGCGATGGCGGCGTCGTAGCGCAGGTAGCTCGGAACCCGGACCGTGTTGGTGGTATTGCCGTAGCGCCTGTCCACGAAGCTGGCGCCGCCGCCGATCTGCACGCCGAACGGGAGGTTGTAGGTAGTCCAGAGGGAGAAGGTGTTGGGCGCGACATTGGCGAATTCGCGGCCCACCTCGGCGCGGTTGTTGGAGCGGACGATCTCGGATTCGAGCCTCGTGTAGCCAGCGAGAAGGTTCCAGTTCTCGGTCAGGCGCCCGGTCGCCGAGACCTCGAAGCCGTCCACGCGGACGATGCCGTCGAGCACCTGCAGGGTCGCATTCGCCGGATCGGAGGTGCGGGCGTTGCGCTTCTCGATCCGGAACAGCGAGCCGTTGAGGCGGAGCCCGTCCAGGACTTCCCAGGATCCGCCCAGCTCATAGGTCGTCGCCGTTTCGGGCGCCAGATTGGCGTTGTTGGCTGCGAGCGTCAGCGATTCCGCCGACGGGTTGAAGGACGTGCCCGCCGCGACATAGGTGCGGATGGCGGTTGTCGGCTTGAAGACGAAGGCGGCGCGCCAGGTGAAGGCGGTGTCGGTGCGCTCGAAGCGCTGGCTGGTGGAAATTGTCCCATCGGCCGCCGAGGATGAGTTCGAACATCTCGCCGATAAGGATCCTGTCCACCGCGTAGAGCGCGAGCGTATTGGCCACCGTCTTGATGTCGGAGGCGAAGGTCTGGACAATGTTGCCGGTTGCGTAGAAGTCCGGGAACAGCAGGTTGGCGTTGGGCCTGCCGGTCTGGCCGAAGCGCACGGCCTCGGAGGATTCGCGGCCGATCTCGAACCCGGCGAGCAGCTCGTGACGCAGTCCGAAGGTGTCGAAGCGAACCGTGGCCTCGGTTTGGTTGACGATCAGGCTGTCGTAGCGGTTCCGGACCTGCGGAGAGCGGCTGACCAGCGAGTTGCGGGTGATGCCGCCCGCCACCGTGCTGGCGACCAGCCGCGGCGCGGTTGCCGCGAGTTCACGCGAGTATCCGGCCCAGCGGAGAGTGTTGCGGATCTGGAGATCGTCGCTGAAGCGGTGCTCGAGCAGCGCGGTGAGAACGTCGGTCACCGTGCGCTCGCGGTCGGTCTGGTTGAGGCCGTAGAAGGTGTTCGTTGAAACCCTGAGCGGCCGGCCCTGGAAGAACGGCACACCATAGTCGGGCATGTTGTACTCCTCCTGGTGCAGCCAGGAGAGGGTGAGCGTCGTCGGCGTACCCATGCCGAAGGTCATCGAGGGAAAGATGCCCCATCGCTGCTGGAACACGTTGTCACGCTCTGCCGCGTCGATGCGTGAGCCCATCAGCACCAGGCGGCCGGCGACGTCACCGACGCGCACGTTCACGTCGGCGGTACCACGCAGCCCCTGCGGCGTGTAGGCGGAGAGACGAACCTCTCCCTGCGTCGTCGGCAGCGGCTGCCGCGACGTCTGGTTGACGACGCCGCCTGTCGAGCCGCGGCCGAAGATGATCGAGGAAGGACCCTTCAGGACATCCACGCTCTCGAGGAAGAAGCTGTCGCGCGTGTACTGGCCGAGATCGCGGATGCCGTCGATGAAGAAGTCGCCGCGCGCGGAGAAGCCGCGCAGGGTCAAGGCATCGCCGGAGAAGCCGCCCTCGCCGGCAGCGAGACTGATGCCGGTGACGTTGCGCAGCGCGTCGCGTACGGTGCTTGCGGCCTGTTCCTGCATCACCACGCGTGGAACGATGTTGACGGTCTGCGGCATCTCGCCCGCCGACATGGGCATGCGCGGGATGCGAGTCTGGTCGGCGCGGTAGGGAGGTGGAGCGGCGCCCTGCACGCTGAGCTCGGGCAGTTGCGCGGGCGCCTGGGGTGTTGCCGCCTCCTGCGCCAGCGCTCCGGGCACGAGGGCATGCAAGAGGCCGAAGCAGGCGAGGCCGATAGTCGGCGCGCGCAGCGGCGACGCCTGGAGCGTGCTTTGAATCTCGAATCTCCCCCTAATCGGATGCAAGCAAGCATACGCAAATGCGAGTGACTCGCAATCGCAGCTGGAGGCCGCGGCTCAGGTACACCCCGGGGGCATGCGCTCCGCTTTCCCGCGATCAGCGGCCGCGAAAGCCGCCGTCTCGGTGTCGATGGCACCATGCTTGACGCGTGCGCATGGCAGCATCAACCAAGGCGCATGTCAGGTGCCTCGCCGCCGCGCGACATCTGCAAGATCTTGGCGTCGCCGTCTAAACGGCCGGGTTCGTCGAGCAGCGTCTCGCCTGCCATCACGACACCTGCACCCGGACATCGTGCCGCGCGGCCAGGTGCTCGCGCAGGCGCGTGTCCATCATGGTCTGCAGCCGATGCGCGTCGATGCCGAGCTCGGCGGCCATCTCGGCGGCGACGCGGGCGGGCCAGGCGAGGATGGCGTCGCGCTCCTCCTTGGCAAGGCGGTGCACCAGCAGCAGGGCGCGGGCCTTGTCGACCAGCTTGCCCTTGCGCTCGTCGAGCCGCAGCCGGCGCTCCTGCGCCTTGAGCACCTCGTTCGCCGTGCGCGCGTCGTGGAACGTGTTCTGGGCAGCGCGCGGCAGCGGATCAGGCGCTGTGTGCGACGCCGCGACAGGCGGCGGTGGCGCCACAGCCCGCACTGCGATCGACGGTACGGGCGGCACGAGCGTCGCCGTCTTCCGCGTCGGATCGCTGCTGTCCGCCAGCCGCGCCCGGACCTTCTCGATGTCCCACGCGCCATCGGCCTCGGGCGCGATGCGGCCCGCGCGCTGCGCCTTTTGCAGCGCCGTGTGGGAGATGCCGAGGCGGCGCGCCACCTCGCGCTGCGAGGCCACGCGGCCCGGCTGCGCGGTGGCGATCATGATGTGATCGAGATCCCTCGAAGATAGCAATCGTGGTCGCGCTGAGGGCGCTTGGCTCAGCCCCCGCCGCAGCGCGAATGGTCCGTCACGCGCGGAGCACCGCGCAGCAGACGGAGAGCACGATGACAGACCGTACCGCCCGCGCCGCCCGCAACCAGCAGAAGAGCCTCGAAGCCTTCCTGCAGCAGAAGGCCCGCTTCGACGCGATGGTCGCGGAGCTTCAGCAGATGAGCGCGGATCACTTTGGTGCGGATCCCGAGGACGTCCTCTGGGGCAAGGCCGCGACGCTCGAACACTGGAACAGCCGACTGGCGAGCGTGACGGATTGCTACTTCAAGCGCGGCGAATTCGCCGAGTAGCGCGCCGCGCCCGCGGCCACGCGGCGCCGCCACCGCCCCGACAGGCAAGGCCTGCGGGGCTCGGGGTGGTAGCACCCGGCTGGTCGGGTGCCCAACCGGAGACCCCGACCATGAAGCTTTCCGATACCCAGCGCGTGATCCTGAGCGCCGCCGCGCAGCACGAGATGGGTCTGGCCCGCGCGCCAAAGACCCTGCCGGCCGCCGCGCGCAACGCGGTGTTCCGCAGTCTGATCAAGACCAACCTGCTCACCGAGATCAACGTCCCGCGGGAGCATGTCGGGCTCGGCTGGCGCCAGGATGACGACGGGACCTGGATCGTGGCGCGCATCACCGACGAGGGGCTCCGCGCCATCGGGATCGACCCGAACGCGGGCGACGCGCGCGAGGAGGACGAGCAGAGCCCCGAGGCCATCGCGCGCCGCAACGCGGAGCGCCGCGCCGCCGCGGAGGCCGCCGCGCCGGTAGCCGACACGGCGCCCACGGGCGGGGAGCACGCGACGGAGCGGGATGCCCCCGCGGAGGACGCCGAACC
>JANWXJ010000240.1 GCA_025055335.1 Acetobacteraceae bacterium
CCGCAGGCGCCGTGCGCGGGGCCGGAAGGCCCCCCGCCGCCGCGCCTCAGGCGCTGCCGGCCAGTTCGCGGCGGACGATCGCGGCCCCTTCCACCATCGCGCGCAGCTTCCCGTCTGCCACCTTGCGCGGGAGGTACTTCATGCCGCGGTCGGGCGCGATGACCAGCCGTTCCGGCGGCACATGCGGCAGCGCGCGGCGGATGCGGGCGGCGACCGTCGCGGGCGTCTCGACGGTCATGTCCGACAGGTCGAGCACGCCGAGGATGATCGTCTGGTCGGGCAGCTTCGTCAGCACGCTGGTATCCAGGTTCGACTGCGCCGTCTCGATCGAGACCTGCTTCACCCGGCAGGCGCAGAGTTCGGGCAGGAAGGAATAGCCGGTCGGGCGTTCGTGGATGATGGCGGCGTAGCCGAAGCAGATGTGCACGGCCGTCTGGCCCGCGATCCCTTCCAGGGCGCGGTTCAGCGCCGCAAGCCCGTAGTCCCGCGCCTTCTGCGGGCGGGCCTGCATGTATGGCTCGTCCACCTGCACGATGTCGGCGCCGGCGGCGAAGAGGTCGCGGATCTCCTCGTTCACCGCCACGGCGTAGTCGTGCGCCATCTCGGCCTCGTCGCGGTAGAAGTCGTTCTGTGCCTGCTGCGACATGGTGAAGGGGCCGGGGACGGTGATCTTGATCATCAGGTCGGTGTTGGCGCGGAGGAACGCGACGTCCCGCGTCTGCACCGCGTGGCGGCGGCGGATCCGGCCGACCACGCGCGGCACCGGGTTCGGGTGGCCGGAGCGGTCGAGCGCGGTGCCGGGGTTGTCGATGTCCACGCCCTCGAGCGCGGTGGCGAAGCGGTTGGAGTAGGATTCGCGGCGGATCTCGCCGTCGGTGATGATGTCGAGGCCGGCGCGTTCCTGCGCGCGGATGGCGAGGATGGTCGCGTCGTCCTGCGCCTGTTCCAGCCATTCCGGCGCCGGGCGCCAGAGCTCGCGGGCGCGCACGCGCGGCGGGAAGCGCCCGGCGAGGTTCCTGCGGTCGATCAGCCAGTCGGGCTGCGGGTAGGAGCCGACGAGGCTGGTCGGCAGGAGCTTCTGGGGCATCGGGTTCCCTCCGGCGTGCGGCGGCACCCTAGGCGCGGGGGCGCGGCGCGCCAAGACAGGGGGGCGGCGCCTACTCCTCCACGCGGAAGCCGCTGGCGCGGATCAGCTCGACCTGCTTCGCGCGTTCCTCCGCGATGAAGCGCGCATACTCGGCGGCGGAGGAGCCGATCACCTCGGAGCCGGCGCGGCGGAAGGTCTCGCCGACGCGCGGCTGCGCGCGGCGGCCACCGCCGCCGCCTCGAGCCGGGCCAGCACGGCGGGCGGCGTCGCCCTGGGCGCGGCGAAGCCCACGTAGTTCGCGATGTCCACATCGCCCCAGCCGGCCTCGCGGAAGGTCGGCACCTCCGGCAGCACCGAGGTGCGGCGGGCGGTGGAGGCGGCGATCAGCCGCGCACGCCCGGCCGCGACATGGCCGACGAGCGGCGGCAGGCCGGAGGAGACCACCTCGATCGTGCCGGCGATCAGGTCCGTCACCGCCGGGGCGGCGCCGCGATAGGGCACGTGCTGCATGTCGAGGCCCGTCGCGTGGCGCAGCGCCTCCCCGGCGAAGTGCTGCAGCGTGCCGGTGCCGGGGCTGCCGTAGTTCACCCGCCCGCCCTGGCCGCGCACCCAGCCCGCGAACTCGGCCGGGGTGGCGGCCGGCACGCGCGGATGCACGGCGATCACGATCGGCGTGACGCCGGAGAGCGAGATCGGCGCGAAGTCCCGCTCGAGGTCGTAGTCGGTGCGGGAGGCGGCCTGCCGCACCGCAAGCTCCGACAGGCTCATGAACAGCAGCGTGTGGCCGTCGGGCGCGGCGCGGGCGGCGGCGAGGGTGGCGATGACGCCGGCCGCCCCGGCGCGGTTCTCCACCACCACCGGGCCGCCGAGTTCGGCCGCCATCGCCTCGGCCATGGCGCGGCCCATCACGTCCACGCCCCCGCCCGGGGGCCAGCCGATCAGCACCTGGACGGGGCGGGAGGGGAAGCCTTGGGCGCGCAAGGCCGGGGCGGCGAGCGGAAGCGCGGCGGCGGCCGCGCCCGCGACGAGTGTCCTGCGCTGCATCTTCTGTCTCCTCCCCTGGTTCCGCCGCGCGGTCGCCCCCGCGTCAGGCGCTGAACTCCACGGCCACCCCGGGCGGGGGCGAGAAGCCGAGGTCGCCGCGGGCGATCACCGCCTCCCGCCCGCCGTGCTGTTCGAGCAGCCGCGCCTGGCGCGCCTTGCAGCGGGCGTCCACCTCCTCGGGGTCGCAGATCGCGGCGAGTTCGGCGCGCATCTCGGCCAGCACCCCGGCGGCGGCCGGGTCGGCGGCGCGGTCGTGCTCCTCCTGCGGGTCGGCCGCGAGGTCGAAGAGCTGCGGCGGATGCCTGACGTAGTGGACGTATTTCCACCGCCCGCGGCGGACCATGAACATCGCCGCCGTCGAGCCCATGCCGTGGTATTCGGAAAAGACGGTGCGCGCATCGTCGGTCCTCGGGGCGAGGGCGAAGAGGGATTCGCCCCGGCGCGCGCCGGGCGGGTCGGGCGGGAGGCCGACCGCCTCCAGCACCGTCGGGAACACGTCGAGCAGCGAGACGGGGGTGGGGCACACATGGCCGGCCGGCACCTCGGCCCCCGCCATGATCAGCGGGATGCCGACCGACTCCTCGTACATCGTGGATTTTCCCCAGAGGCCGCGGGCGCCGAGGTTGTCCCCGTGGTCGGAGGTGAGGATGACGCGCGTGCCGGCCGACAGCCCGTGGCGTTCCAGCGCGGCGAGGATGCGGCCCACATTGTCGTCGAGGAAGGAGACGAGGCCGTAGTAGCCGGCGACGGCGCGGCGCACGTCCTCCGGGCCCGCGAAATGCTCGTCATAGGCGAAGCTGCCGCCGTATTCGGCGTGATAGGGGTGGTCGGGGCGGGAGGCGGGGTCGTAGCGTTTCGGCGTGGGCAGATCCGGATGGGTCCAGTAGCGCTGGAAATAGGGCTCGGGCGCGGTGAGCGGGAAATGCGGGCAGACCAGGCTGACGAACAGGCACCAGGGCTTGGCCTCGGGGGCGGCGGCGCGGGCGGCGATCCACTCCTCGGCGCGGGTGGTGATGTCGCGGTCGTAGTGCGTGTAGGGGCTTTCGCCCGGGCCGGCCATGCCGGCCATCTTCCAGGCGCCCTTGCGCTTCGGCAGCTCGTCGCGCACGAGGCCCATGAGGTCGCCCTTGCCCTCGACGACATGCATCGGGATCAGCGTCTCGGTGAAGCCGTAGTCGTCCGAGACGTCGCGGAAATGCAGCTTGCCGATCGAGGAGACTCGGTGCCCCGCGGCGCGCAGCCGGTGGTGCCAGGATTCGGCGAGGCCGTCATAGGGGTCGGCGTTGTCCCAGTAGGCGTCGAGCTCCGTCAGGGTGCGGCCGGTGGCGAAGGAGGCGCGGGCGGGCACGCAGACCGGGCAGCTGGTGTAGGCCGCGGTGAAGCGGGTGCCGCGGGCGGCGAGCGAATCCATGTGCGGGGTCTGGACGACCGGGTCGCCGTAGCAGCCCATGGTCTGCCAGCGCAGCTCGTCGGCCATGATGATGAGGAGGTTGGCCGGGGCCGGCATGGGGCTGTCTCCCTGGTCTTGGGGAATACGCTATTCGTATAGAGGAAATGGTGCAAGCGGAACTCGATCCGGCAGTGCTGTCCGACCTCGCGGGCGGGGCGGATGCGGCCCTGCCCAAGCATGTCCGCCTGCGCGAGGCGCTGCGCGGCGCGATCGCCAGCGGGCGCCTTCCCCCGGGCACCAGGCTGCCGGCGGAGCCCGGGATCGCCGCCGCGGTCGGCGCGAGTGTGGGCACCGTGCAGCGGGCCCTGCGCGCCCTGGCGGAGGAGGGGCTGATCGCCCGCCGCACCCGCGCCGGCAGCGTGGTGGTGGACCGCAGGCGGCCGATGGAGCGGCCCTGGCACTGCCGCTTCCTCTCCGACGACGGGGAGACGCCGCTGCCGATCTTCCCCCGCCTGCTCGCCCGCCGCGTGCTGCGCGAGGACGGGCCGTGGCGCGCCCATCTCGGCCCGCTGCCGGCCGGCGCGCTGCTGATCGAGCGCGCGATCGACGTCGGCGGCGAGTTCACCGTGGCAAGCGCCTTCTACGCCGACCCCTCGCGCGTCGGCGCGCTGCTGGCGGCGGAGGAGGAGACGCTGTCGGGGGCCAACCTCAAGCTGCTGCTCGCCAGCCTGTGCGGGCTGACGGTGACGCGCGCGCGACACCGCATCCTGGCGCGGCCGGAGGGCGGGTTGCGGGTGGACGCCTATGCCTGGGCGGGCGGGACGCCGCTCTATTTCCAGCGCCTGCTGGTGCCGCCGACGGGGCGGGTGATGGAGCTTCTCGACCGTGCGTGAGCGGGGCGGCGCGTGATCGAGCCCGCCGCCTGGATCGTGGCGCCGGCCGGCGTGTTCCTGATCGCCGCGATGAAGGGGGCGTTCGGCGGCGGCTTCGCCATCCTCGGCATCCCTCTGCTGGCGCTGGCCATGGACCCGATCGCCGCCGGGGCCATGCTCGCGCCGCTGCTTCTGGTGATGGACGGCTTCGCCCTCCGGCGCTGGCGGCCCGCCACCTGGTCGGGGCCCGATCTGCTGGCCTTGCTGCCGGGGCTCGCGGCGGGGGTGGGCCTCGGGACGGCGCTGGTGGCGGTGGCGCCATCCCGCCTTGTGGCGGTGCTGATGGCGGGGGTGACGCTTTCTTTCGCCGGGCACTGGTTCTGGCAGCGGCGGGGCGGGCGGCCGTCCCCGGCGCGCGGGCCGGTCTCCCGCTGGCGGGCATTCCTCGCCGGGACGGGATCCGGCGTGACGACCATGCTCGCCCACGCCGGCGGGCCGCCGCTCGCTCTCTATCTGCTGCGGCGGGACCTGACGCCGGCCGTCTATGCCGGCACGACCAGCCTGTTCTTCACCGTGGCCAATGCGCTGAAGGTCGGGCCCTGGCTGCTGGCGGCGCCGCCGACGCCCGAACTCTGGGCGCTGATGGCGCTGTGCGTGCCGGTGTGCTGGGCGGGGGTGGCGGCAGGCGTCGCCCTGCACGGGCGGCTGCCGGGAGAGCGCATGTTCTGGTGGTGCCGCCTGCTGCTGGTGGCGGTGGCGCTCAAGCTGCTGTGGGACGGGCTGGCGGGGTAGGGGGGCGGCTGGCTGGGGGACCTGGATTCGAACCAGGGCTGACCGGTTCAGAGCCGGTAGTTCTACCGCTAAACTATCCCCCAAGCGGCGGTGAGCGCAGGTAGCACGCGCTCCGCCCGGCCGCAACACGGGGCCGAAATCCCTTGCCGGCGGGGGCAGGCGAACCGATCATACTCCATGTCGGCCGCATGACACGGCCGCCGCCCCTGGATCCGATGCCGAACGAAGCCGCCCCGCCCCGTCTGCTGCAGGCCCACCGGCCGCCTACGGGCGTCGGCGCGCCCGCCGTCTATGCGGCGCTCGATCTCGGCACCAACAACTGCCGGCTGCTGATCGGCGCGCCCTGCGGGGCGGGGTTCCGCGTGCTCGACAGTTTCAGCCGCATCGTCCGGCTCGGCGAGGGGCTGCATGCCACCGGCCGCCTGTCGGAGGCGGCGATGGAGCGGGCGCTGGCGGCACTCTCGGTCTGCGCGGCGAAGCTCGCCCGCCGGCCGGTGCGGCGGCTCGAGGCGGTGGCGACCGAGGCCTGCCGCCGGGCGAGCAACGGCGCCGCCTTCCTCGCCCGGGTGCGGGCGGAAACCGGCCTTGCGCTCCGCGTCATCACGCCGCGGGAGGAGGCCGAGCTCGCGATGGAATCCTGCGCGCCGCTGCTCGGCCCGGAGGACCGCCGCGCGATCCTGTTCGACATCGGCGGCGGCTCGACCGAGATCGCCTGGATACGCCGCAAGGCCGACGGTTCCCCGGAGCTGATCGGCTACCTCTCGCTTCCGCTCGGCGTCGTCACGCTCGCCGAGCGCGCGGGGCAGGACTGCTTCACCGCCGAGGGATTCCTCTCCGTCGTGGACGAGGTGGCGGAGAAGCTCGCCCGCTTCGACGAGGTGCACCGCATCGGGCAGGAGATCCGGGCGGGCGGGGTGCGGCTGATGGGCACCTCCGGCACCGTCACCACCCTCGCCGGCGTCGCGCTCGCGCTGCCGAAATATTCCCGCCCGCTCGTGGACGGGCAGACGCTCGACACCGAGGCGGCCGACCGGGCGCTCGCCGACCTCTTCGCGCTGGGGCGGGAGGGGCTCGCCGCCCATCCCTGCGTCGGGCCGGAGCGTGTGGAGTTCGTGCTGCCGGGCTGCGCCGTCTATGCCGCGATCCGCCGGGTCTGGCCGGCGCCGCGGATCACGGTGGCAGACCGCGGGCTGCGCGAAGGGATGCTCACGCGCATGATCCGCGCCGCCCGCGCCCGGCGCGAGCACTGAGGGGCGATGATCCGGCCGCCGAAGGGGCGCGGAGGCACGGTGCGCCTGCGCGCGGGCGGCGGGCGCAGCGTGCAGTCCCGCCGCTGGCTCGAACGCCACCTGAACGACCCTTATGTGGCCGAGGCCAAGGCGCGCGGCTTCCGCAGCCGCGCCGCCTTCAAGCTGCTGGAGCTGGACGCGAAATGCGGCCTGCTGAAGCCCGGGATGCGGGTGGTGGACCTCGGCGCCGCGCCGGGCGGCTGGACGCAGGTGGCAGTGCAGGCAGTGGGGCCGAAGGGGCAGGTGGTGGCGCTCGACATCCTGCCGATGGACCCGGTGCCCGGCGCGACCGTCCTGCGGGCGGACTTCACCGAGCCCGGGGCCGAGGCGGCGCTGCGCGCGGCGCTCGATGGCCCGGCGGATGCGGTGCTGTCGGACATGGCGCCGAACACCACCGGCCACGCCGCAACCGACCATCTGCGCATCACGGCGCTGGCCGAGATGGCGCTCGCCTCCGCCTGCGGCATCCTAGCGCCGGGCGGCGCCTTCGTCTGCAAGCTCTTCCAGGGGGGCGCGGACAAGCCGCTGCTCGATCGCCTCAGGCGCGATTTCGCCAAGCTGCGCCACGTGAAGCCGCCGGCGAGCCGCAAGGAGTCGAGCGAGATCTACGTGGTCGCCCAGGGCTTCCGCGGCGCAGGCGCGTAGCCCGCCCCTCAGGTCTGCGGCGCGGGCGCGGCGGAGGGCTGCGGCCGGTTGCGGCCGTAGAGCGCCATGGCGCGGCGTTCGAACGCGCGCACCATGACGCGCACCGCCTCGTTGAACACCACGCCGATCACCGCCTGCAGCAGGGCGGAGCGGAACTCGAAATCCACGAAGAAGTCCACCTCGGTGCCGCCCGGGACCGGGGTGAAGCGCCAGGTGTTGTTGAGGTAGCGGAAGGGGCCGTTCTCGTACGTCACGCGCACGAGAGAGGGGCGCTCGAGCCCGACCCGGCTGCGGAAGCTCTCGCGGAACATGCGGAAGCCGATGGTGAGGTCGGCCGTCAGCTCTGTCTCGCTGCGCGAGAGCACGCGCGCGCCGACGCACCAGGGCAGGAACTCCGGATAGCGGTGCACATCGGCCACGAGGTCGAACAGCTGCTCGGGCGTGTAGCGCAGCACGCGCTTCTCGGCATGGGTGGGCATCAGGCGGCGGCGATGCGGGCGAGGCGCGCCGCCTTGAGGGCGGCGAAGTCGCGGTCGGCGTGGTAGGAGGAGCGGGTGAGCGGGCTTGCCGAGACCAGCAGGAACCCCTTGCCGCGGGCGGCCTTGGCGTAGTCCTCGAACTCCTCGGGCGGGACGAAGCGGGCCACCGCCGCGTGCTTCACCGAAGGCTGCAGGTACTGGCCGATGGTGAGGAAATCCACCTCCGCACTCCGCAGGTCGTCCATCACCTGCAGCACCTCGAGGCGGGATTCGCCGAGGCCCACCATCAGCCCCGACTTGGTGAAGATGGCGGGGTCGAGCTGCTTCACGCGATCGAGCAGCCTGAGCGAATGGTAGTAGCGCGCGCCCGGGCGGATGGTGGGGTAGAGGGCGGGGACGGTCTCGAGGTTGTGGTTGAACACGTCCGGCCGCGCGGCAACCACCGTCTCCAGCGCGCCGTCCTTGCGCAGGAAATCCGGCGTGAGGACCTCGATCGTGGCGGCGGGGGCGGCCTCCCGGATGGCGCGGATGGTGCGGGCGAAATGTCCGGCCCCGCCGTCGGGCAGGTCGTCGCGGTCCACGCTGGTGATGACGACATGGGCGAGGCCGAGCCTCGCCACCGCATTGGCCACGCGGCGGGGCTCGTCGGGATCGAGGGGCGCGGGGATGCCGGTCGCCACGTTGCAGAAGGCGCAGGCGCGGGTGCAGACCTCGCCCATGATCATCATCGTGGCGTGGCGGCGGGACCAGCATTCGCCGATGTTCGGGCAGGCGGCCTCCTCGCACACCGTCGTCAGGCCGTTCTCCCGCATCAGGGCGCGGGTTTCCTGGTAGAGCGGGTGCGTCGGCGCCTTCACCCGGATCCAGGCGGGCTTGCGCGGGATCGGGTTGTCCGGGCGATGCGCCTTCTCGGGGTGGCGCGCGGCGCCTGCCGGGCGGGTGCGGTGATCGATCTCGATGCGGGTTGCCATGCGGGCGGGCCTTCCTGCCGGCGATATAGGGCCGGCATGACGACGCCGCTACGGGCTTCAGATGTGGATCACCCGCCCATAGGCGTCGAGCACCGCCTCGTGCATCGTCTCCGACACGGTCGGGTGCGGGAAGACGGTGTGCATGAGTTCGGCCTCCGTCGCTTCGAGCGTGCGGGCGATGGCGAAGCCCTGGATCATCTCCGTCACCTCCGGGCCGACCATGTGGGCGCCCAGCAGCTCGCCGGTCCTGGCGTCGAACACGGTCTTCACGAGGCCCTCGGGCTCTCCCATGGCGATCGCCTTGCCGTTGCCGATGAAGGGGAAGCGGCCGACGCGCACCTCGTGCCCGCGGGCCTTGGCGGCGGCTTCCGTGAGCCCGACGGAGGCGACCTGCGGCCGGCAATAGGTGCAGCCCGGGATGTTCATCGTGTCCATCGGGTGCGGATCGAGGCCGGCGATGGCTTCCACCGTGATGATGCCCTCGTGGCTCGCCTTGTGGGCAAGCCAGGGCGGGCCGGTCAGGTCGCCGATGGCGTAGAGGCCGGGCTCTCCGGTGCGGCCCATGGCGTCGGTGACGATGTGGGTCTTCTCCACCTGCACCTTCGTGCCCTCGAGGCCGATGTTCTCCACATTGCCGACGATGCCGACGGCGGAGATCAGGCGGTCGGCGGCAATCTCCCGCACCCCGCCCTCGGCCTCGACGATCGCGGTCACGCCGTCCTCGCCCTTGCGGACGCCCTGCACGCGCGCGGCCGTCAGGATCGTCATGCCCTGCCTCTCGAAGGCCTTCTGCACGAAGGCGGAGATCTCCGCGTCCTCGGCCGGCAGGATGCGGTCCATCACCTCGATCAGCGTCACCTTCGCACCCATGTTGAGGTAGAAGGACGCGAACTCGGCCCCGATCGCGCCGGAGCCGAGGACGATGAGGGACTTTGGCAGCCCGGGCGGCGCCATGGCTTCCTTGTAGGACCAGATCAGCCGCCCGTCGGGCTCCATGCCGGGCAGCACGCGGGCGCGGGCGCCGGTGGCGAGGATGATGTGCGGGGCGGCGAGTGCGGCGACCGGCTTGCCGTCCTTCGTCACGCCGATCTTCCCGGGGCCGGCGAGGGCGCCGTGGCCGTCGAACACCGCGACCCTGTTCTTCTTCAGCAGGTGCTTCACGCCGGAGGAGAGCTGCTTCGCCACGCCGCGGCTGCGCGTGATCACCTTGGCGAAGTCGAAGCGGACATTGTCGGCGGCGAAGCCGTAGGCGTCGAGGCTGTGTAGCAGGTGGTTGATCTCGCTGGCGCGCAAGAGCGCCTTGGTCGGGATGCAGCCCCAGTTGAGGCAGATGCCGCCGAGGTGCTCGCGCTCCACCAGCGCCACCTTCATCTTGAGCTGGGCGGCGCGGATCGCGGCGACATAGCCGCCCGGGCCGCCGCCCACCACGATCAGGTCGAAGGATTCGGCCATCGGCGTGCCTCCGCTGCGAGGGTGTGGAGCGCCGCGCCCCCGGGGCGGCGCATGGTCCAGTCCGTGAGAGCGTCCGCGCCCATCGCGTCATAGGCGGCGATCGCGGGCCTGTTCCGGTCGAGCACGTTCCACGCGAGGCGGGCGCCGCCTTCGGCGATCGTGTCGGCCGACAGCCGCGCGAAGAGGGCGCGGGCGATCCCCCGCCGGCGGCAGGCCGGCTCCACCCACAGGTCTTCCAGCCGGCGGCCGGGCTTTCCGAGGAAGGTGGAGAAGGTCCGGTGATGGAGCGCGAAGCCGGCGGCTGCGCCGCCCCGCTCCGCGATCAGGCAGCCGGCGCGGCGCGGCGTGCCGAACAGCGCGGCGGCGAAGTCCGCTTCCGCCGCGACGGCTTGGTGCGCGAGCCGCTCGTAGTCCGCCAGCGCGCGCACGAAGCGCGCGATGGCCGGCAGGTCGGCGTCCGTCGCCTCGCGGAGCGTCAGGCTCACAGCAGCAGGCTCAGCGGATCCTCGACGAAGCCCTTGAAGGAGCCGAGCCACTCCGCGGCCAGGGCGCCGTCCACGATGCGGTGATCGACCGACAGCGTGCAGGTCATGACGGTGGCGACCGCGAGCGCCCCGTCCACCACGACGGGGCGCTGTTCGCCGGCGGAGACGGCGAGGATGCCGGCCTGCGGCGGGTTGATGATGGCCGAGAAGGCGCTGACGCCGTACATCCCCATGTTGGAGATCGAGAAGCCGCCGCCCTGGTATTCCTCGGGCTTCAGCTTGCCGGCGCGGGCGCGGGCGGCGAGGTCCTTCATCTCCTGGCTGATCGCCACGACGCCCTTGCGGTCGGCCTGGCGGATGACGGGAGTGATCAGCCCCTCGGGGATGGCGACGGCGACCGAGATGTCCACATCCTCGTAGAGGGCGGTGCCCTCCTCGGTCCAGGAGGCGTTCACCTGCGGGTGGCGGCGCAGCGCGCGCGCGGCGGCCTTGATCAGCAGGTCATTCACCGAGAGCTTGTAGGCGTCCGGCCCTTCCTTCGGGCTGCGCGCGTTGATGTCGGCCCGCAGCTTGAGCAGGGCATCCAGGCGGATGTCCATCGAGACGTAGAAATGCGGGATCGTCCGCTTCGACTCGGACAGCCGCCGCGCGATCACCTTGCGCATGGTGGAATGCGGAACCAGGCGATGCGCGCCCAGCACCGGCGCGGGCGCGGGGCGCGGGGCGGCGGCGGGCAGGGGGGCGGGCAGGGGGGATGACCACGGGGG
>JANWXJ010000244.1 GCA_025055335.1 Acetobacteraceae bacterium
CCCAGGCGGCGCGCAGCGTCTCCGCCGCCTCCCGCCCGCGGCCGGTGCGGAGCAGCGCGTCCGCCGCCCGCTGCGCAGCGGCCAGCGTGCGGAGCGGCCCGGCGGCGGCGAGGCGGAGGACGAGCGCGTCCTCGATCGCCCCCTCCTCGGCGCGGCGAAGCAGCGTCTCGCGCAGCGGCCAGTCCGGGTTGTCGGACAGGAAGCCGAGGATCTCGGCCGCCCCCGCCTCGTTCGGCCGCTGCAGCCGGATCCAGGTGACGATGCGCCGCACGATCGGGTCGGCCTGGGCGGCGAGCGCCTCGGCCTCGGCCAGACGCCCGGCATTGGCGGCGGCGAGGGCGGCGCGCCCCGCCTCCCGTTCGGCCTGGGTCGCCCAGGGCTGGGCGGAGACGGGCGCGGCGAGGGCAAGCAGCAGCGGCAGGACGAGGAACGCACGCATGGCGGAAGGGTAGCAAGACGCAGCCGCCGCTGTCGCGTCCTTGCCCCGGGAGAACGGCGGCACTAGGTTCGCGGGCCGCACCCGTTTTCGGACCGACGCCCATGTTCTCCGGCTCCCTCGTCGCGCTTATCACCCCGTTCGCCGCCGACGGATCGGTGGACGAGAAGGCCTTCGCCGAGTTCGTGGAGTGGCAGATCGCCGAGGGCGCGCAGGGGCTGATCCCGGTCGGCACCACCGGCGAATCCCCGACGCTGACGCATGCCGAGCACAAGCGCGTGGTCGAACTCTGCGTCGAGGTCGCGCGCGGCCGCGTGCCCGTCATCGCCGGCACCGGGTCGAACAGCACCGCCGAGGCGATCGACCTGACGCGCCACGCCAAGGAGGCGGGCGCGGACGCCGCGCTAATCGTGACGCCCTACTACAACAAGCCGACGCAGGAGGGGCTGTTCCTCCACTACTCGGCCATCGCCTCGGCCGTGGACATCCCGATCCTGATCTACAACATCCCCGGCCGCAGCGTGATCGACATGAGCGTCGAGACGATGGCGCGGCTGGCCAAGGCGCACCGCAACATCGTGGGCGTGAAGGACGCGACGGCGAACCTGACGCGGCCGCTGCATACCACCCTCGCCTGCGGAGAGGCGTTCTGCCAGCTCTCGGGCGAGGACCACACGGCGCTCGCCTATCGCGCCGCCGGCGGCCACGGCTGCATCAGCGTGACGGCGAACATCGCCCCCCGCCTCTGCCGGCAGATGCACGACGCCTGGGCGGCCGGGCGGATCGCGGAGGCGCAGGCGATCCAGCTCCGCCTGACGCCGGTGCATGACGCGATGTTCTGCGAGACCTCGCCCGGGCCGGTGAAGTATGCGGCGAGCCTGCTCGGCAAGTCCTCCGCCTTCTGCCGCCTGCCGATCGCGCCGGTGGCGGCGGCGACGGCCGAGCGGGTGCGCGCGGCCATGACGGCGGCAGGGCTGCTGAACTGAGGGCGATGTGGCCGAACCGCGCAAGAAGGGCCTGATCAGCCACGGCACCGCGGCGCAGAACCGCAAGGCGCGCTTCGACTACAGGATCAACGACACGGTGGAGGCCGGGATCGTGCTGCTCGGGCCGGAGGTGAAGTCCCTCCGCTCCGGCCGCGCGACGCTGTCGGAAGCCTGGGCCGGCGAGCGCGACGGCGAGATGTGGCTGTTCAACGCCTACATCCCGGAATGGCAGGCCGGGTCCTTCACGGCGAAGTTCGACCCGCGCCGCCCGCGCAAGCTGCTGCTGCACCGCAGCCAGGTGGCGGCGCTGGCGGGTGCCGTCTCTCGAGAGGGCGCGACGCTCGTGCCGCTCGAGATCCGCTTCGACGACCGCGGGCGGGCGAAGGTCATCCTCGGCCTCGCCGAGGGCAAGAAGCGGCACGACAAGCGCCAGGCGATCGCCGAGCGCGACTGGCAGCGCGACAAGGCAAGGCTGATGCGGCAAAAGGGCTGACCGCCCGCCCGGCCTGGCGCCTTGCGGACCGCGTCGGCGAGCGTATCTGCGACGGGGGTGCCGATGTCCGACGACGTGAAGATCGAGGGTTCGCTGCGCGAGAAGCTGGTCCGCGTGAAGGAGATGTGGGCGCGCGACGCCCGCCTGATCACCGGCCATGTCGCCGATCCGGCGCGCGACCGCCTGCCGCCCGGCCAGACGCTGGTGAGCGACCTGCCGGTGCTCGACCTCGGCATCCAGCCGGAGGTGCCGCTTTCGGCCGCATCCCTCACGCTGGATGGGCTGGTGGAGGAGCCGGCGACGCTCGACTGGGCGGCGCTGCAGGCGCTGCCGCAGGAGGAGCGCGTCAACGACATCCACTGCGTCACCCAGTGGTCGCGCTACGACTGCCGCTGGGAAGGCGTGCCCGTGCCGGCGCTGCTCGCGCTGGCGAGGCCGAAGCCCGAGGCACGCTTCGTCGTGCTGCACGCCCATGACGGCTACACGACGAACCTGCCGCTCTCCGACCTCGACCGGCCGGAGAACCTCGTCGCCTTCCTCTACGATGGCCGTCCGCTGCCGCGGCGGCATGGCGGGCCGCTGCGGCTGGTGGTGCCGCACCTCTATTTCTGGAAGAGCCCGAAATGGCTGAAGCGCATCCAGTTCCTGGCGGAGGACAAGCCCGGCTTCTGGGAGGTGCGCGGCTACCATATGCGGGGCGACCCGTGGCGGGAGGAACGCTATGGCTGAGGCGACCCGGCGCGCGGTGCTGGCTTCGGGCCTGCTGGCCATGAGCGGCGCTGCGGCGGCGCAGACGGACGCCTTCGGCTTCCGCTTCCGCGCGATCGAGGGGGGCGAACTCCCGCTCTCGCAGTTCCGCGGGCGGCCGATGCTGGTCGTGAACACCGCCTCCTTCTGCGGCTATACGCCGCAATATGCCGGGCTGCAGCGGCTGCACGAGCGCTACGGGCCGCGCGGCCTCGTGGTTCTCGGCGTGCCGAGCCAGGAGTTCCGGCAGGAAAGCGGCGACGAGGCCACGATCAGCCAGTTCTGCGATGCCGAGTTCGGCATCACCTTCCCGATGACGGGGCTGGAACGGTTGCGCGGCCGCGACGCCCACCCGTTCTACCTCTGGCTTGCGGCACAGGCCGGGCCGGTCGGGTGGAACTTCCACAAATACCTGGTGTGGCCGGACGGGCTGCGGGTGCAGGCCTTCGCCACCGGCATGCAGCCGGAGGCGCCGGCCCTGCTGCGCGCGATCGAGGCGGCGCTGGCGGCGATGCCGGGGCGCGGCTAGCGCCCGAAGCCGGCCGACAGCGCGGCCTCGGTCGCCGCGCCTTCCAGCGCGTCGAGCAGCGGGTTCGCCCGCAGGTCGCGGCCCCACAGCGCCTCCAGCACCGCGACTGTCGCCTCCGTGAGCCGCATCGGCACCCTGGCGCCGGCGGCGAGGCGGAGATGGACGGCAAGCCCGAAGGGCACGTCCTCCGTCACGTAGCGTGTCTCGAGGCTTGTCGGCCCGAACACCGCCCCGCGCGAGGCGGCGATCGCCGCCCCCATCGCCGGCAGCGGCGCGATCGGCAGGGCATTGGCGCGGGACAGCGCCTCGGCGAGCGACGGCAGGACGACGCCGAGCGCCGCGGCGAGCGCCGCGCGCTCGGCCTCGAGCGCCGACATCAGCCGGCAGGAGGCCGCGGTCATCATCTCGTACTGTCCCCACGCCTCGCCGCGCTCGATTCGCGTCACGTTGGCAAGCGCCAGGGCCGCGTGGATGATCGGGTTGGCGTTGGCGAGGGCGAGAGGCAGCACGCTCTCGGCCACCGGGCAGGCGATGCCGAACAGCGCCTCGGGCAGCGCGGCGATCTCCGGCCCCGCGCGCGCCGGCACCGCCGCGGCCTCGACCGCGGTCCGGATCGTCGCCACCCGAACGCGGTCCGGGCCGAGACGCCGCGCCGTGACGGGCGCGGTC
>JANWXJ010000252.1 GCA_025055335.1 Acetobacteraceae bacterium
CCGCCCGGCGCGGGGCGGCGAACATCGCATCATGCCAGACACGCCCGAACCCCGCCTCCATCCCCTCGCCGCCCCCGCGGAAGCCTGGTTCCGCGAGCTGCGAGACCGAATCATGGCCGCCTTCGAAGCCATCGAGGACGAGGCCGACCACCTCCCCGGCCCGCCCGGCCGCTTCGTCCGCACGCCCTGGGAGAGGCCTCAGGGCGGCGGCGGGGTGATGGGCCTGATGCGCGGGCGGGTGTTCGAGAAGGTGGGGGTGAACGTCTCCACCGTCTGGGGCGAGTTCACCCCCGATTTCCGCCGCCAGATCCCGGGGGCGGAGGAGGATCCCCGCTTCTTCGCCACCGGCATCAGCCTCGTCGCCCATATGCGCAGCCCGCGCGTCTGTGCGGCGCACATGAACACGCGCTTCATCGTCACCCGCTCGGGCTGGTTCGGCGGCGGGGGCGACATCACCCCGATGTTCCCCGACCGCGCCGAGGCGAAGGCGGACGCCGCCACCTTCCACGCCCATTTCAAGGCCGCCTGCGACCGCCACGACCCCTCCTACTACCCGCGCTTCAAGGCCTGGTGCGACGAGTACTTCTTCCTCCCCCACCGCAACGAGCCCCGGGGCCTGGGCGGCATCTTCTACGACTACCTGGGGCGCGAGGACCCGCCCGAGCGCCTGCGCGACCATTTCGCCTTCACGAAGGACGTGGGGCTCGCCTTCCTCGAGGCCTTCCCCGAGGTGGTGCGGCGGCGGATGCGCGAGCCCTGGACGGAGGAGGAGCGGGCGGCCCAGCTCGTCCGCCGCGGCCGCTACGTGGAGTTCAACCTGATCTACGACCGCGGCACGCTGTTCGGCCTCAAGACCGGCGGCAACGTGGAGGCGATCCTGATGTCCCTCCCCCCCGAGGTGCGCTGGCCGTGAGCGACGGCGCAGGCCCCCGCCCGTGCCGATCCGCGACGACAACCGCCTGACGCGCATCCGCGTCCCCTGGGTGACCTGGGGCCTGATCGCCGCGGCGATCCTCTGCTTCCTGGTCCAACTCGGCCGGCAGGGCGAGGCGCTCGAGGAGGCGCTCGCCTTCCGGGTGCACGGCTTCCAGGACTCGCTCCTCGACCCGGCGGTCTGGCCCGGGCTTCTCGGCCATGTGCTGCTGCACGGGCACTTGCTGCACCTCGCCCGCCATCTGATCGTGCTGGCCGCCTTCGGCGACAATGTGGAGGACGCGCTCGGCCATCTCCGCGACGCGCTGTTCCTCGCCTTCTCCGCCGCCGCCGCCCGGCCGAGTGGCTGATCGGCGCCTCGGGCGCCATCTCCGGGGTGCTCGGCGCCTATCTGCTACTGTGGCCGATGGCGCGCAGGATGTTCCTCGTCCTCAGGGTGGTGCCGGTGATGGTGCCGGCGTTCTGGCTGGTCGGCTTCCGGCTCGCCCTCGACGTGATCGGCGCGCTGTTCCCTGGCGCCGAGCCGGGCGGGACGGCGATCGCCTTCTCGCCGCATCTCGGCGGCTTCGCGGCAGGGCTCATGCCGGTGGCGGTGCCGCGCCCGGCAGGGGTGGCGCTGCTGCAGCCCCCGCCCCCTCCGACAGCCCCTTCTGGCGCAAGCGGGAGGGGCGGCTCCGGATCGACCTCGTGGCGCACAAGGCCGACTGCCCGGTCAGCCACCGCAAGGTGCCGCTCGCCGCCACGGTCAAGGCCGCGGCCTTCGTCCTGATCATGCTGCTGCTGTCGGCCTCGGGGGTGTAGCGCCCGGCGCCGCGCCAGCCTACCCTGCGGCCAAAGCACATCCCAGGGAGGATAGAGCATGCGCATCACCCGCCGAGGCCTCGGGCTTGCCGCCGCCGCCCTGCCGCTCGCCGCCCCCGCCGTGCTGGCCCAGGGCGGCTGGCCCGCGCGCACCGTCCGCGTCATCGTCCCCTGGCCGCCCGGCGGCTCGACCGACGTTCTCACGCGCATGTACGCCGAGCGCCTGCAGGCCCTGCTCGGCCAGAGCTTCATCGTCGAGAACCGCCCCGGCGCCGGCGGCAACATCGGCATCGAGGCGGTGGCCAAGGCCGCGCCCGACGGCACCACGATCGGCATCGCCTCGGTCGGGCATTTCTCGATCAACCACTTCCTCTACCGCCAGATGCCCTTCGATGCGGACCGCGACCTCGTGCCGGTGGCGCTCGCGTGGGAACTCCCGAACGTGGCGGTGGTGGTGCCGCAGCATGTGCCCGTCGCCACACTCGCCGAGTTCATCGCCTGGGCGCGGGCGCAGCCGCAGGGCTACACCTACGGCTCGCCCGGCGTCGGCTCCACGCCGCATCTCTCGGGCGCGCTGTTCGCCGCCCGCCTCGGCCTGAACGCCACCCACGTCCCCTTCCGCGGCGCGGCGCAGACGATCCCGACGATGCTTGCCGGCGATGTCCGCTTCGCGATCGACAACCTCGCCTCCTACATCCCCGTGCTGCAGGACGGGCGGATGCGCGCGCTCGCCGTCACCTCCGCCCGGCGCTGGCCGACGCTGCCCGAGGTGCCGACCATGGGCGAGGCCGGGGTGCCCGATTTCGTCGTCACCTCCTGGCAGGGCTTCGTCGTGCCGCGCGGCACGCCGGCCGAGATCGTCTCCCGCCTGTCGCAGACTCTGCGCGCGATCACGGAGGAACCTGCGATGCGCGAGCGCTTCCTGCAGGCCGGCGCGACGATCGCCTGGTCCACCCCGGAGGAACTCGCCGCGCGGGCGCGGCGCGAGCGCCCGATGTGGGAGGAGGCGGTGCGGCTGTCGGGCGCGACGGCGGGCTGAGGCAGCAGCCCGCAGCCCC
>JANWXJ010000256.1 GCA_025055335.1 Acetobacteraceae bacterium
GCCATGAGGCCCCAGCCCGGCGCGCGGGCGCGGCGCACCGGGCCGCCGGAGCAGAGCGCGGCCGCGCGGCGTCGTGCGGGCGGGCGGCGTCAATCCCGGTGGGCGAGGTAATGGGCAAGGGCGGCGATGTCGGCATCGGAGACGCCATACATCAGCCCGTTCATCTGGGTATCGGCGCCGATTCGCAGGTTGTCGCGGTATTCGCGCAGCGTGTGGGCCAGGAAGTCCTCGCGCTGGCCGGCCAGCCGCGGGGCATTGGCCCGGCCCGAATAGTCCGGCAGGTGGCAGGAGCCGCAGTTCATCCGCGCCGACAGCGCCGCCCCGCGGGCGGCGAGTGCCGGGTCGCGCACGCCGCGGTCGGGCGGCGGCGCGGGCGGCAGGGCGGCGTAGAAGGCGGCGATGCGGGCGAGCGCCGCGTCGCTTCGGCCGGAAAGCTGCCCGGCCATGGCGGGCACGCTGCGGATCCCCTCGCGGAACAGGATCATCTGCAGGATCAGGTGGTCGGCCGGCTGGCCGGCGAGCGAGGGGACGTTCGGCATCGCGCTCACGCCGCGCGCACCGTGGCAGGCGGCGCAGGGCTCGGCGAGGGGTTCGGCGGCGACGGGAAGGCCGGACAGGAACAGGGCGAGGACCGCCGCGGCGGCCGGACGGGCGGCGGCCCGCGTGCGGCCCGGCGCCCGGGCGGGCCGCCGGGCAAGCTGCCCGGCGGCGGCATGGCCGGCGGTTCGCCTCACCGCCCGGCGTAGGAGATGCGGTAGATCGCGCCGTTCTGCTCGTCGGAGACCAGCAGCGATCCGTCGGGCAGGAACAGCAGCCCCGCCGGGCGGCCGTGGAAGGCGTTGGCGGCGTCGTCGCGCAGGCCGGTCATGAACGGCTCGACGATCGCGCGGTTGCCCTCGAAGCGGACGGTGACGACCTCGTAGCCCGAAAGCTGCGGCCGGTTCCAGGACCCGCGCATGGCGATGAACAGCCGGTCGCGGTACGCCTCGGGGAAGGAGGTGGTGCGCGCCCACACCGTCGCGATCGGCGCCACATGCGGCCCGAGCGCCACGACCGGCGGCTGGAACTCGTCGCAGCGCCGGTCGCCGGGGATGCCGGGGTCGCGCCAGTCCCCGACGCACCAGGGGAAGCCGTGATGGGCGCCGATCCGCGTCACCACATGCAGCGTGTCGGGCGGCATGTCGTTGCCGGCCCAGTCGCGCCCGTGGTTCGAGAACCAGAGCTGGCCCGTCCTCGGGTGGAAATCGAAGCCGACGGTGTTGCGCACCCCGCGGGCCACCACCTCCCGCCCCGTGCCGTCGGGGTTGAAGCGGAGGATCACGGCGTGGCGGTCCTCCTCCACCAGGCAGAAGTTGCAGGGCGCGCCCACCGGCACATACAGCTTCCCGTCGGGGCCGAACTGGATGTGCTTCCAGGCGTGGTGCGTCTCGGGCGGCAGGGCGAAGGCGGCCGAAAGGTCCACCGGCTCGGGCGGAGTGTCGAGGTTCGCCTCGATGTTGTCGTAGCGCAGCATGCGCGACAGCGCCGAGACGTAGAGCGACCCGCCGCGCAGCGCGAGGCCGGAGGGCTGCTGCAGGCCCTGGAGCAGCACCCGCCCCTCGCGCCGGTCGCCGAGGTCGCGGATGGCATAGACCCGCCCGATCGCCCGCGTGCCGGCGAAGATGGTGCCGCCCTCCGCCCGCACCATGGCGCGGATGCCGGGCATGCCATGCGCCCAGAGCTCGATCCGGAACCCTTCGGGCACGCGCAGCCGCGAGAGCGGGATCTCCTCGGGCGGTGTGACGGTCAGGCGCGGGGGATGCGGGCGGAGGTCGGGGAAGCCCGGCGGGCGCAGCATGTCGGGCGTCTGCGCCAGCGCGGGTGCCGCGAGGAGCGCGGCAAGGCCGAAGGCGGCGATCGTTCGTCTGGGCATGGACGGTTCCTCCCGGGTGCGCGGGCTGCGCGGGGGCGCAACCGGCGGCGGCAGTCTGCGGGGCCGAAGCCCGGGCGGCAAGCCGGAACGGCAAACGGTTTCGGGCGGAGGGCGGGCGGCAACAACACCCGCCCCTGGCCGCACGGCGCGGCGCCCGGCCTCAGCCGCCGAAGGCCGCGGCCACGGCGGCCGGATCGAGCGCCTCGAGCGAAGGCGGCGTCCAGCGCGGGGCGTTGTCCTTGTCCACCAGCACGGCGCGCACGCCTTCGGCGAAATCGGGGTGGAAGCAGACCGTCGCGGTCAGCCGCAGCTCCATCGCCAGGCACTCGGGGAGCGTCAGCCCGGCGCCGCGGCGCATCGCCTCCAGGCTGACGGCGACGCTGAAGGGCGAGGCGCGGCGGAGGATCGCCGCCTGTTCGCGCGCCCATTCCGTGCCCTCCGCCGCGAGCGCGGCGAGGATCGCGGCCGGGGTGGCGTGGCCGAAGCAGCGGGCGATGGAAGGCCGCAGCGCGGCGAGGCGCCCTTGCGGCGCGGGCGCGGCGAAGCGGGCGATGGCCTCTGGCCCCTCGGCGAACAGCGCCTGCCGCAAGGCATCCAGCCGCCCGGCGGGCACGAAATGGGTGGCAAGCCCGGCCTCCACCGCCTCGGCCCCTGCCAGCCGCGCCCCCGTCAGCCCGAGCCAGATCCCGAGCCGGTCCGGCAGGCGCGGCAGCACATACGTCATGCCGACATCCGGGAACAGGGCGATCGCCGTCTCGGGCATGGCGATGAGGGCGGACTCGGTCACCACCCGGTGCGACCCGTGCACCGAGACGCCGCAGCCCCCGCCCATGCAGACGCCGCCGATCAGGCTGATCCAGGGCTTCGGGAACTCGGCGATCAGGCGGTTCAGCGCGTATTCGGCGGCGAAGAAGCGGTGCACGCCGGCGCGGTCCCCCGCCAGCACCAGGGAACGGATCGCGCGCACATCCCCGCCGGCCGAGAAGGCGCGGCCGCCGGCGCCTTCCAGCACCACGGCGCGGATCGCCGGATCCTCGGCCGCACGGCGGGCGGCCTCCGTCAGCGCCGCGATCAGCGGTCCGTCCAGCGCGTTCAGCGCGCGCGGGCGGTTCAGCGTGAGGTGCGCAATACCCCCCTCGCGCCGAGCGATCAGCGTCGGTTCCTCCATCGCGCTCCCCCCCGGGCGGCGGCCTCTCAGTTGAAGACGATCGGGGGCGCGGCAGAGGGATCGGGCGGCGGCGGCGCGTCGATGATGACGGAGGCCGGATCCACCCCCGTGCCGCGCGGCAGGAAGGCGGTGACGAGATCGGGCCAGAAGATCAGGATCCCGACCAGCACGAGCTGCAGGCACAGGAACGGGATGGCGCCGAGGTAGATGTCCTTCGTCGGCACCGATTTCGGCGCCACCCCACGCAGGTAGAACAGCGCGAAGCCGAAGGGCGGGTGGAGGAAGGAGGTCTGCATGTTCACGCAGAGCATCACCCCGAACCACACCAGATCCACCCCGAGCGCGACCGCCGTCGGCACGAGCAGGGGGACGACGATGAAGGCGATCTCGAAGAAATCGAGGAAGAATGCCAGGAAGAAGATGAAGACGTTGACGAAGACAAGGAAGCCGATCTGCCCGCCCGGCAGGTCGGCCAGCATGTGGTGAAGCCACTCCGCGCCGTCCACGCCCTGGAACACCAGGCTGAAGACGGTGGCGCCGATCAGGATGAAGATCACCATGGCGGTGATGCGCATGGTGTTCGTCATCGCCTCGCGCAGCAGCGGCCAGGTGAAGCGGCGGTTCAGGATGGCGATGGCGGCGGCACCGACAACCCCCATCGCCCCCGCCTCGGTCGGCGTGGCAAGCCCGAGGAAGATGGTGCCGAGCACGGTGAAGATCAGCAGCAGCGAAGGCACCATCCCCCGCGTCACGCGCCACAGGAGCGGCCAGCCGCGCAGCGTGCGCGCCGCCTCCGGCAGCGGCGGCACGAGCCGCGGGGCGAGGAGCGCCACCGCCACGATGAAGGCGAGGAACATCAGCACCTGCAGGGCGGCGGGGCCGATCGCGCCGGCATACATCTCGCCGACCGACTTGCCGAGCTGGTCGGAGAGCACGATCAGCACGAGAGAGGGCGGGACGATCTGCGTCAGCGTGCCCGAGGCGGCGATGACGCCGGTCGCGATCCGCATGTCGTAGCCGTAGCGGATCATGATCGGCAGGCTGATCATGCCCATGGCGATCACGCTCGCCGCCACCGTGCCGGTCATCGCCCCGATGATGGCGCCGACCAGCACCACCGCGATGGCGAGCCCGCCCGGGAACTTGCCGAAGAGCTGCCCGGTGCCTTCCAGCAGGTCCTCGGCGAGGCCGCAGCGCTCGAGGATCGCGCCCATCAGGGTGAAGAAGGGGATGGCGAGGAGGAGGTCGTTCGAGAGGATGCCGAACACCCGGTAGGGCAGGTTCCACAGATAGGCCTGGGCGAAGAACCCGAGCTCGACCGCGAGGTAGCCGAAGGCGAGCCCGACGGCGCAGAGGCTGAAGGCCACCGGGAAGCCGAGCAGCAGGAACACGACGAGGCCGCCGAACATCAGCGGCGGCATCCACTCGACGCTCATTGCAGCGGCCGCTCGTAGGAGGTGACGACCTCCGCCTCGGGCGAGAGGCCGCGCAGCAGCGCGATGCGCTTCACCAGTTCCGACACGCCCTGCAGCGCGACCAGGGCGAAGCCGAGGGGCAGCAGGAACTTCACCGGCCAGCGCAGCAGCCCGCCCGGGCTCGGCGAGATCTCGTTGCGCGTCCAGGACTCGACGAAGAAGGGCCAGCACATCACCGCCAGCAGCGCCATCGCGGGCAGCAGGAAGAACACGAGGCCGAACACGTCGATCCAGAGGCGCGCGCGCTCGCGCAGGCTTCCGTACACCAGATCAACCCGCACATGGCCGTTGCGCTGCAGCGTCTCCGAGGCGCCGAGCAGCACCACCGCGGCGAACAAGTACCACTGCGCCTCCACCGAGGCGCCGGAGGTGAAGGAGAAGCCGTAGCGCACGAAGGCGTTGCCGGCGGCGACGAGGCAGGCCGCCAGCACGCACCATTCGGCGATGCGGCCGAAGCCGCGGTTCATCGCGTCCACCGCGCGGCTGAAGGCGAGCAGCGGTCCCATCCGCGCGGCCGTGTCCCCTGGTGCTGGCGTCTTCCCCCGGCGCATAGCGAGGGGGCGGGCCGGCGGCAAGCGGGGCGCGCGGGTTGCGCGGCGCGGGGGCGGGGGCGCAGACTCAGCCGCCGTGACGCCCGGCTTCGCTGCCCTCTTCGCCGCCTTCCTGCTGCTGGCCGTGCTGGCCGCGGCCTCGCCCTGGGGCGGGCGGCGAATCGGCTGGTTCTGCGGCGGGCTGTCGGCGGCAGGCGGGCTCGCGGCGCTGGCCGGGCTGCTGGCGCTGGGCGCGGAGCCCGCCTTCTGGCGCGTGGGGCCCGCCTTGGCGTTGGCGCTCGACCCGCTGGCGGGGTGGTTCCTGCTCGCGGTCGGGCTGGTGGTGGCGGTGGCCTCCCCGGCGCTGGCCGCCGAGGAGGCGGGCTGCGGCCCGGCGCGGCTCTTGCCGCTGCCGCTGTTCGCAGGCGCCATGCTGCTGGCGCTGTCGGCGGCGGATGGCCTCACGCTGCTCGCCGGGTTCGAGGGGATGTCGCTCACCGCCGCGGCGCTGATCCTGGCGCGGAAGGATAGGCCGGAGACGCGGAGGGCGGTGTCTCTCCTGCTCGGGTTCTCGCTGGCGGGCGGGGTCGCGCTGGCGCTGGCGGTCGGGGTGCTGGCGGGGGCGGCGGGGGGCACGGGGTTCGAGGCCATCCGGAACGCGCCGCCCGAGGGCTGGGCGGCGGCGGCGGTGCTGCTGCTCGTGCTCGTGGGCGCGGGCTCGAAGGCGGGGGTGCTGCCGTTCCACGCCTGGCTGCCGCTGGCGCATCCGGCGGCGCCGGCACCTGTCTCGGCGATGATGTCGGGGGGGATGGTGACGGTGGCGCTCTCCGTCGCGGCGCGCTTCCTGCTCGATCTCGCGGGGCCGGCGCAGCCCCTGTGGTGGGGGGCGGCGGCGCTGCTGCTCGGCGCCGCGACCGCCGCCTTCGGCGCGCTGCGCGCGGTGCTGGCCGAGGACATCAAGGCGCTCCTCGCCTGCTCGACCATCGAGAACGCGGGCGTGGTGCTGGCCGCGCTCGGGCTCGCCGCCTGTTTCCGCGCGGCCGACCTGCCGGCGCTGGCCGGGCTTTCGCTGGCGGCGGCGCTGCTGCACGCCCTGCATCACGCGCTGTTCAAGGCGCTGCTGTTCCTCGCCGCCGGGGCGGTGCTGGCGGAGGGCGGCTCGCGGCTGATCGACCGGCTGGGCGGGCTCGTGCACGCCATGCCGCTGACGGCGGGGCTGGCGCTGGTGGGGGCGGCGTCGGCGGCGTCCTTGCCGCTGTCGGCCGGGTTCGCGTCGGAATGGCTGCTCGTGCAGGCGCTCTTGGCCGGGCCGCGGATCGGCGCGCTGTGGATGCAGGTGGCGCTCGCCGTCTCGGTCGCGGCGGTGGGGCTGGCCGCGGCGCTGGCCGCGGCGGCGATGCTGCGGTTCTGGGGCCTCGTGTTCCTCGGGCGGGCACGGACGCCGCGGGTGCTCGGCGCATGCGAGGCGGGGCGGGCGTGGCGCGGGCCGATGGCGGCGGCGGCCGGGCTCTTGCTGCTGGCCGGGCTGCTGCCGGGGGCGACGGCGTCGGCGGCGGGCGCTGTCGGGCTGTGGCTCGGGATCGGG
>JANWXJ010000077.1 GCA_025055335.1 Acetobacteraceae bacterium
CTCGGGCACCGGCGGCCGCGGCACCTCCGGGGCGTCGGGGGCGGGCGGGGCGGCGACAATGCGCGGCACCGGCGCCTCCGCCACCGCCGCCGGCGCCACCAGCTCGACGGCGAGCGCGGTCTCCACCGGTTCCTGGAACCGCCGCCCCCGCCAGTCGAGCAGCAGGGCGGCCAGCAGAACCAGATGCAGCGCCGCCGAGACGACGAGCCAGCGCGTCAGCCTGTCGCCCAGCATGGCATCCCGCGCCCGGGCACCGCCCGCCGCCTCAGTTGCGCCGCGCCGGCTGGCCGGCGGGCTGTTCGGCCAGCAGCGCCACGCGGGTGAAGCCGGAGGCGGCGATCACCCCCATCACCTCCATGATCCGGCCGTAGGCGATCGAGCGGTCGCCGCGCACGAAGATGCGACGCTGCGGCTCGTTCGGCCCCTGCCTCTGCTCGCCGAGGATGGCGCGCAGCCTCGGCACGAGGTCGGCCACCTCCACCTCCGTCTCCTGCAGGAACACCCGGCCCTCGGGGTTCACCGTGATGGTGATCGGCTCCTGCTCCTGCGCCAGCGCCTGGGCCTGGGTGCGCGGCAGATCCACCGGCACGCCCACCGTCATCAGCGGCGCGGCCACCATGAACACGATCAGCAGCACGAGCACCACGTCCACGAAGGGTGTCACGTTGATCTCGGCGAGCGGGCGGTAGCGCCGGCCGGGCCCTCCGCGGCCGAGCATCGGGCCTGCCATCTTCTCAGGCCCCCGCCTTCACGCGCAGCGCACCCTCCGCCTGGCGGGAGAGGATGGCCGAGAACTCGGCCGCGAAGCCCTCGAGCCGGGCGGCGAAGCGGGCGAGGTCGGTGGCGAGCTTGTTGTAGAGGATCACCGCCGGGATGGCGGCGACGAGGCCCATTGCGGTGGCGAGCAGCGCCTCGGCGATGCCGGGCGCCACCACGGCGAGGTTGGTGTTCTGCATCGCGGCGATGGCGGCGAAGGAGTTCATGATGCCCCAGACCGTGCCGAACAGCCCGATGAAGGGCGCAGCCGAGCCGGTGTTGGCGAGGAACACCATCCACCGCTCGAGCCGCTCCATCTCGCGCTGGATGGTGACCGCCATCGCCCGCTCGATCCGTTCCTTCACGGCCGAGAGCGCGTAGTCGGACGAAGCCGCGCGCGCCGCCGAACGCCGCCACTCCCGCATCGCCGCGCCGAACACGGCGGCCAGCGGATGGGTCGGGCGCTCGCCCTCGCGCTCGAACAGCTCCTCGAGGCTGCCGCCGGACCAGAAGCGGTCCTCGAAGCCATCCGCGAGCCGGTTGGCGCGGCGGAGTGCCGCGAACTTCTCGAAGGCGATGGCCCAGAGGAACACGCTGGCGAGCAGCAGCAGGATCATCACGCTCTTCACCACCCAGTCCGCCATGAGGAACAGGCCCCAGACGGACAGGTCGTGCGCGGCGGCGGGAAGGGCTTGGGCGGTGACGCCGTTCACGGTTCTCTCCTTCGCATCCGGGGCGGGCCCCGGCGGGTTCAGCCGCCGAGCGCCGCCCGCCATTCGGCGGGGATCGGCGCCGGGCGCAGATCGGCCTGCCGGACGCAGACCAGCCCGACCTTCATCCGGGCGAGCGGGGCGTCCTCCGCCTCCGGCAGGATGTCCTGCCCGAGATCGAGCGAGACACCCCGGATACGTTCGACGCGCGTCGCCACCCGCACCAAATCGTCGAGTCGGGCCGGGCGCAGATACTCCACTTCGATGCGGCGCACCACGAGCACGACCCCGTGACGCTCCATCAGGAGCGAATGGGGCAGGCCGATGGCCCGCAAGGATTCCGTCCTGCCACGTTCGGCCCACCGCAGATAGGTGGCGTGGTAGGCGATTCCACCCGCGTCGGTGTCCTCGAAATACACCCGGACCGGGTGGAGATGCACCCGCCTCACGGCCCCTCGCCTTCCAGCAGGTCCGGCTGGGCGGGGAAGGCGGCCGGCGGCGTCAGGCCGAGATGCCGCCACCCCGGAAGCCCGAGCACCCGCCCGCGCGGGGTGCGCAGCACCAGCCCCTCCTGGATCAGGTAGGGCTCGATCACGTCCTCGATGGTGTCGCGCGATTCGGCGAGGGCGGCGGCGAGCGTCTCTACCCCGACCGGCCCGCCGCCGTGATGTTCCGCGATCCGGCGCAGGTAGCGGCGGTCCATCGCGTCGAGCCCGAGCTCGTCCACCTCGAGGCGCCGGAGCGTCGCATCCGCCATCGCGCGGTCGGCCACGCGCTTCTCCACCAGCGCGAAGTCGCGCACGCGGCGGAGCAGCCGGCCGGCGATCCGGGGCGTGCCGCGCGAGCGGCGGGCGATCTCGGTAGCGCCCTCGTCGGTGAGGGCGAAGCCGAGCTTGCGCGCACCGCGCGCGACGATCTCGAACAGCTCCTGCGGCGTGTAGAACTGCAGGCGCAGCGGGATGCCGAAGCGGTCGCGCAGGGGGGTGGCGAGCAGCCCGGCGCGCGTGGTGGCGCCGATCAGGGTGAAGGGCGGGAGGTCTATGCGGACGGTGCGCGCCGCCGGACCTTCGCCGATGATGAGGTCGAGCTGGAAATCCTCCATTGCCGGGTAGAGGGTTTCCTCGATCGCCGGCTGCAGGCGGTGGATCTCGTCCACGAACAGAACGTCGCGCGGATTAAGGTTGGTCAGGATCGCGGCGAGGTCCCCGGCGCGCTGCAGCACGGGGCCGGAGGTGGCGCGGAAGCCGACGCCGAGTTCGCGCGCGACGATCTGCGCGAGCGTGGTCTTGCCGAGGCCGGGGGGGCCGTGCAGCAGCACATGGTCGAGCGCCTCGCCCCGCTGGCGGGCGGCGGCGATGAACACCGCGAGGTTCTCGCGCAAGGCGGACTGCCCGGTGAAGTCGGCGAGCGTCTGCGGGCGGAGCGCCGCGCCGTCGTCGTCCTCCTGCCGGTCGGGGGCGAGGATGCGGCTCATCGCGGCGCGAGCTCCCTGAGCGCCTCGCGGATCACCGCCTCCACCTGCGCCCCCTCGCCAAGCCGCGCCACGGCGCGCGACACGGCGGCCTGCGCCTGCGCGCCCCTGAGCCCGAGATTGGCAAGCGCCGAGATCGCATCCGCCGCCACCCCCTGGCCGGCGGGCGCGGCGGCGGGGGCGGCGGGCCCGGCTGCGTCGCTGCCGATCGTGCCGGCCCAGGATTTCAGTTCCGTCAGCAGACGCTCCACGAGTTTCGGCCCCACCCCGGGCACGGCGCGCAGCGCCGCCTTGTCGCCCGCCCGCACCGCCGCGGCCAGACGCTCGGGCGGCAGGGCGGAGAGGATGTCGAGCGCGACGCGCCGCCCGACCTGCTGGATCGTCGTCAGCTTCCGGAAGGCATCGCGCTCGGTGGCGGAGAGGAAGCCGGCGAGCAGGATCGCATCCTGCCGCACCTCGGTCTCGACCAGCAGCGTCACCGGCCCCTGGGTGTCGCGCAGCGCCGCCAGCGTGGCGGTGGAGCAGGAGAGCAGATAGCCGACGCCGTTGACATCCAGGATGCAGCCCGTCTCGGTGATCTCGGCGGGCCGCCCGGTCAGCCGCCCGATCATGGCGCCGCCGCGACGCGCGCGAGCCCGACCGCCCCGCGGCGCGAATGGGCGTGGCAGATGGCCACCGCCAGCGCATCGGCGGCATCGGCCCGCTGCGGCCGCACCCCGGGCAGCAGCCGGCGCACCATGTCCGTCACCTGCTCCTTCAGCGCATGCCCGGTGCCCACCACCGCGCGCTTCACCTCCATCGCCTGGTATTCCGCGACCGGGATACCGGCGAGCGCGGGCGCGAGCAGCACCACGCCGCGCGCCTGGCCGAGCTTCAGCGCCGAATCCGGGTTGCGCGCGACATAGGTGCGCTCGACCGCCGCCTCGTGCGGCTCGTGCAGCGCGATGACGGCCGCGAGGCCGCGGTGCAGTTGCAGGAGCCGCTCGGCCAAGGGCAGCGACGCGTCGGTGGAGATGACGCCATCGCCGAGATGGGACAGCCGCGACCCGTCCTGCCGGATCAGCCCCCAGCCGGTGTGCTGGAGGCCCGGGTCGAGGCCGAGGATGCGAATCGGGCCGGCGGGCATGGAACGGGTGTAGAACCGGCCGCCGGGCGGGGGGAAGGGTTCGGGACATCGGATCCTTTCCCTCAGGCTTCCCTTCCGGTCCCCTGTGTCGCCGGGGTTTCGCGGCGGGCTGCGGTCGGGCTGCCCGAAGCCTATCGGGCTCGGCGGGGAGCCCCACCCGGCCAAGCGGTCGCGGGCTCGGTCCCGGCCGCGGCAGTCCCGCTCGCCGTTGCGGACCGAGCCCGGCCGTGGGCAGGACGGGTCGTCCTGGGGGAGCCGTCGAACCGGCGGCAGGGCAGGTCGAAGCCGAACCGCAGATGCCCGGCCCGGACCCGCAAGGCGAGCCCCAGCCGGCCGCAAGGCGATCCCCGGATCCGGTCCGTGCCGAGCACGGCAAAGCCCCCCGCGGCCACGCGGAAGCGACACGCTGGGCAAGGCAGGCCTCGCAGTGGCCCGGCTGCATGCTTGCCTGTTCGGCACCGTCCCTCCCCGGGGCTTCAGACCGGACGCATGCCGCAACGCCATCGCGCCTGCGGCCATCCCACGGCCGCGAGACGCTCGAGCGACCGCCATGGCCGGCCGGGCGGCCCGGACGTCCCTCGCGCCGGTCCGCTGCGCCGTCTCCTTCGGCTTTCCCCCTCTGCCGCCCGCTTCGGCAGGCGCCTCGCATCCGCTGGCGAGCCTCCGCCCTCAAGGACCCCCACGCCTCCGGATGCCGGCCGAGGCCTCCCCGCAGCGCATTCTCCACTTGCGCTCCGGGTCCGCCGCATGGTTCACTTCATAATCATGAAGATAACCACGCGCCGCCGGGCGCGCATGGGGGAAGCGGCGTGATGCGGTTGGGTGCTGCGAAGCTTTTTCTCGGGCTTGCGATCGGCCTCACCGGCGCTGCCCTCGCCCAGACCGGTCCGCTCGTGCCGTATCGTGTCGTGGACGACGCGATCCCGGAATCCCTCACCGGCACGCCGGGCGATCCGGACCGGGGCCGCGCGCTGGCGCTCGACCGCTCGAAGGGCAACTGCGTCACCTGCCACAACATGCCGGTGAACGCCGATTTCCAGGGCGATCTCGGCCCGCCGCTGGACGGCGTCGCCAGCCGCTGGACGGAAGGCGAACTCCGGCTGCGCATCGTGGACAGCAAGCGCATCAACCCCGACAGCAACATGCCCTCCTTCTACCGCGTCGAGGGCCTGACGGCCGTGCGCCGAGACTGGGCCGGACGCCCCATGCTCACCGCGCAGGAAGTCGAGGACATCCTCGCCTATCTGCTCACGCTCCGCTGACCGCCGATGGAGACCCGCATGACAACTCCCCGAACCCCGACGCGGCGCGGCGTGCTCGCGCTCGCCGCCGCCGGCGCCGCGGTGGCGATCCTGCCGCTGCCCGCCTCTGCCCAGCTTTCGGCCGGCGCCCAGGCGGCGGTGGACCGCGTGCGCGGCAGCCGCACGCCGCAGGAGGGCCGGATCACGCTGCGCGCCCCGCCGATCGCCGAGAACGGCAACACCGTGCCGATCACCGTCTCTGTCGAGAGCCCGATGACGGCGGCCGACCACGTGCAGCGCATCCACGTCTTCGCCGACAAGAACCCGACGCCGGATGTCGCCGTGTTCCACCTCACGCCGGCGACGGGCCGCGCGCAGGTGGACACCCGCATCCGCCTCGGCCAGACGCAGGATCTGATCGTGCTGGCCGAGATGAACGACGGTTCCCTGTTCATCACGCGCGCCGAGGTGAAGGTCACCATCGGCGGCTGCGGCGGCTGACGAGACGGAAGGAGACACCACCATGGCCGCACCGATCGGGCAGCCCCGCGTCCGCCTCCCGGCGCAGGTCCGGGCGGGCGAGATCATCGAGATCCGCACGCTGATCTCCCACGTGATGGAGACCGGCCAGCGCCGCGACCAGGCGGGCAACGTCATCCCGCGCGACATCATCCGCCGCTTCGAGGCGAAGTTCGAAGGCGAGTTGGTGTTCGCCATGGATCTCGCCCCCGCGATCTCGGCGAACCCCTACATCGCCTTCCAGTTCAAGGCCGAACGTCCCGGCCGCTTCGAGTTCACCTGGACCAACGACGCCGGCGAGAGCCGGACCGCGACGCAAGACCTGCGTCTGGCGTAACGGCGGGAGAGGCAGCATGCGGCGGGCGGCGCTGGTCGGCATCGGGGCGGCGGCGCTCGTCGCCGCCGTCGCTCTCGCCCAGGGCGGCCCGCCCGAGCCGCAGCGCCAGATCCCGAACCCGATGTCGGGGCGGCATTTCGCCACCCCAGAGACGCTCGCCATCCAGGACGACGACTTCCTGAACCCCGCCTTCCTCTGGGTGGAGGAAGGCGAGGAGGCGTGGAACCGGGTGGAGGGCACGTCCGGCCAGTCCTGCGCCTCCTGCCACCAGGACGCGCGCGAGACGATGCGCGGCGTGCGCGCCCGCATGCCCGCCTACCACCCGCGGTTGCAGCGCGTCGTGACGCTGGAGCAGCAGGTGAACATCTGCCGCACCGAGCGGATGGGCGCGCCCGCGCTGCCGATCGACAGCCGGCCGCTGAACGCCATCACCACATTCATCGCGCTGCAATCGCGCGGCATGCCGGTGAACGTGGACATCTCCGGCCCCGCGCGGCCGTTCTTCGACGCCGGCGAGCGCTTCTACAACACCCGCCGCGGCCAGCTCGACATGCGCTGCGGCTCCTGCCACGAGGACAACTACGGCCGCTACCTCCGCGCCGACCTGCTGAGCCAGGGCATGTCCAACGGCTTCCCGACCTACCGGCTGAAGGAGCAGCGCGTCATCAGCCTGCAGTTCCGCCTGCAGGGCTGCGTGAATGACGTGCGGGGGGAGGCGCCGCCGATGGGCGGCGAGGAGTTCACCAACCTCGAGTTCTACCTCGCCTGGCGGGCCCAGGGCCTGCCGGTGGAAAGCCCGTCCGTCCGCCGCTGACGCGGCGAAGGAGCCCCAGATGATCACCCGCCGCGACCTTCTCGCCGCCGCCGCGGCGCTCGCCGCGCTGCCCGCCCGCGCGCAGCAGGCGCCGACCCAGGACGAGCTGCTGCGCTTCCGGCCGCTCGGCCATGTGACGATCCTGCACACCACCGACCTGCACGCGCAGCTCACGCCGATGTTCTTCCGCGAGCCGGAGACGAACCTCGGCGTCGGCGAGGCGCGCGGCGTGCTGCCGCACATCACCGGCGAGGCCTTCCTGCGCGCCTTCGACATCGCGCCCGGCAGCGCCATGGCGCATGCTCTGGCGCACACGGATTTCGCCGCGCTCGCCCGCCGCTTCGGGCCGATGGGCGGGGTGGACCGCATCGCCACCGTGCTGAAGGCGATCCGCGCCGAGCGCCCTGGCCGCACGCTGCTGCTCGACGGCGGGGACACCTGGCAGGGCTCCTGGACCAGCCTGCGCACGCGCGGCGAGGACATGGTGGAAGTGCAGAAGGCGCTCGGCGTGGATGCCATGGTCGGCCACTGGGAGTTCACCTACGGCGCGGAGCGGGTGAAGGAACTGGCCGAGCGGCTCGGAGCGCCCTTCCTCGGCAGCAACATCCAGGACACCGAGTGGAACGAGGACGTCTTCCCGCACACCGCGATCTTCGAGCGGGGCGGCGTGAAGATCGCCGTCGTCGGCCAGGCCTTCCCCTACACGCCGATCGCCAATCCGCGCTGGATGTTCCCGGAATGGTCCTTCGGCATCAAGGAGGAGAAGGTCGCCGAGCGCGTGCAGGCGGCGCGGGCGGATGGCGCCGAGGTGGTGGTGCTGCTCTCGCACAACGGTTTCGACGTGGACCGCAAGATGGCCGGCCGCGTGCCGGGGATCGACGTGATCCTCACGGGCCACACGCATGACGCGATGCCGCGGCCCTTGCAGGTCGGCAACACGCTGCTGGTCGCCACCGGCGCCTGCGGGAAGTTCATCAGCCGCCTCGACCTCGAGGTGCGAGGCGGCCGCGTGACGGATTTCCGCCACGCGCTGATCCCGATCTTCAGCAACGCCATCACGCCGGATGCCGGGATGGCGTCGCTGGTCGAGCGGTTGCGCGCGCCCTACGCCGCTGACCTCGCCCGCGTGGTGGGCCGCACGGAAAGCCTGCTGTTCCGCCGCGGCAACACCGCCGGCACCTGGGACGACGTGATCTGCGACGCGCTGCTGGAACAGCGCGATGCCGAGATCGCCCTCTCGCCCGGCTTCCGCTGGGGCACCTCGGTGCTGCCCGGCACCGACATCACCGCCGAGGATGTCTGGGCGCAGACCGCCATCACCTACCCCAACGCCTACCGCATCCCGATGCGCGGCGAGATGCTGAAGACGGTGCTGGAGGACGTCGCCGACAACCTGTTCAACCCCGACCCCTACTACCAGCAGGGCGGGGACATGGTGCGGACGGGCGGCATCACCTTCACGCTCGACGTGTCGGCGCCGTCGGGGCGGCGCGTGTCGGATCTGCGGCTCAAGCGCACCGGCCAGCCGATCGAGCCGGGGCGCGAGTACACGGTGGCCGGCTGGGCCTCGATCAACGAGGGCACGCAGGGTCCGCCGGTCTGGGAGGTGGTGTTCGCCCATCTCGCCCGCGGGCCGCTGCGCGTCGAGCCGCGCAACGACGTGCGCCTGACGGGCGTGTAGCGCGGCGATGGAGATCGGCTACGCCGCGGCGCTGGCGGGCGGCGCGCTGTCCTTCCTGTCGCCCTGCGTGCTGCCGCTGATCATCCCCTATCTCGGCTTCCTCGGCGGCGTGACGCTGCGCGCCGCCCCCGGCGGCCCGGTGGCCGAGGCGCCCGACCGCCTGCGCGTGCTGTCGGCGGCGCTGTTCTTCGTGCTCGGCTTCGCCACCGTGTTCACGGCGCTCGGCGCCACGGCGTCGGCGGTGTCGCAGCTGCTGCAGGATCATCTGGAGACGGCGGCGGTCGTCGCCGGTGCGGTGCTGATCGCCTTCGGGCTGCATTTCGCCGGCGTGCTTCGCCTGTCCTTCCTCAACTACGAGAAGCGCTTCACCACGAAGGAACGGCCCGTCTCGCCGGCCGGCGCCTATGTCGTCGGACTCGCCTTCGCCTTCGGCTGGACGCCCTGCGTCGGGCCGATCCTGGCCGGCATCCTGACCATCGCCGCCTCCCGCAGCAGCGCGATCGAGGGCGCCTCTTTGCTGTTCGTCTATGCCATGGGGATCGGCGTGCCCTTCCTGCTGGCGGCGGCCTTCGTCACGCCCTTCCTGCGCTTCGTGCAGCGCTTCCGGAAGCACTTCCGCAAGGTCGAGATCGCCGTCGGCGCGCTGCTGGTCGGCACCGGGGTGATGGTGATGACCGGCACCTTCCAGGAGATCGGCGCCTGGATGCTGGAACGCTGGCCCGATCTCGGGCGCTTCGGATGACGCCTCTAGCCGCGCAGCCGCCGCTGCCGCCAGGCGCGGAACTCGGTGCCGTCGGCGTAGCCGCGCTCGTGCACGAAGCGGAACAGGTCGAGGAACTCTGGCTTCGGCATCAGCCCGTGCATGCGCGCGACCTCGATCTCGCGCCCCGGGCGGCGCGGCGCCTGTTCCGGGAAGAACAGGATGGTCGGCGTGAAGGTCACGCGCCAGCGGCGGGCAAGCGCGCGCTCCTCCATCCTCTCGCCGTCGAAGTCCGTCGCCTCGCGCGATCCGTGCAGGTCCATCTGCACCATGCGGAAGCGCGGGCGGATGAAGCCCTCGATGTCCGGCTGCACCAGGTGGTCGGTGTGCATCTCGCGGCAGTAGGGGCAGCCGCGCTGGTCGAACACGACGGCAAGCCGCAGCCCGGCGGCGGTGGCGTCCGCCAGTTCCTCCGGCAGGTCGAGGAAGCCTTCGTGGAACCAGTCCTGCGTGTAGCCGCTTTCGGTGCGGACGGGCGCGGCGGCGGCCATCGCCGGGGAGAGCGCGAGCCCTGCCAGCAGGCGGCGGCGGGGGAGGGTCGGCATCGGCGGTTCCTCCGGGTCGTTGGCGAATCATCTGCGCTGTTGCGAAGGTTGCGTCAATGCGGATGAGGCCCTGGCTGGACGGCGCCACGATCCTGCTGGCCAGCGCGCTCGGCCTCGTGGTCGAGATCGTCGCCGGGCGGCTGCTCGCGCCCTATGTCGGCATGAGCGTCCATTCCTGGACGGCGGTGATCGCGGTGGTGCTCGGCGGCTTCTCGCTCGGCCACTGGTGGGGCGGGCGGCTCGCCGGGCCCGACTGCGACCGGCGGCGCGGCCACCTGCGGCTCTTCTGGCTGCTGGCGGGCTGCGCGGCGACGACGCTGCTCGCCGTTCCTGCGCTGCGCATGGCCGCTCCGTTCCTGGATGCGCCGGGGGTGAACCCGCTGGTTGCCATGCTCGGCTTCGCGCTCGCCGGGTTCCTGGCGCCGTCGCTGCTGGTCGGCGCGGTCTCTCCCATCGTGACGAAACTCGCGGTGGAGGAGGCGGCGAAGGGCGAGACGGGCCGCGTTCTCGGGCGGCTGTTCGCGCTCTCGGCGCTCGGCGCCATCGGCGGCACGCTGGCGGCCGGCTTCCTGCTGCTGGCCTGGGTGGGCTCATCGGGCGCGATGCTCGTCTGCGCCCTGCTCTACGGGCTCCTTGCCGCGATGAACCTCGCCGCCGCGGCCGGCGCCCGGGTGGCGGTGGCGGCCGGGGCGGTGGCGGTGGCGGCGCCGGGGCTGGCCTCGGCGCTGCCGGCCTTCGCCCGCCTGTGCGACGCGGAATCGGCCTATGCCTGCCTGCGCGTGGTGGATGCCGAGCCTCTGGTCGGCCAGCCGGCGCGGCTGCTGGTGCTCGATCATCTCGCCCATGGCGTGAACGTGCGCGACGAGCCGCGGCTGCTGGTGCAGCCCTACCTCCACCTCGCCGACGAGCTCCTGCGGCGGCGCGGCCTCTCCGACCGGCCGCGCGCCTTCTTCGCCGGCGGCGGCGCCTTCACCCTGCCGCGCGCCTGGGCCAGCGAGTTCCCGGAGGCCGATCTCGTCGTCGCCGAGATCGACGCGACCGTGGCCGATCTGGCCCGCAGCGCCTTCTGGCTGCCGGACAGCCCGGCGCTCACGGTGCTCGCGCGCGACGCGCGGCCGGCGCTGCAGGCGCTGCCGCCCGGGCCCAGGTTCGACGTCGTCTTCGCCGACGCCTTCCAGGACCTGGCGATGCCTGTGCATCTCGTCACGCGGGAGTGGCACCGGGCGGTGCGCGCGCGCCTCGCGCCCGGTGGGGCGTATCTCGTGAACGTGATGGAGGACCGGCGGCAGCCGCGCTTCCTGCTGGCGCTGGTGCGGACGCTCGCGCTCGACTTCCCGCATGTCGAGGTGTGGGTGGAGATGGCGGAGCAGCCGCCCGGGCGGCGAATCACCTATCTCGTCCTCGCCTCCGACACGCCGACGGAGGCGGCGCGGATCGCCGCCGCGCGCGGGCCGCCGCGGGGCTGGGCGCGGCTGCCGCCCGACTTCGTGGCCGCCCGCGCCGAGGCCGCGGGCGTGCCGGTGCTGACCGACGACTACGCGCCGGTGGACCGCCTGATGTCGCACCTCATCCTCTCGCCGGAGGCCAGCGGACGATGATCGCACGACGCTCCCTGCTCCTTGCCGCCCTTGCCCTGCCCCTGCCGGCGCTCGCGCAGCGGCGGGAGACGCCGCTCGCCGAGCCGCGCCCGACGATGGAGCGGCCGCGGCGCATCGTCGTCTCGCTGCCGGAGGGGGATCCGGCGCGGGCCAACGCGGTGTTCGGCAACGTCATCAACATCCAGGGCTTCTACGGCCAGGATTTCGTCGAGATCATGCTGGTCGCCTACGGGCCGGGCGTGCGCCACCTGATCGCGGCGGAGACGCAGGTGGCCGAGCGCGTCGCGTCGCTCCAGGCCTACGACATCGCCTTCGTTGCCTGCGGCGCGACGCTCGATTCGCTCGGCCTCGGGCCGGAGGCGCTGCTGCCTGACGTCGCGGTGGTGCAGAACGGCCTGCCCGAGATCGTCGAGCGCACGCTGATGGGATGGGTGCACCTCCGGCCGTAGCGGCCTCACATCAGCAGCCGGTCCTCGACGGCGGCGATGCCGGCGCGGGCGCAGGCGTCGTCCTCGGCGCCGCCCGGCCCGCCGGAGATGCCGATGCCGCCGACGATCATCCCGCCCGCCTCCACCGGCACGCCGCCGCCCAGGAACACGAAGCCCGGGATGTGGCGGATCGCGCTGTTGAGCTGCCCGGCCTGGGTGAGCGCGGAGAGCTCCTCCGTCGGCGCGCGGAAGGAGACGGCGGTGCGCGCCTTGGCGATGGCCGTCTCGGGCGTGTGGATGCCGGCCAGCGTGTCGCGCAGCAGCACCTGCGGCACCCCGAAGCGGTCCACGACCGCGACCGCCACCTGGAAGCCGCGGGCCCGGCAATCCTCGAGCGCGGCGCGGGCGAGGTCGAGCGCGAGCGCGGGCGACATCGCGCGGAACGTCACGAGATCCTCCGCACGGGCGGCAGGCGCGGCCAGCGTTGCGGCGGCCAGCGCGGCGAGAAGGGTGCGTCTCATCGGGTGTCCTCCCTCGGTGGCGTGGGCGGCAGGCGGGCGAGCAGCGCCTCCGCCTGCTGCCAGAAGAACCAGTCGCTCTGGTAGCCGGTGATCCGGCCGACCTCCCGCCCCTCGGCCATCAGCACGAAGGTCGGCGTGAAGCGCCAGTTGCGCAGGCCGGCGAGATCCTCCGGCAATCCGCGTCCGACATCGACGCGCCGGAGCGGCGCGCGCCGCCCGAGATCGGAGTTGTTCCACGCCGCCTCGCCCACCTCGCGCAGCCAGCGGCGGCACCACGGGCAGTCGTGGCGTTCCAGCATGACAAGCCGCGCCGCCCCTACCGCGCGGTCTTCCGAGGACACGGCGACCGGGCAGGCCAGCGCCGCCACGGCGGCGCCGAGCGCTTGGCGCCGCGTCGGGGCTCCCGCCCGTGAGATCTCGAACCGGCCGTGCATCGGCAGCTTGCGCACCCCGCGACAGACCCCCTTTACGGGGTCGCACCATGCCTTCTAACCTTGTCGAGTGTGAAGATAAGAGCCCGAGACGTCGAGGGCCGGAGGAGACGAGACATGCGGATTCCCTCGCTCGCAGCCGCGGCGCTGCTCGCCTGCGGCACCGCCGCCGCCCAGGTGCCGGACGGCGCGCTGCTCGGCAGTGCCTGCGCCGGCTGCCACGGCGTGACCGGAGAGGGCGGCCACGGCATCCCGAGCATCCGGCAGATGCACGGGCGCGAGCACTTCGTCGAGCTCATGCGCGCCTTCCGCGCCAACGAGCGCCCGAACACCGTGATGGGCCGCATCGCCCGCGGCTACACCGAGGCGGAGATCGCGGCGCTCGCCGCGCATTTCGCCCGCGCGCAGTGAGAGGAGAGAGGGCCATGACGATCTCCCGCCGCACCCTGCTCGCCGCCGCGCCGGTCGCCGCCGCGGCACTCGCCGCACCAAGCCTCGCCCGCGCGCAGAACGCCGGCCGCGTCGTCATCATCGGCGGCGGCTTCGGCGGCGCCTCGGCCGCCCGCTTCGCGCGCGACCGCTTCCCCGCGCTCGACGTGACGCTGATCGAGCAGAACCGGACCTTCACCACCTGCCCCTACGGCAACCTGGTGCTGGCCGGGCGCCGCACGATCGAGAGCATCACCTTCGGCTACGAGCGGCTCGCGGCGCGGGGCGTCCGCGTCGTGCACCAGCGGGCCACGGCCATCGATCCGCAGGCCAAGCGCGTGCGCCTCTCGGACGGGGCGGAGGTGCCTTACGACAGGCTCGTCGTCTCTCCCGGGATCGACCTGCGCTGGGGCGCGATCGAGCGCTACGACCAGGCGGCCTCGGCCCGCATGCCGCATGGCTGGGCGCCCTATGTGCAGCCGATCACGGTGCTCGAACGGCAGCTGCGCGAGATGCGACAGGGCGGGGTGTTCGTGATGGCGATCCCCGACAACCCCTTCCGCTGCCCCCCCGGCCCCTACGAGCGCATCAGCATGGTGGCCGAGTACTTCAAGCGCCACAACCCGCGCGCCAAGATCCTGGCGCTCGACGCGAAGAACGGCTTCTCCAAGCAGCCGCTGTTCCAGGACGCGTGGGAGGAGCTCTATCCCGGCATGATCGAGTGGCGCGGCGCCTCGAACGACGGGCGCGTGACGGCCGTGAACCCCGAGGCGCTGGAGTGCGTCACCGAGTTCCGCGACCGGGTGCGCGGCGACGTGGTGAACGTGATCCCGCCGCAGATGGCCGGCCAGATCGCCCGCGATGCGGGGCTTGCCAACGCCTCCGGCTGGTGCCCGATCAAGCCCGCCACCTTCGAGAGCGCGCAGGTGTCCGACATCTGGGTGCTTGGGGATGCCACCATCGCCGCGCCGATGCCGAAATCGGGCTTCGCCGCCAGCACGCAGGCCAAGCACGCGATCGCCTGCATCGCCGCCTCGCTCGCCGGCCGCGAGCCCCCGCCCGCGGTGTACTTCAACACCTGCTACAGCCATGTGGGGGAGGACTACGGGATCTCGATCGTCGGCGTCTTCCGCGGCGGCGAGCGTCTGACCGAGGTGGAGGGTTCGGGCGGCATCAGCCCGCGCAACAGCGCCCTGCCGGCCGACCGCCGCGCCGAGTTCCGCCGGCTCGAGGCGATCTACGCCGACGGCTGGTACGACGCGATCACCGGCGAGATGTTCGGCTGAAAGAGGCCACGCGATGACGAAGACAGCTCCGACCGGCCCCGCCTCGCGCCGCGGCCTGCTGCGGGCGGTGGCGGGCGCGGGTGCCGCCGTCGGCCTGCCGGGCGGCGCCGTTCTCGCCGCCGGCAATCCGGAGAACCACCCGCCGAACCTGCCGGAATGGAGCCGCACCCTCGGCCCCGGCGTGATCGAGGAGCCCTACGGCAGCCGCTCGCGCCACGAGACGGCGGTGCGCCGCTACGTTCCCTGGCTGACGCCGGACCGCATCTCCTCGGTCTCCTTCACGCCGCTCGCCGAGATGCACGGCATCATCACGCCCTCGGGCCTGCATTTCGAGCGCCACCACGGCGGCGTGCCGGACATCGATCCGGAGGACTACCGGCTGATGATCCACGGGCTCGTGGAGCGGCCGCTGATCTTCACGCTCGAGGACCTGAGGCGGCTGCCCTCCGTCTCCCGCATCCTGTTCATCGAGTGCCCCGCGAACGGGGGGATGGAGTGGCGCGGGGCGCAGATGTCGGGCGTGCAGTACACCCACGGCATGCTGTCCTGCTCGGAATGGACCGGCGTGCCGCTCAAGGTGCTTCTCGCGCAGACGGGGCTGCGTCCCGGCGCCTCGTGGCTGTTGTGCGAAGGGTCTGACGCGTCCCACCTCGCCCGTTCGGTGCCGCTCGCCAAGGCGCTCGACGACGCGATCGTCGCCTACGGGCAGAACGGCGAGGCGGTGCGCCCGCAGCAGGGCTATCCCGTTCGCCTCGTGCTGCCCGGCTACGAGGGCAACATGTGGGTGAAGTGGCTGCGCCGGATCGAGGTGGGCGACCGGCCCTGGTTCACCCGCTGGGAGACGCGCACCTACACCGACCTGATGCCCGACGGGCTCTCGCGCCAGTTCACCTTCGTCAACGAGGTGAACAGCGTGATTACCTTCCCCTGCCCGGAGAAGCCGCTGAACGGCCGGCCGGGCTTCGTCGAGATCACCGGGCTTGCCTGGTCCGGCGCGGGGCGCGTCACGCGGGTGGATGTCTCGGTGGACGGGGGCGACAACTGGCGCAGCGCCGAACTGCAGGAACCGGTGCTGCCGATGGCGCTCACCCGCTTCCGCATCCCGTGGGAATGGCGCGAAGGGCAGGTCGCCTATCTGCAGTCCCGCGCGATGGACGAGACCGGGCGCGTGCAGCCCACCATCGCCGCGCTTCGCGCGGTGCGCGGGGTGGAGAGCATCTATCACAAGAACAGCATCCACACCTGGCTCGTGGAGCCCGACGGGACGGTGGTGAATGTCCAGATCGATGCGTAAGTCCGCGCTGTTCGTCCTGCCGCTCCTCGCGTTCGGCGGGTTCGCTATCGCGCAGCAGTCGTCGCCGCCGCGCGACGTGACGGCGCTCTACCGCCCCTTCGAGGCGCCGCCCGGCGAGCGCACGCGCGGCGACGTGCCGTGGCCCCCGCCGCGCAACATCTCGCTCCCGCCGGCGATCCCGGGTATCGGCCGGCCGGCCACCGGCGCCGAGATCGCCGGCTGGGACATCGCGATCGGCCCCGATGGGCGCAACCTGCCGCCCGGCCGCGGCAGCGCGCGCGACGGCGAGGAGCTCTACATCCAGCACTGCGCCTCCTGCCACGGCGATTTCGGCGAAGGGATAGACCGCTGGCCGGCGCTGATGGGCGGCCGCGGCAGCCTGACGACGGACGCCCCGCGGCGCACCGTCGGGTCCTTCTGGCAGCACGCGCCGATGGTGTTCGACTACATCCGTCGCGCCATGCCCTATGCGGCGCCGCAGAGCCTCTCGAACGACGAATACTACGCGATCACCGCCTATATCCTGCACCTCAACGAACTCGTGCCGGAGGATTTCGTGGCCGACCGCGAGAGCCTGCCGCGCGTCGAGATGCCGAACCGAAACGGCTTCGTGCTGGAGGCGCGGCCCGACACGCCGAACGAGGCCTGCATGACGAACTGCCGCCAGGGCCGCCCGGTGACGGTGACAATGGACAGCCGCCAGTTCGTCCGGCCCGGATCGGAGAGCGGCACGTCGGAGCCGCAGTAGCAACCGGCGACACGCGCGCCGTACGGAGGGAGGCAGCCATGAAGGGAACCATCGGGCGGCGGGGGATGGCGGCCGCCGCAGCCGTCGTGCCTGTCGCGGCGCAGGCGCAGCCGGCGGCGATGCCGAAGATCGTCTATCACCTGAACCAGCCGGGCGGCGAGGAGTTCTCCTACTACAAGCAGATGCTGACGAACGTCAGCAACCACCTGACGGTGCTGCCGCCCGGGGGGTTCGACCTGCGGGTGGTGATGCACGGGCCCGGCATCAACCTGCTGCGTTTCGCCGCACGGAACGACCCGCAGGTAGCCGCTGCGGTAGACGAGCTGAAGCTCGCCGGCGTGCGGTTCGAGATCTGCCGCATCACGCTGGCGCGCGGCAACATCCCGCTGTCCCAGCTCTACGAGGCGACCGAGGAGGATGTCGTGCCGAGCGGCGTCGGGCAGATCGGCGCGCTGCAGATGCAGGGCTTCGCCTACATCAAGATCTGACGGCGGGCATGCAGGGCTGGTCCGACGCGTTGCGCCGGCCGGCCCCCCCTCAAGAGGCGTCAGGCCGGCCCCGGCTTCGCAGCCTCCACCGCCTCGCCAACGTCAACCGCGAACTCGTCCGCCGCGCCGGCTTCGATCCCGGCGCGCTTCCGGCCGAACGGGGCGGGCACATCCGCATGGCCATCGCGCTGAACGAGCGCATAGGCAAGGGCGGTGCGTGCTTCGCATGGTCGGAGTGGACGCTCCAGCCGCTCCGGCTGCTGCGCCACGGCCGGAAGGCGACGCCGGACGGGAGCCACGTCGCCTTCGACAGTCCGTCGGGCCTCGACACGCTCCGCTGGCGCAAGCGCTTCCTGGCCGAGACGGGGATGCCGGCACGCAGCACCAACCCGGCGCAGCGGCCGTCGCCGTCGGCCCCGAGTGGGGGGGCGCAGATAGCCAGAACAGCGGAAACCAGAGTGGGATCGGTGATCCGCGCTGGCTGTCCGAGTTCCGCCGCGACAATCCGACGGTCCGCGAGGTCACTGGGCAGCCGGGCAACAGGTCGCCCTGGTATGCTGCCCTTGGCCGGACCGGGGTGCGGATCTTTCAGGTGACCAAGACCACCGCATCGCGCGTGATCGCTTGCCACGCCGCACCAGAGGTGGCGCTGCGCGACATGGCGGCGGAGGTGCGGGGGATCCTGCCGCGCCGGGCCTGAGGGCGGCCGCTTCCGTGCCGCCGCCTCTATTCCAGCACCTCGGGCGGCGGCGGCTCGTCGGTCTCGTACAGCCAGAAGCGCGGGGCGGCGCCGGGCCTCCAGTCCGGATCCTCGAAGGCGGCCATCT
>JANWXJ010000082.1 GCA_025055335.1 Acetobacteraceae bacterium
ACGCCCGCGGCCTGCCGGTGCGCCTGGCCCTCTCCGCGGGCCAGGCCGCAGACATGCGCGCCGTGCCGGACCTGCTCGCCGGCCTCGCCCCAGGCAGCGACGTCGTGGCCGACCGCGGCTGCGACTACAACGAGGTCCGCCAGCGCATCCGCGCCGCCGGCAGCCGCGACCACGTCCCCACCACACGGCAGAAACGCAAGCAGATCACCGTGGCGCCAGCGCTCTACCGACAGCGCAACCTGATCGAGCGATGCTTCAACCGACTCAAGCACTTCCGCCGACTCGCCACACGCTTCGACAAACTCGCACGAAACGACCTCAGCACAATCGCTCTCGCCACCATCAGGCTGTGGACACGATTTGAGCCCAGGACCTGGGCGCCCCTCCGCCTACCCCGTACCGGCGGACGCTAGCCGCGGGCCAGGCGCCGGTCCCGCGCCAGGTTCACCGCCATCACGCCCGCAACAGCAGCGAGCGCCACCCAGTTCAGCCAATCCCCGAAGGGCACGATCAGCACGAACCCCGCCACCGCCATCACGATGCGCTCGGGCCATGTCAGCGGCGCCTCGGCATGGCCCTCGATCGCCGCCGACAGGGCGTAGATGCCGGGCAGCGCGAAGGCCGCGATCTTGAGCTGCACCAGGATGTCCCCCGACAGGAAAGGCTGATAGGCCATGATGAGGGGCACGAAGTAGAGCGACTTCGCCAGCCGCCACGCCACCATCCCGGTCGCGATCGGAGAGGCCTGGGCGATGGCCGCCGCCGCATAGGCGGGGATGCAGACGGGCGGCGTCACGTTGCTGTCCTGGCTCAGCCAGAAGATGATCATGTGGGCCGAAAGCAGCGCGAGCGTGGCGGCCCCCGGGCTCAGGATCTGGTCGTAGATCTGCGCCCGCATGTCCGCCGGGATGGCGGAAAGGAGCCGCGCCGCATCCGCCGCCGCCATGCCCTGGCCGGGCGGCGGCAGCGTCATGTCGGGGGCGGCGAGCATCGCCACCATCCGCAGCATGTCCGGGATGCTGCCCGCAACCAGCGCCGCGTTCGCCGCATGGGCGAGGATCATGTCCGTCAGCGCCGGCGCCGAGAGCGTGGCCAGCACGACATAGGACGCCGTGACCGGCAGCGCCGCGCCGAGCACGAGCGAGGCGAGTCCGATCAGCACCAGCGCCACCGCAAGGTTGCCGCCCGCCCACCGGTCGACCATCAGCGAGAACACGTTGCCGAGGCCGGTCGTCGCCACCGCAGAGATCAGGATGCCGATGCCGACCAGCAGCACCGCCGTCGGCGCCATGGTGCGCGCGCCGAGCGCCAGCGCCTCGAGAATGCGGCGCGGGCCCATCGGCGTGTCGGACAGCCAGGAGACGACCACCACCGCGGCCGTCGCGACGCCGGCCGCGAAGGCCGGTCCGACGCCGGTGAACAGCAGATAGAGCAGCACGCCGAAGGGGATCAGGAAGGGCAGGCCGCGGCGCCGCACCGTCTCCCACAGCGGCGGTGCCTCCTCGTCCACGAAGCGGATGTCGTGGCGCTTGGCATGGATCCGCACCCCCATCGCCACGCCGGCGAAGAACACGAGCGCGGGAATCGCCGACACCGCCGCGATGTGGAGGTATGGGATCGCGGTGACGGAGGCCATGATGAAGGCGCCCGCGCCCATGATCGGGGGCAGGATGCCGCCGCCGGTGCTCGCCGCCGTCTCGACGCCGGCCGCGAAATGCGGCTTGAACCCCGCGCGCTTCATGAGCGGGATCGTCACGGCGCCGGTGGAGGTGACGTTCGCCACCGCCGAACCCGAGATGGTGCCGGACAGCGCCGAGGCGATGACGGCGACGAACCCGGGCCCCCCCTGCATGCGCTTCGCGATCGCCCGCCCGATGTCGAGCACGAAGCGATCCGCCCCCGACACCTGCAGGAAGGCGCCGAAGATGATGAACATCGCGACCAGGTTCCAGGAGATCTGCGCGATGTTCCCGAACATCCCGTCGTCCGAGTAGAACACCCGGAACAGCGCGATCTCGACCGACAGCCCCGGGAAGCGCAGCATCCCCGAAAGCCAGGCCCCCCACAGCGTGACGTAGGTGAAGCCGAGCAGGCAGAGGATCGGCACCGTGATGCCGGTGGTGCGGCGGATCATCTCGAGCGCGATCACCGGCGCGGCCACACAGAACACCCAATCGTACCAGAGGAAGGTGCTGGCGCGGGCGTAGAAGCTCTCCTCGCCGAGGAAGAGGTAGAACACGCAGCCGATGCCAAGGGCGGCGATCGCGAGGTCGGCCGCAAGCGCGAGCCGCCCGCGCGCGCCCCCGCCGCCGAGCAGCGGCCAAGCCAGCGCGCCGAAGGCGGCGAACATGGCGAAATGCACGACCGAGGCGCGGAGTTCGCTCATCACCCCGAAGGTGTTGAGCCAGAGATGCCACGCCGAGATCCCGACGCCGCCCCAGAACAGGACCCGCGCGACGAGGCTGCCCTCGCCGCGCGGATCCGGGGCGGTCGCGCCCGCCGTCACGCGCGGGTCAGGCCGGGCGGATACGCTCGGGGATCGTCACCCCGCGCTCCTGATAGTAGCGCGCTGCCCCGGGGTGCAGCGGGTTCACGAGGCCGTCGAGCGCCGTCTGCAGGCTGATCTCGCGCGTGGCGGCGTGGATCGCGTTGAGGAAGGGGAGGTTCTCGAACATCGCCTTGGTGATCTCGTACACGTCCTCCGCCGGCACCGCGGCGTTGCAGGCGAGGAAGTTCGGCTGGACGATGGTGTTCAGCGGCTGCGGCTGGTTCGGGTAGGAGTTCGCCGGGATGGTGAAGGGCACGAACAGCCCGTTGCCGCCATCCGCCTGGCGCGCCTGTTCCGGCGTGAACTGCAGCAGCCGGAAGTCGTTCGGCGCGCGGGCGAAGAGCTGCGTCACCGCCGCCACCGGCACGCCGCCGCCGGGGTTGGTGCCGTCGATCTGGCCGGCGAGCAGCGATTCGATCGAGGGCCCGAAGCCCTGGAACACGAGCTGGAAGTGCTCGTCGGGGTTGATGCCGAGATTGGCGAATATGAAGCGGTTGGAGAACTCGGTGCCGGAGTTGCGCGCGCCGATCGAGAAGCGGCGGCCGCGCATCTGCGCGAGATCGGCGATGGTGCCGGTGGGGCAGAGGCTCGCGCGCTGGAGGAAGTGCTCGACATTGCCCCAGAGGTTGGCGATCGAGCGGATGTTCGGCTGCGGCCCCTGCTGCTGGATCGGGCCCGACCCGTCGCGCGCATAGACGCCGAACAGCCCCTGGAGGATGGCGAACTGCGCCTGGTTCTCCCGCAGCAGCCGGATGTTCTCGCCCGAACCGGCCGACGAGATCGCGGACATGTCGATGCCGCGGCTGCCCTGCAGGCGCAGCTTCACCATCGTCGCGATGGCGACGCCGACGGGGTAGTAGGTGCCGCCGATCGTGGCGGTGGCCAGGATGTAGCCGCGCTGCTGCTGCGCGCGGGCGAGCCGCGGCGCGGCGAGCAGGCCGGCGCCGGCGGCGAGGAGCGTGCGGCGGTTCATCATCGGGTTCCCTTCCCAGGACGTTTGGCCCGGGCGGCGCCGGGCGGGTGGCGGGGCGGAGGCGCCGCGCCATGCGGCAACCTCATGACTGTCATGCGGGCGTCTCTAGCCAGCCCGCGAGCGGCGCACAACCCTGCCGCAGCGATGGCGCGGCCGCCGCCTCCCTGGCATGGTGCGCCGCCGCACAAGGATTCGAAAGGACGGCGTATCGCCATGTCGCGCGGGTCCGGCGCCCCGGCGGTCCTCGTGATCAATGCCGGGTCGTCCTCGGTGAAGTTCGCGGTGTTCGACGCCAGGGGCACGCCGCCCCGGCGGCTGCTCCGCGGCCAGGTGGAAGCGATCGGAGCGAGGCCGAGGCTGCGTTTCCGCGCGGCGGGGGATGCGCCGGAATCGCAGCGGCCGCTCGCGCAGGGCGCGACCCACGCGCAGGCCATCGCCGCCATCGTCGCGCTGCTGCGAGAGGCGGCGGAGGGCGCCCGGATCGTCGCCGTCGGGCACCGCGTGGTGCATGGCGGGCCGGACCTTGCCGCCCCCCGCCGGGTGGACCCGCCGCTGCGCGCGCGTCTCGCAGCACTCGTGCCGCTTGCGCCGCTGCACCAGCCGCACAACCTCGCCGGGCTCGATGCGGCGGCGGCGGCCTTCCCGGGCGTGCCGCAGGTCGCCTGCTTCGACACCGCCTTCCACCGCAGCCACCCTTGGGAGGCCGACGTGTTCGCCCTGCCGCGCCGCTTCCACGCGGAGGGGCTGTGCCGCTACGGCTTCCACGGGCTGTCCTACGAATCGATCCTGGCGCAGATCGCGGCGGAGGACGCGGCGCTCGCGCGCGGGCGGCTTGTCGTCGCGCATCTCGGCGCGGGGTCCTCGCTCTGCGGCATCCGCGACGGGCGGAGCATCGAGAGCAGCATGGGCTTCACCGCGCTCGACGGCGTGCCCATGGGCACGCGTTCCGGATCGGTGGACCCGGGGCTGATCCTGCACCTGCTCTCTCGCCCCGGCATGGACGCGGCGGCGCTGACGCGGCTGCTGTATCACGAGAGCGGGCTGCTCGGGCTGTCCGGCATCAGCGCCGATGTGCGCGACCTCCTTGCCTCGCCCGCGCCGGAGGCGCGGCAGGCGCTGTCGCACTACGCCTGGCGCGTGCGGCGGGAGGTGGGCGCGCTGGCCGCGACCCTCGGCGGCGTGGACGCGCTGGTGTTCACCGGCGGGATCGGAGAGAACGCGGCGGCGGTGCGCGCGATGGTGTGCGACGGGCTTGAGGCCTTCGGCCTCCGCCTCGATCCGGACCGCAACGCCCGCAACGCGCCCGTGATCTCCGCCGACGGCAGCCCCGCCCGCATCCTCGTCCGCCACACCGACGAGGAGACGGTGATCGCCCGCCACACCCTGGCCCTCGCCGCATTGGAATGACCGCTCCATGTCCCTGATCCCTCCCGCCGACCTGCTGGCCCGCGCGGCCCTGCCCTTCGCCCGCGCCGCAGGCCAGGCGCAGGCGCTGCTCGACGTCGTGGGGCGGCACGCGGCGTCGCTGCCGGCCTCGCTCAGGCCGCTCTCCGCGCCCGCGGTCGCGCCGCGCACCCCGGCGATGCTCGCCGCCGAAGCCTTCGACTACGCGGTGGACGCGGCGCAGCGCGGCATCCTGTTCCTGGACACGCTGCGCCGCGCCGGCAACGACTTCCTCGCGCACGAGCGGGAGGGCTGCCCGCCGGTGCTGATGTTCCCCTACGAGATCCTGCTCGACGGCCGCAGCCTGCCGCGCCCCTGCAACTACGCCCTGACGCGGATCATCCCCCCCGAGGGCTGGCCGCCGACCGACCCGAAGCTGCGGCCCTTCGTCATCATCGACCCGCGCGCCGGCCATGGCGCCGGCATCGGCGGCTTCAAGTCGGACAGCCAGGTCGGCGTCGCGCTGCGCCGCGGCCATCCGGTCTATTTCGTGGTGTTCTTCCGCGACCCGGAGCCCGGCCAGACCATCCTCGACATCGTCGCCGCGAAGGGCGAGTTCCTGCGCGCTGTCACGGCGCGGCATCCCGAGGCGCCGAAGCCCGTGGTGATCGGCAACTGCCAGGGCGGCTGGGCGGTGATGATGCTCGGCGCGACGGAGCCCGAACTGACCGGCGCCTTGGTGCTGAACGGCGCGCCGCTCTCCTACTGGGCGGGCGAGCGCGGGCGGAACCCGATGCGCTACCTGGGCGGCCTCGCGGGCGGCTCCTGGCCCGCCGCGCTCCTGGCCGACCTCGGCAACGGCCGCTTCGACGGCGCGAACCTGGTGATGAACTTCGAGGCGCTGTCGCCTGGGAACACCTGGTTCCGCAAATACTTCAACCTCTACGCGGCGGTGGACACGGAGGCCCCCCGCTTCCTCGAGTTCGAGCGCTGGTGGGGCGGATTCTACCTGATGAACGCGGACGAGATCCGCTGGATCGTCGAGAACCTGTTCGTCGGCGACCGCTTCGCGCGCGGGCTGATCAGCGCCGGCCCCGGCGCGTCCTTCAACCTGCGGGCGGTGCGCGCGCCGGTGTTCGTGTTCGCCTCGGCCGGCGACAACATCACCCCGCCCGGGCAGGCGCTGCGCTGGATCGCCGACATCTACCGCGACGAGAAGGAGGTGAAGGCGCTTGGCCAGACCATCGTCTACCTGCTGCACGAGGATATCGGCCACCTCGGCATCTTCGTCTCCGCCAAGGTGGCGCGGCGGGAACACAGCGAGATCGCGAGCACGCTCGAACTGATCGAGGCGCTCCCCCCCGGCCTCTACGAGATGGTGATCCGCGACGGCGACCCGGCCGACCCCGCCGCGCCGCTGCGTGTGGAACTGGTGAAGCGCACCGTCGCCGACATCCGCCGCGTCTCGGGCGAGGCGAGGAACGAGGCCTTCCCCGCGGTGGCGAAGATCTCCGCGCTGACGCAGGCGGCCTACGACGTGCTGGCCGCCCCGGCGGTGCGCGCCGCGGCGACGGAATGGGGCGCGGAATGGTGCCGCCGGCTGCATCCGCTGCGGCTGCGCCGCTCCCTGGTGAGCGACCTGAACCCGGCGCTGTTCCCGGTCGCCGCCCTCGCCGGGGCGGTGCGCGCGGCGCGGCGGCCGGCGGCGCCAGACAATCCGTTCCTGGCCTGGGAGTCGCTGTGGGCGGAGGCGGTGGAACGCAGTCTCGACCTCTGGCGCGACTGGCGCGACGCCTGGGTGGAAACGGCGTTCCATGCCGTCTATGGCGGGCTCGCGGCGCTCGGAGTCGCCGCCGAACCGCTGACCGACCGCACGGATGCGGGCCCGGGCGCCGAGACCACCCCCGAGGTCCGCGCCGCCCTCGCCCGCATCGCCGAGGGCGGCTACGCCGAAGCCGTGGTACGGATGCTGATCCTGCTCGCAGATGCGCGCGGCGGCGTGCGGCGCGACCGCCTCGCCCGCTCCAATGCGCTGCTGACCGGCGAGCCGCCCTTCCGAGACCTCTCGGCCGCAGCCCGCCAGGCCTTGATCCGAGAGCAGCGGGCGATCGCCGCCTTCGCGCCGGAGCGCGCGGTGGAGACCCTGCCGCTGCTTCTGCGTGACGCCGCAGAGCGCGCGCGGGCGCTTTCCGCCGTCGCCGCCGTCGCCGGGCCGGAAGAGGAGATGGACCCGCCGGTGCGCGGGATGCTGGCGCGCTTTCGGGAGATCCTGCCGCTGTCGGCGTAGATCAGGGGACAACCCGCTTGGCCGCCGCGCCCGCGGCAGAGACGGCGATGGTGAAGGACTCTGCCAGGGTCCGTGGATGGCGTTGGCGATGGCGTTCGCTGTGTTGCCGGCACAGGCCGGGCCCAGGGCGCGGGCAGGACCGTCGCCTTGCCGCCTTCGGCCGGCACGGCGTGGCCAGGGGGCGCCGCACGGCCGTTGGCGCGGCCTCGCCGTCGAGGCTGGCCGGGCAGGGCGTCTGCGCGAGGGCAGGCGCCGTGGCGATGCCGAGCGGCAGCACATCCAGCAGCCACTCCGCCCCCCGAAAGGAAAGGCGTCGGGCCGTGTTGCGAGTCTCCCGACGGGATACGGACGAGGGACGTCGTGGCCGAAGCGCGCTGCCGGCCCGAAGCGCCTGGGCTTTCGCGGCAGCGAAGACGGCATCACCTTGCCGGCGGACCTGCTGGCCGCCCCCTTCCCGCCGCGGCGCCGGCTCCGCTGCGGCCATCACGGTGCGGCGGATGCCAGGCACGCGGCCGCCAGGGCGGCGTTGGTGCCTCGCGTCCCGCGCAATGCCCCGGCGCGGCGATGGCGGTCCCCCCGTCGCCCATCGGCCGAAGCCCTGCAGCGCGCGGAAGACGCCCGCAGACGACGATCCCGGTGCGCTCGTCATGCCGGTCGGCAGTCCGCGTATGACGCCCCGACGGGCCTCGCGGTGCGGCGACTTGGCCGCAGGGCTCCCGCGCTTCGCCGCCATGGCGCGGTCGGCGATCGCCTCTCGCGATGCGACAGCGGCGCGACCTGCCGGCAAGGGCCGCCGATGTGTCCGGGATCCGTGGCGGGCGGGCTCCGGTGATCTGCGCGCGAGGTTCGGTGCGGCAGGGTGCCGCTGGACAGGATCGCGACCGCTTCCGCCGACGTCCGGTCGCGACCGGCGGGGCAGGCGTCGGGAACCGTAGCCGTCTTCCGGCAAGGGCCTCGCCGTGGCCCGGCCGCCGCGGCGCGCCGCCCCCTTCGCCGCACGATCCCTCGGACGGACAAGCGCAACGTCCGGGATGCCGACCGAAGGAACGGGCGGTGCGTCGTGTGCTTCCGCAGTCAGCCGAAGCGGCCGGTGATGTATTCCTGCGTCTTCTGCTCGCGCGGCGCGGTGAACATCTGCGCCGCGGGCGCCACCTCGATCAGCTCGCCGAGGTAGAAGAACGCCACCTGGTCGGCGCAGCGCGCCGCCTGCTGCATGTTGTGCGTGACGATGCAGATGGTGAAGTCGCGCTTGAGCTCGTCGATCAGCTCCTCGATCTTCAGGGTCGAGATCGGGTCGAGCGCCGAGGTCGGCTCGTCGAACAGGATCACCTCCGGCCGCACGGCGATGGTGCGCGCGATGCACAGCCGCTGCTGCTGCCCGCCAGAGAGGCCCATCGCGCTGGTGTGCAGGCGGTCCTTCACCTCGTCCCAGATGGCGGCGCGCGAGAGCGCCCATTCCACACGCTCGTCCATCTGCGACTTCGAGAGCTTCTCGTGCAGCCTCACGCCGAAGGCGATGTTGTCGTAGATCGTCATGGGGAAGGGCGTCGGCTTCTGGAACACCATGCCGACCTTCGAGCGCAGGTCGTTCAGGTCCACGTTCGGGGCGATGATGTTCTGCCCGTCCATCAGCACCTCGCCCTCGGCGCGCTGGCCGGGGTAGAGGCTGTACATCCGGTTCAGCACCCGCAGCAGCGTGGACTTGCCGCAGCCAGAAGGGCCGATCATGCCCGTCACCTGCCGCTCCGGCAGGTCTAGGTTGATGCCCTTCAGCGCCCTGTTGTCCCCGTAGTAGAAGTCGAGATTGCGCACCGAGATGCGGGAGACGGCGTTGATCGCCGCCGCGCTCCGCGCCTGCATGCCGCCGAACCCGGTGCCTTCCGGCGCCGCCGCGGGCTGGGTGGCCGGCGTCTTGGCCTGGCTGTCCGTCTGGCTCATGGATGGCCCCTCAGATGCGCTTGCGCAGCAGGACCCGCGCGAGGATGTTGATCACCAGCACGCCCGCCGTCACCAGCAGCGCGCCCGTCCAGGCGATCTCGATCAGGTCCGGGAAGCCCGAGTTCGCCTGCTGGTAGATCGAGATCGGCAGCGACGCCATCGGCCGCGACAGGTCGGTGGAGACGACGTTGTTGCCGAAGGAGGTGAGGAGCAGCGGCGCCGTCTCGCCGGCGATGCGCGCGATCGCCAGCAGGACGCCCGTCACGATGCCGGACAGCGCGGCCTTGTAGCAGACGAGCACGATCATCTTCCACTTCGGAGCGCCGAGCGCGATCACCGCCTCGCGCAGCGTGTTGGGTATGAGCTGAAGCATGTCCTCGGTGGTGCGCACCACCACGGGAACGACGATGACGGCGAGCGCCAGCGCGCCCGCGATGCCGGAGAACCCGCCCATCGGCAGCACGACGATCTGGTAGATGAACAGGCCGATCAGGATGGACGGCGCCGAGAGCAGGATGTCCGACACGAAGCGCACCGCGTTGCCGAGCGCCGTCCGCTGCGAATACTCGGCGAGGTAGGTGCCGACGAAGAGGCCGATCGGCGTGCCGATCGCGGTCGCGATCGCCACCTGGATAAGGCTGCCGGTGATGGCGTGCAGCAGCCCGCCCTTCGGCAGGCTGTCGTCGCCGTAGCGCGTCGGCGCGAACTCGGCGGTGAAGATGGTGAGGTCGAGCGCGACGAGGCCCCGCCGCAGCAGCGTGAACAGGATCGCGCCCAGGAAGAACAGCCCGACGGCCGTCGCCAAGAGGCAGAAGAGCGTCACCACCCTGTCCACGATGCCGCGGCGGCGGCCGAGGCTCCGCTTCGTGCGCTCCTCCGCCGCGCTGCGGGTGAAGGCGAAGGTCGGGGCGGTGGTGCTCATGGCGCGCGCCTCACTTCAGCCGGGGCCGCAGGAGCCAGCGGCTGGTCGCCAGCACGAGGAACGAGATCACGAACAGCAGGAACCCGATCGCGAACAGCGCCGACTGCTGCAGGCTGCCCGCCAGGCTCTCCGGGAACTCCATCGCGATGACGGAGGCGATGGTCGTGGACGGGTCGAAGATCGAGGAGGGCATGCGGTTCGCGTTGCCGATCACGAAGGTGACCGCCATCGTTTCCCCGAGCGCGCGGCCGAGCCCGAGCATGATCCCGCCGACCAGCGAGACGCGCGTGTAGGGGATGACGACGCCCGTCATCACCTCCCACCGTGTCGCGCCGAGGCCGTAGGCGCTTTCCTTGTAGACGGCGGGAACCTGCTCGAACACGTCGCGCATCGTGGCCGCGATGAAGGGCAGGATCATGATCGCGAGCACGAGGGACGCCGAGAAGATCGACGTGCCGGCGAAGGAGTTGGAGGCGAACAGGAAGCCGACATACGGGATCTCGCCCAGCGCCTCGCCGAAGCGGAGCTGGATGTGCATCTGCACGAAGGGTACCAGGACGAACAGGCCCCACATGCCGTAGATGATGGAGGGCACCGCCGCCAGCAGCTCCACCGCGATGCCGAGCGGACGCCGCACCCACAGCGGCGCCAGTTCCGTCAGGAAATACGCGATGCCGAACGCCACCGGCACGGCGAAGATGATCGCGAGGATCGACGTCACCACCGTGCCGAACACCGAGATGAAGGCGCCGAACTCCTCGCGCCCCTCGACCGGGTCCCAGCGGGTCGAGACCAGGAAGTCGAGGCCGAAATGCAGGAACGCCGGCAGCCCGCCGAGGAACAGCGTGACGATGATGCCGCCGAGCGTCAGCAGCACGAACAGGCCCGCGACCGTGCACAGCGCGGCGAACAGCTTGTCCCCGAGGCTCCCGGGCGTGCGCCGCGCCCCGAGTGTCGGCGCCGACCGCACGCGGATGGCCATGTCGCTCACGCGGAACCTCCTCGGCTCATGTGTGCGGGCCCGGATACGCAGAACGCCCGGGCCCCGTCCAGGGCCCGGGCGCGGCCAGGGGGCTCAGGACCAGATCGGAGCGCCGGCCGGGGTGCGCACGCTCCGGGCCCAGGCGGCGCGGATCAGGTCATGCACCGAGGCGGGCAGCGGGATGTATTCCAGCGACGAGGCGATCTGCGAGCCCTCGCGGAACGCCCAGTCGAAGAAGCGCATCACGTTGCGGCTCGCCTCCACCTTGTCGGCCGGCGGGTTGGTCGGCAACAGGATGTAGGTCGGCGAGGTGATCGGCCACACCGTCGGCCCGTCGAGGTTGATGGTGTCGGCGGCGAAGTTCGGCACCGTCCAGTCGGCCGCCGCCGCCGTGGCGTTGAACGCGGCCGGCTCCGGCGTGACGAAGTTGCCGGCACGGTTGCGCAGCTGCGTCGTCGTCATGCGGTTCACGACGGCGTAGGCGTTCTCGATGTAGCCGATCGCGCCGGGCGTGTTGCGGATGATGTTCGACACGCCCTCGTTGCCGCGCGCGCCGTTGCCCGCCGGCCAGCGCACAGAGGTGCCGGCGCCCGGCCCGTTCCGCCACTCCTCCGACACGCGGGAGAGGTAGGTCGTGAACACCCAGGTCGTGCCCGACCCGTCGGCGCGGTAGGCGGGGCCGACCGGCAGGTTCGGGATGGTGAGTCCGGGGTTCACCTCGACGATCCGCGGGTCGCGCCAGCGGGTGATGCGGCCGAGGAAGATGTCCACGACGATGTCCGGCGTCAGCCGCAGGGCGTTGTCGGCAACCCCGGGCAGGTTGGCCGACAGCACCACCGAACCCATCACGGTCGGGAACTGCAGCAGGTGGCGCTCGGTCAGCTGCTCCGTCGTCAGCGGGGCGTCCGAGGCGCCGAAGTCCACCGTGCGGGCGGTGATCTGGTTGATGCCGCCGCCCGAGCCGATGGACTGGTAGTTGAGCTGGATGCCGATCGCGGTGCGCGCGGCGGCCGCCCACCGCTCGTACAGCGGGCGGGGGAAGGTCGCGCCGGCGCCGGTGATCACCGCCTGCTGCGCGAAGGCCGGCTTCGCGCCGAGAAGGGCCGGGGCGGCCAGCGCCGCGCCGGTGCCGAGAAGAAGGGTGCGCCTGTTCATCGCGTCGAACTCCCGCTTTCGCGCGGGCGGCGCGTCCTGCCGCGCCGCCCCTCTGCGCGGCGGTTCCTAGACCGGCCAAAAGACCAGCAGGTTTCAGAACGATGAAGGTTCCGTGACAGCGTGGGCCGGGGCTGCCTCCCCGCGCTTCCGCGGTTCAGGCACCGCACGCGGCAGCAGCAGCGTGACGACGAAACACGCCGCCAGCATCGCCGCCGAGCCCAACAGGCAGGCGAAGATGCCCCCCCAGGCCATCAGCAGCCCGGACAGCAGCGTGCCCGCGAACCGTCCCGCCGCATTGGCGGCATAGTAGAACCCGACATCCTCCGCCGCCTTCTCGCTGCCCGCATAGGCCAGGATCAGGTAGGAATGCAGCGAGGAGTTCACGGCGAACGCCACGCCGAACAGAGACAGCCCGACGACCAGCACGAGATCCGGCCGCCACACACCGGCCCAGAGCGCCACCGCGAGCAGCGCCGGAATGGCGGCGAGGCCGAGCGCCCAGGCCCGCGCCGCCGGCACCTCCGCGCTCAAGCCGTCCGCACTCCGGCGCACCGCGGCCGGCGCCGCCGCCTGCACCACCCCGTAGCCGATGGTCCACAGCGCCAGGAAGCCGCCCACCATGGTGAAGGTCCAGCCCGCGGCGTAGAGGAACACCGGCAGCCCGACCACGAACCACACATCCCGCGCGCCGAACAGGAACACCCGGGCGGCCGCCAGCAGGTTCACGCCGGGGTTCTTGGCGAACAGCTCCCTCGCCGATTTCGACGCCTTCGCCTTGCCCATCAGCGGCGGCAGCGACAGCACCACCCCCGCCAGCACCACGGCCAGCCCCGCCGCCATCGCCCAGAGCGCACCACGGAACCCGAGCAGATCGAGCAGCAGACCGCCCAGGAAGAACCCGACGCCCTTCATCGCGTTCTTGCTGCCGGTGAACCACGCGACCCAGCGGAACAGCCGCCCGGATGCCTCGCCCGCCGTCAGCTTGATGGCCGATTTGCTCGCGGTCTTGGTCAGGTCCTTGGCCACCCCGCAGATGCCCTGCGCCAGCACCACCCACACGACCGACAGCGCCGCGGCCCAGTCCGGAGACATGGCGGACAGCAGCAGGAACCCGGCGATCTGCGTGGCGAGGCCCACCGCCAGCATCCGCGCGATTCCGAATCGCGTCGCCAGCCACCCGCCGATCAGGTTCGCCAGCACCCCCGCAGCCTCGTAGAGCAGGAACAGCAGCGCCAGCGTGAAGGGGCTGTAGCCGAGGCGGAAGAAATGCAGCAGCACAAGCATCCGCAACGCGCCGTCCGTGAGCGTGAAGCCCCAATAGGCGGCGGTGACGATGGCGTAGTTGCGCACCCCCGCGCTCACAGCCCGACGCGCTCCATGTGGCAGGCGAGGTCCACCATCCGGCAGGCGTAGCCCATCTCGTTGTCGTACCAGGCGTACACCTTCAGCAGCGTGCCGTCCGTCACCATGGTGGAGGGGGCGTCCACGATCGAACTCCGCGTGTCGCGCGCATAGTCGGCGGACACCAGCGGCCGTTCCTCGTAGCCGAGGATGCCGGCGAGCGGCCCGGCGGCGGCGGCGGCGAACAGGGCGTTCACCTCGGCTTCCGTCGTCTCGCGCTGCAGTTCGAACACGCAGTCCGTCAGCGAGGCGTTCAGCACCGGCGCGCGCACCGCATGCCCGTTCAGGCGGCCCTTGAGTTCCGGGTAGATCAGCCCGATCGCCGTCGCGCTGCCGGTGGTGGTCGGCGAGAGCGACAGCATGGCGCTGCGCGCCCGGCGCAGGTCCTTGTGCGGCGCGTCCACCACGACATTGGTGTTGGTCGGGTCGTGGATGGTGGTGATCTGCCCATGGCGGATGCCGATCGCCTCGTGCACCACCTTCACCACCGGCGCGAGGCAGTTCGTCGTGCAGGAGGCGGCGGTGACGATCGGGTGCCGCGCCGGGTCATAGAGGTGCTCATTCACCCCGACCACGACATTCAGAACCGAAGGATCCTTCACGGGTGCGGCCACGATCACCCGCTTCGCGCCGCGGTCGAGGTGGCCGCGGATCGTCTCCGGCGTCAGGAACTTGCCGGTGCATTCCAGCACCACATCCACGCCGAGATCGCCCCACGGGATGTCGCCCGGCGAGGCATGTTCGCTGAAGGACAGGCGGCGGTTGCCGATGCGGATCGCGTCCTTGCCCTCGGCGCCGATCCCCGCGCGCCAGCGCCCCTGCACGCTGTCGAACTCGAGCAGATGCGCCGTCGCCGCCGCCCCGCCCTTGAGTTCGTTCAGATGCACCACCTCCAGCCGGTTGCCCACGCGCGGATCCTCTGCCGGGCGCTCCGCCCCGCCGAAGGCCGCCCGCAAGGCAAGCCGCCCGATCCGCCCCATGCCGTTGATGCCGACCCGCATGCCCGCTCCGCTGTTGCCGTTGCCGAAACCCGCCCTCAGCGCGCCATCGCGTGCGGGTCGGCCAGTTCCTCTACGCGCGCCTTCAGCGCGATGCGGTCGAGGGAGGCCACCGGCAGCGCGGCGAAGATCTCGATCCGCCGCCTGAGAGAGGCGTAGAGCTCGTTGAGCAGCGTCGCACGCTCGGCGACGGTGCCGGTGAACTTCGCCGGATCCGGCAGCGGCCAAGCGGCGGTGACCACCGTCTCGCCGAAATCCGGGCAGACCTGGCCGGACAGCGTGTCGCACAGCGCGATGACGAAATCCAACCGCGGGGCGTCCGGTCCGAGGAACTCGTTCCAGGACTTCGACCGCAGCCCCGACACGTCATGCCCGAGCGCCTTGAGTTGCGCCAGGACCTCCGGCATCGGGCCTTCGGGCGAAGGCTGCGACCCGGCCGAATAGGCGCGGAACTTCCCGCCCCCCACCCGGTTCAGGATGGCTTCCGCCATGATCGAGCGCGCGGAGTTCCGCGAGCAGAGGAACAGCACGGTGAAGGCCGGTTCGGACATGGTGTTTCCCCGTTGCAAGGCGGCGCCGAGCCGTGCCAGATCCCCGCACAGCGCCGGGTTGCCGCCGCAGCACGCGTCCGTGAGGTAGGCCAACAGGCGCCGCAGCGGCTCGATCTGCGCGGCGTAGATCAGGTGCCGCCCCTGGCGCGTCGGGGCGATCAGCCCCGCCTGTTCCAGCGCGCGCAAATGGAAGGAGAGCGTGGAGGCAGGCACGCCGAGGCGCTCGGCGATCTCCCCCGCCGCAAGCCCGCTCGGCCCGGCGGCGAGAAGCCCCCGCAGCACCTCGAGGCGGGTGCCCTGCCCGAGCGCGGCGAAGGCCAGCGCGGCGTGCTCTGTTTCCATGTTTCGACGATAATCGAAGCAGGGAACGATGCCAGTGACAGTCCCATGACGGCCGCGCTGCGGCGCCCCCCCTGCTGCGCCCGCCGGTCAGAACCCGAACATGTGGTCCATGCAGAAGGCGCCGTCCGGCCGTTCCAGCCCGTGATAGCCGAACAGCCGGCAGGTGGTGTCGCGGACCAGCACATAGCCCCCGGGTGCTACGGCCATCTCCTCCGCCGTAAACAACTCCGCCGGCCGCCACAGCAGGGAGCCGGAGCAGGCGATGCGCACGCGGCGCCGCGCCACCTCGCGCCCCGCCCGGTCGTGCAGGATCAGCGCCGTGTCGCTCGTGGGCGCCCAGGGGGCGGAGGCCGGGTAGATCAGGCAGCAGAGCGTGCCCGTCTCCGGCTCGCCGAGGCGCAGGAACAGGCGGGTTGAGAGGCCAGGCGGCGGGCCCGAGTAGGATTGCGGTTCGTTCCGCCACACCAGTGCGGTGTTGAAGACATGGCTGCCGAAGGAGGATTCGGCGGCATGCGCGCCGTCCCGCCGCTCCCAGCGGAACAGCGCATGCAGCCAGCCATCCGCCCCGCCGCCCTCGGCGAAGTCGTAGGTCAGTTCCGCGTGGCCGGCGAAGCCCGGCGCATCCGCGCCGAGCTCGTCGAGCGAGACCGCCACCGCGTGGTCCCGCGGCAGGCGGCCGAGGAAGCGCGTGCCGGCGACCGTCCCGTCCGACCGGTAGAGCGTGAGGCGGAGCGGCAGGTCCGCCTGGGAGCGGGCCATCGGCGTCGGCAGGACGGTGGTGCGCCACCTGTCCGAAGGCAGCACCGGGAAGGGCAGGAGGAAGCCCTTGCCGAGCGCGGGCAGAGACGCCAGCGCGGGCTCGGGCGCAAGGTCGCTGCGCTCCACGTTCACATGGGCGACGTGGCGCACCCCGTCGCGCACCACCTCGTAGCGCGGCCGCACCATGTGGCGGCCGCCCTCCACCTCGATCTGCCGCGGCCAGGCAAGGCCCGGCAGCAGCGCGCGGGTATCCACCTCGACGGTGGCGAAGGGCGGCACCGCCTCGGGCCACGCCACCGCCGCCCCGTCCTCCCCCATCGGCGCGAAGCGGATGGATCCGGGCGGGATCGGCCGCGCATGGCTGTTCTGCAGCCACAGCACCACCCGCTCGTCCGGCCGCGGCGCGGGCAGCCCGGCATACCAGTCGGAGGGCCAGGGATTGGCGTCATGCGTGCAGGAGAGGTCGCGCCGCCCCGTGCCGATCACGTCCAGCGCATATTTCAGGATGTCGTGCCCCGCCGCCCCGACGACATGCAGGAACAGCTGCCCGCAGAACTCGGGCAGCCCGAAGCGGGCCCGCACCTCCCGGCTGTCGAGCGACAGGACCGCCCCCGATCCGGCCAGATCCTCCCACCATTCGGCCAGCACCGCGCCGTTCCCGCCGAACAGCCGGCAGAACACCCGCCGCGGCGCGCCCGCGCCATAGCCGCCCCAGTAGTCGGCGGTGACGAGGCGGGTGGAGAGCCCCTCGGCGTCGCGGAAGAAGGCCAGCCCGGTCGCGAAGTTCAGCGGATCGAGGTAGCGGCGGGGGACGGTCAGGTACTCGTCCGGCAGCCGCGCGTCATCGAGCGTGACGACGCGCGCCGTCGTGAAACGCGCGACCAGCGCCGCCTGCGCCGCGGCGTCGAAGCCGAGCACCAGCACGGCCGCGGCGCCGGAGGCCCCGATCTCCGTCACCGGCCGCACCACATGCCCCAGCCGTTCGCCGCCGATGTCCTCCACGTTCTGGCCGTACAGGCCGGCGAGCGGCAGTTCGGCCAGCGAGGACAGCGCCGCCACCTGCCCCGCCACCGCCGCCGGATCATAAAGCGCCACCGGCCCCGCCGCCCGGAGCCCGGAGAGCAGCGCTTCCAGCCGCTCCGCGCCGACGGGATGCGCGAGCGCGCGGTAGAGAACATTGCCGCGGCCGTTGACGAAGGTCTCGATGGCGAGGCGTGTCATGCGTGTCCCTCAGTCCCAGCCCAGGCGGCGGCGGACCTCCGCCGCGAGTCGCGGCGTCTCGTCGCGCGGCGGGTTGTCCCACAGCGGCAGCGTGCCGTCGAACCGGCGCAGGATGCCATCCGCCGCCAGCCCGTCCAGGAACGCCGCGAGCCGGCCGGAGCGCAGCCCGAACCGCGCCGCGAACACCGGCACGCCGGCGGCCAGCGCCTCCGACACCATGGAGACGGAATCCTCGGTGGCGACGATGGCATCCGCGCAGGCGAGCATGCCGCGATAGGGGTTCTCTCCCGTCCCGTCCCACACCCAGGCACCGGGCAGGCGATCGCGCAGCGCAGCCGTCACCTCGGGCGGCGTGCGGCGCGACGGCGTGACGACCAGGGCCGCATCGAGCCGCGCCAGCCCCTCGGCCAGCCGAACGGCGTGTTCCACCCGCCCGTCCCCCGGCGCGCCGACCAGCACGGCGACCAGGGGCCGCTTGAGCGAAGCGAAGCGCGGCGCCCAGGCCTCGCGCGCCGCGGCCAAGCTCGCCGGCGTGATCCGGTGCAGCGCCAGCCTGTGCGTCAGCACATTCGGCCCCGAGACGCCGTCATGCTCCGGCGCCACCACCGCGTCGAACGCGGCGAAGGACATGCGCGGGTTCTGCACATGCACCGCCCGCGTCGCGCCCCGGGTGATGCGGCGGATCGCCGCGCCGAACGGGGCGGCCTGCCGCCCGCAGGTGATGACGAGATCGGGCCAGGGCGGCGCCAGAACATCGGGGCCGGCGGCGGCGGCGAGCGGGAAGGGCCACAGATCCCCAGGCAGCCAGCGCCAGGGCGCGCGGGCGGCGACGCGCAGCGCCCGCACATCCCCGCCGATCGCCTCGGCCAGCCCGACCGCCTGGCTTTCCATGCCGGCCGCGCCGGGGGTCAGCGCCCAGATGCGTCGGGGGGGATGGGCGTCGGGCAAGGGCGGCGCTTCGGGAAGGTGGTAGTGGTGGGCGGACTTGAACCGCCGACCCCGGCATTATGAGTGCCGTGCTCTAACCAGCTGAGCTACACCACCGCGGGAACGAGGGTTTAGGCAGAGGGGCCGCGCGGGTCAATGCCGGCGGCGGGCTTCGCGATCACGCCGCCGCCCAGCACGCGCTCCCCGTCATACAGCACCGCTGCCTGCCCGGGCGCGACCACCGCCGGCACGTCCGGCGCCACCCGCAGCGCCTCTCCGTCCCACAGCGCCGTGGCCGGCTGCGCCGCCTCCCGCGCGCGGAACTTCGCCTGGACCCGGACGGGGCCGACGGGCGGGGCGGCCAGCCAGTTCACCTCCCGCGCCAGCACCTCGGAGGTGGCGGTTGCCGCACGCGGGCCGACCACCACGCGCCGCGCCCCGGCCTCGACCCGCGCGACATACATCCGCTCCCCGCCGACGACCGACGCCGCGCCGAGCCCCTTGCCCTGCCCGACGGTGAAGCGGGCGATACCGCCGTGCCGGCCGACGACGCGGCCATCGAGCGTCACCACCTCGCCCGGTTCCGCCGCGTCCGGCCGGTGCCGCGCCACCACCTCGTGGTAGCGACCGGCCGGGACGAAGCAGATGTCCTGGCTGTCGGGCTTGCGCGCGACCGGCAGGCCGAAGCGCGCCGCCGCCTCGCGCACCGCATCCTTGCTCGGGTAGTCGCCGAGCGGGAAGCGCAGGAAGGCGAGCTGTTCGCGCGTGGTGGCGAACAGGAAGTAGGACTGGTCGCGCGCCGCGTCGGCGGCGCGGTGCAGTTCCGGCCCGCCCGCACCCTCGACGCGGCGGACGTAATGGCCGGTGGCCAGCGCCTCGCAGCCGAGCTCCCGCGCCAGCAGCAGGAGGTCGCGGACCTTCACCGTCTGGTTGCAGGCGACGCAGGGGATCGGCGTCTCCCCCGCCGCATAGGCATCGGCGAAGCGGGCGATGACGTCGCGCCGGAACACCGCCTCTCGGTCCAGCACATAGTGCGGGATGCCGAGCGTATCGGCGACGTTGCGCGCATCCAGGATGTCCTGCCCGGCGCAGCAGGCGCCCTTGCGGCCGACGGCGGCGCCGTGGTCGTAGAGCTGCAGCGTCGCGCCGATCACCTCGTGCCCGGCGGCATGCAGCAGCGCCGCCACCACGGAGGAATCGACGCCGCCGGACATGGCGACGAGGATTTTCATCCCCCGACCATATGGTGCACACCGGGACGGAGGGGAGCGGCGGAGACCGGTCGCCGCACCGCGCCGCCCCGCACGCCGCGCGCTGCGCGCCCTGGCATCATCGCGCCGCGTCCAGCCCCATCTGCCAAAATGCCGCCTCCAGCCGCGCCGCCTCTTGGAAGCCGGCGAGCAGGGCGGGAAAGCGCGCCGCCCCGCCATGGCTCTCGCCCAGGCGGTCCAGCCGCGCCGCCGCCGCCCGCGCCAGCGCCTGGTACTCCTCCCCCGCATAGGCGGCGATCCAGGCTTCGTAGGGGTTGCCGCTTCGGCGGCGGGAAGGGTGCGCCTCGATCCGCAGCGCGATCTCCCCGTAGCCGACGGTGCAGGGGGCGAGGGCCACCTCGAGATCGAGGATGTCCCCGCTCAGACCGCGGTCCATCACCCAGCGGGTGTAGGCGACGGTTTCCGCCGCCTCCGGCTCGGCCTCCAGCGCCGACTCGTCCAGCCCCCAGCCGGCGCAGAAGCGGACATGCAGCGTCATCTCCTGCAGCAGGCCGGAGATCGTGGCCGCTTTCTCGCGCATCGCGGCGAGGCTTTCCGCCTTCACCAGCGCCAGGGCGTTGGCGCGCACGAAGTGGATGAGGAACAGGTAGTCCTGCACCAGGTAGCGCCGGAACGCGGCCTCGGGCAGCGAGCCGTCGGCCAGCCCGCGCACGAAGGGGTGCCAGCAATAGGCGTCCCACTCGGCGGCGGCGGCCTCGCGCAGGCGGCGGAACAGCCCGCCCTCGGCGCCGTAGCCGGGCGGTGCGGGCGGCAGGCTCATCCGGAGGCGTTCCGCGTGCCCTTCGGCAGCTTCACCACCAGCCCGTCCAGCGCCTCGGTCATGATGATCTGGCAGCCGAGGCGGCTCGTTTCCTGCAGGTCGAAGGCGAGGTCGAGCATGTCCTCCTCGTCCTCGGTGGGCGGGGTGAGCTTGCCGAACCAGTCCCGATCCACGATCACATGGCAGGTCGAGCAGGCGAGGCTGCCTTCGCAGGCGCCCTCGATGTCCACGCCGTGCTTGTGCGCGATCTCGAGCACCGAGAGCCCGAGCGGCGCATCCACCTCGCGCCGCGTCCCGTCGCGTTCCACGAACACCATCTTCGGCATGGGCCGCCCTACTCCGCTGTAGCCTGTTCCACCGTGCTGGAAACCGTCCGGCGCCACGCCTCGGCGAGAAGGTCGGCGGCCGTGTCGATGTCGCGCGGCGAGGTAAAGCGGCCGATGCCGATCCGCAAGGTGGCCCGCGCCTCGGCCTCCGGCATCCCGATCGCCCGCAGCACGTAGCTCGGCTCGACGCTGGCGGAGGAACAGGCGGAGCCGGTCGAGACCCACAGCCCCGGGGCGGCGGCCATGATCGCCTGCGCGTCGGCGCCGCCCGGGAACGTCAGGCTGAGGTTGGCGGCGATGCGGGGGGCCTTCGCCGCGTTCTCCCGCACCCCCGGCACCGCGGCCGAGAGCCGCGCGAGCAGCCGCGCCCGCTGCTGCGCCGCCCGCCCCTCGTCGAGGCGGCCTTCCGCCGCCGCCAGCCGCGCCGCCTCCCCGAAGCCGACGATCAGCGGCGCGGGCAGCGTTCCGGACCTGAGCCCCCTCTCCTGCCCGCCGCCCGAGAAGAGGGGCAGCAGCCGCACCCGCGGCCGGCGGCGGACGAACAGCGCGCCCACACCCTTAGGCCCGTACATCTTGTGGGCCGAGAGCGAGATGAGGTCGAACGGAACCTCGCGCACATTCAACGGCACCCGCCCCCCCGCCTGCGCCGCGTCGCTGTGGAACAGGGCCCCGGCGGCCTTGGCGGCGGCGGCGATGGCCGCCAGGTCCTGCACCACGCCGATCTCGTTGTTCACCGCCATGACGGAGACGAGCAGCGTCGGCACCGAGAGCGCCTCGGCCAGCCGCGCTGGGTCGAGCAGCCCCTGCCCGTCCACCGGCAGAACCACCGGCTCGAAGCCTTCGTGGCGCAGCTCGCGCACCGATTCCAGCACGCATTTGTGCTCGGTCGCGACGGTCACGATCCGCCGGCGCTCGCTGCCTTGCGCCGCCGCGAAGCGCGCCGCGCCCTTGATGGCGAGGTTGTTCGACTCGGTGGCGCCGGAGGTGAAGACGATCTCTCCGGGCTCCGCGCCGATCAGCGCGGCGACGGCGGCGCGCGCCTCCTCGACCGCCGCTTCCGCCTCCCGCCCGAGCGCATGCTCGACGCTCGCCGGGTTGGCGAAGCAGCGTTCCCAGAACGGGCGCATGGCGGCCAGCACCCGCGGGTCGGGGGGCGTGGTGGCGTGGTTGTCGAGGTAGATCGGCGCGGCGGTCATGAGCGGAAGATGGGGCGGATCGGGGGGCTGGGCGAGAGGGGGGGGCGCGCCCGGCCGGACTCCTCCCCGATCCGGCGATACCGCCGGAATGCGACATCCCCTAGAATGTCGTCCGAGGAGTGTCCGCCATGCCGATCGACGAAAGCCTCACCTTCCTGCCGGTGAACATCGCCGTTCTGACGGTGTCCGACACCCGGGATCTCTCGACGGACCGTTCGGGGCAGATCCTCGCCGAGCGGATCGAGGCCGCCGGCCACCGCCTCGTCGAGCGCCGGATCGTCAAGGACGAGGCGGACGCGATCGAGGCGCTGCTGCGCGGCTGGATCGCCGATCCGCAGGTGGATTGCGTGATCTCCACGGGCGGCACCGGCATCACCGGCCGCGACGTCACGCCGGAGGCCTTCGCGCGGGTGATCGAGAAGGAGATCACCGGCTTCGGCGAGCTGTTCCGCATGCTGTCCTACGCCAAGATCGGCACCTCGACGATCCAGTCCCGCGCGATCGGCGGCGTCGCCGGCGGCACCTACCTGTTCGCGCTGCCCGGCTCCTCCGGCGCGGTGAAGGACGCCTGGGACGACATCCTGCGCTTCCAGCTCGACAGCCGCCACCGCCCCTGCAACCTGGTGGAGCTGATGCCGCGGCTCAAGGAACACCTGAAGGCGGCGTGACGCCCAAGGTCGCGCCGGTCCCGCGGCCGGCGCGACGCCCCTGCCCTACCCCTCAACCCGCCGCGCCACCCGGCGCAGCACCGCGCAAAGCCGCGAGAACCCGTACCAGAAGGCGCCATGGCCCGGCGCGTCCTCCGGCCGTCCGCCCGCCGCAGGCTCGCCGCGGCGCAGCAGGCCGAGCCGCGCCTCGAACCGGCCGCGCATGTTCTCGAGGAAGGCGTCGGAGGCGGCGAGATACTGTTCCAGCATCTCGGCGGCGATCTCGATCTCGATCCCCGGCCGCCCCTCGGTGGTGAAACGCTTGAGCGCCCGGCTGTCCGCGGCAAGCGCGAGGTGGAGGCGGTGCAGGTCGGCAAGATGCCGGGCGATGGCGAGACGGGCGTCCCGCGCGCGGTCGGCGATCGGCGGCTCCGGTGTCGGCATGGCGATGCCCCTCAGGACGCGAGCCTCGCCCGCCCGGGGTGAAGCCCCGGTTAGCGCCGGCCCTGCCGCGGCCGGCGCGGCGCGATCGGCGGCAGGCGGCCGGTTGCGGCGGCCGGCGGCGGCTGCCCTGCGCGGAGGGCGGCCAGATCCTCGGCCGTGT
>JANWXJ010000167.1 GCA_025055335.1 Acetobacteraceae bacterium
CGGCGAGGCGCGGGCGGAGCCACCGCCCGCGGGCGGCACAGTGTTCGCGCCCCAAGGCCGGCCGCCACGATTCGGGGCCTCCGCCGGCGGAGGGGGACTCCGCCCTCCCCCATCCGCCCCGGCCGGCACCTCAGGCGAGCGAGTCGAGAAAAGCCTTCGCCCGCGCCCGCATGGCCGAGAGCCGCGCGGGGTCCATCCGCGCGAGCGTGCGCAGCGGCATCGCCATGCGCGGGTTGCGCGCGAAGCGCTCGGCGTGGCGGGCGATGAAATCCCAGTAGAGGAAGTTGAAGGGGCAGGCGCGCTCGCCCGTCGCGTCCTTCACGTCATGGGCGCAGCGGGCGCAGTAGTCGGACATGCGGGCGATATAGGCGCCCGAGGCGGCATAGGGCTTGGAGGCCATCAGCCCGCCGTCGGCGTGCACCGCCATGCCGTGGGTGTTCGGCAGCTCCACCCATTCGAAGGCGTCGGCATAGACGGCCATGTACCATTCGTTGATCGCCTCGGGCGCGATGCCGGCGAGCAGCGCGAAGTTCCCGGTCACCATCAGCCGCTGGATGTGGTGGGCGTAGGCGAGATCGCGCGTCTGGCGCACGGCGGCGGCGATGCAGGCCATGGAGGTGGGCGCGCCCCAGTAGAAGGCGGGCAGCGGGCGGCCGGCGCCGAGCGCGTTGAGCTCGCGGTAGGCCGGCATCTTCAGCCAGTAGATGCCGCGCACGTATTCCCGCCAGCCGAGGATCTGTCGGATGAAGCCCTCGGCGGCGTTGAGGGGCGCGCGCCCCGCGCGCCATTCGGCCTCGGCCGCCTCGCAGGCCGCCCGCGGCAGCAGCAGCCCGACATTCAGGCTGGTGGAGAGCAGCGAGTGGAACAGGGTCGGCTCGCCCTCGGCCATGGCGTCCTGGTAGTCGCCGAACAGAGGCAGGCGGTCGCGGAGGAAGGCGCGGAGGGCGGCCTCCGCCTCGCGCGCCGTGACCGGCCATGCGAAGCCCTCGAGCGAGCCGAAATGCGCCCCGAAGCGCTCCGCCACCAGCGCCATCACCGCGCGCGTGACCGCATCTGGCGGGAAGCGCGGCGGCGCGGGCGGCCTGAGGCCGCGCGGCAGCGGCTTGCGGTTCTCGGCATCGAGGTTCCAGGCGCCGCCGGCGGGTCTGTCGCCGTCCATCAGCAGCCCGCTCTCGCGCCGCATCTCGCGGTAGAAGAACTCCATGCGGTAGTCCCGGCGGCCGGAGGCCCAGCGCCGGAAGCGCGGCAGGGAGCAGAGGAAGCGGTCGTCCTCGCGGATCTCGACCGGCACTCGGGCGGCCTCCTGCCAGCCCTCCATGTCGGCCAGCACGCGCCACTCCCCGGGGTGGGTGCAGACGATGCGCTCCGGCCGGAGCGCGGCGGCCGCGCGCAGCACCTCGCCGCGGAAGGTGCCGCTGTTCTCCGGATCGTCGAGCGCGACGTAGCGCACGCGCACCCCGCGCGCCGAGAGCGCCCGGGCGAAGTGGCGCATGGCCGAGAGCACCAGCACGATCTTCTGCGGGTGATGGGGCACATAGGTGCATTCGGCCATCACCTCCATCATCAGCACCGTATCCCGCGCCGGATCGAGGCCCCGCAGCGCCGAGAGCGCGCGCGAACACTGATCCCCGAGGACGACGCGGAGCACCCCGCCGCTCATGCCGCGCGGTAGGTGACGGCGGAGCCGTCGCTGCCGCGGGTGGCGAAGCCCACCCAGCGGTTCCGCGCATCGTAGGTGGCCACCGCCTCGGGCTGCCGCCCCTCGATCGAGACGCGGACGCCGCCGCCCGGCTGCGGCGTGCGCAGCACGCGGCCCGTGATGCGCGCGCCGGTCTCGGGCTCGAACAGGGTGCGGCCGAAGCGTTCGGGAAACCACCAGGCGAGCGGCAGGGCATCGCGCGGCAGGTCGGAGGCGCCTTCCGGGCCCTCGGCGCGAAGCCCCGCCCCGCCCGGCAGCACGCTGAGCCGCGCGGTGCGGCCATCGCGCAGCACCTCGGCCGAGAACTCGGCGAGCGCCCCGCCCGAGAGCCGCTCGCGCGTCAGCACCCGGCTGCGGAACACGGTGAAGCCGGCAAGCCGGACGTGGATGTCGAGATCGCTCGTCACCACCGAGCCAAGGTCTGTCTCCGCCGCCGTCACCACATGCCGCCCGACCTCGGATCCCTCGCGCAGCACCAGGAAATGCGCAAGCAGGCGCGGCACGGTTTGCGCCGCCGCGGCGGCGGGCAGAAGCGGCAGAAGCAGCGCGGCGCGGCGGCGGATCATCCCCGGCTCCTGAGGCTCGCGCGGCCGCCATCCACGCCGATGATCTGGCCGCTGATCCAGCCCGCCTGCTCCGACAGCAGGAAGGCGGCAAGGGCCGCCGTGTCCTCCGCCTCGCCGAGGCGGGGGACGGGGTGCAGCCGCGCGATCGCCTCCGCCATCTGGGCGTTGCCCACAAGCGGCGCTGCCATGGCGGTGCGGGTGAGGGAGGGGGCGATCACGTTCACCCGCACCGGCGCAAGCTCCGCCCCGAGCGCGAGGGCGAGCCCCTCCACCGCCGCCTTCGCCGCCCCGATCGCCGCATGGTTCGGGAAGCCCGCGCGCGCCGCGACGGAGGAGAACAGCACCACCGCCCCCTGCCCGGCGGCAAGCGCAGGCGCCGCCGCCTGCACCGCCACCATCGCGCCGACGGCGTTGAGCCGGAAGGCCTCGAGCATGTCTGCCTCCGAAAGCCGCCTGAGCGGCTTCAGCACGATCGAGCCGACGCAATAGGCAAGCCCCGACAGCGGGCTGCCCGCCGCCTGCACCGCCCGGGCCAGCGCCGGCCCGTCCAGCGCGTCGGCCACCGCATGGCCCGCGCCGAGTTCGGCGGCAAGCGCGGCGAGCCGCGCCGGATCGCGCCCGATCAGGAAGGGCCGCCCGCCGCCCGCCGCCACGCGCCGCGCCAGCGCCGTTCCCACACCCCCCGTCGCCCCGATGATCGCGACCGTTCCGCCCATCGCCCCTCCATCCGGCCATCCGCCCCCCGGGAGATGGGCGGCGCTCTCCGGAGCGTAACCCCGCCCGGCGTGACAGCCCGGGCGGGTTCGGGGCAGGATCGCGCCCATGCGCCAGTTGCTGCTGCTGCGGCATGCGAAATCCTCGTGGGACGACCCGCGGCTGTCGGACCACGCCCGGCCGTTGAACGCGCGCGGCCGCCGGGCGGCGGCGGCGATGGCGGCGGCGATGCGCGAGCTCGGCCTTGCGCCGGACATCGTGCTGGTCTCCTCCGCCCGCCGCACGCTGCAGACGCTCGAGGCGCTCGGCCCGCTCGAGGGTCCGCCGCTGATCGAGCCGATGGATGATCTCTACCTCGCGCCCTGGCAGCGGCTGCTCGAGGTGTTGCGCCGGGTGCCGGACACCGCGCGGAGCGTCCTGCTGGTCGGCCACAACCCGGGGCTGCACGACCTCGCGCTGGCGCTGGTCGGGCCTGGGGGCATGGCCTCGCTCGGGGCCGAGGCGCAGCGGCTGGCGGAAGCCTTCCCGACGGCGGCGCTGGCCGAGTTCGCCATCGCCTCGCCGTGGCATGCGCTGTCGGCCGGCGGCGGACGGCTTCTGCGCTTCCTGGCCCCGGCGGACCTGCCAGAACCGGCGGCGTGAGCGGTCGGCTCATGGACCCTCCGGCGGAGCCCGCCGCCGACGCGGAGCCCCCGGAGCCGGAGGCCCCGCCTTTCGCCCTCGACCTCGTGCTGCCGCCCGAGGCGGCGCGCCGCCTCTCCCGCCATCCGGCGCTCACGGCCATACGCCGCGGGCGGGCGCGGAGCCAGCCGGTCGCGCTGCTCTGGCTCGACACGGCCGATGGCGCTCTCGCCGCCGATCACCTGATGGCCGAGCAGGTGGGCGCCGGCCCGACGCGTCTCATCCGCCTGCGCCCTGAGCCCGACGCCCGGACCTGGCCCGGCCAGCCGGACACGGACGCGCCGGGCGAGCCGCCGGAGGGCTTGGCCGCCGTCGCCTCCTTCCGCGGACGCCGCAGCGTGACGCCCTGCGCCGATGGCGTGTCGGTCGAACTCGTCAGCGGCCAGATCCGCGCCGTTCCCGCCGACCTGCTGGTGGCGAGGCTCCGCCTCGCCGGCCCGGCGCAGGCGGTGTTCGCCCTCGCCCGCGCTCTCGCCGAGGACCTGCCGGTCCTGCCTGCCACCGCGAGCCTCGCCGAGATCGGCCGTGCGCTCGCCGCGCAGGAGCCGCCGCGCCCGCGGCGGTCCGGACCGGCGCTGCTCGGCGAGGCGGCCGATGCCGGCGCGGCCGTCGCCTCGGCGATCGGCCATCTCGGCCTTGCCATGCTGCACCAGCGGGAGGGCGCGCTGGCCGGAACCGAGCCGGAGCCCGTGCACCAGATGCGGGTCGCGCTGCGGCGGCTGCGCGCCATCCTGCGGCTGTTCCGCGACTGCACCGGCGCGCCCGCGCTGCTGCGGCTGGAAGGCGAGCTGAAGGCGCTCGCAGGGCGGCTCGGCCCGGCGCGGGACTGGGACGTGTTCCTCGCCGGCATCGGCGCCGAGGTGCCGGCTGCGGTCGGCGAGGACGCCCGGCTCGTGCCGCTGCTCCGGAAGGCCCGCGCCGCGCGGGAGGAAGCCTATGACGGGCTTCGCGACGCGCTCGGGGAACCGGAGTTCCGGCTGCTCGCTCTCGACATCGCCGAGGCGGCGGCGAGGCCCGAGGCGTGGCGAGCCGCCGCCCCCGCCGCCGACACCGCGTTGCACGGCCTCGGCGCGGCGCTGCTGGAACGGCGCTGGCGCAAGCTCCGCAAACGCGGACGGGGGATGGGGAAGCTCGACCTTGCCGCCTTCCACGCCTTGCGCATCGAGGCCAAGCGGCTGCGCTACGCGGCGGAGCTGTTTGCGCCGCACTGGCCGGGCAAGGCGACGCGCCGCTTCCTGCGCCGGCTGGCGCGGCTGCAGGATGCGATGGGCCTTGCGAACGATGCGGAGGTCGCGCGCGGGCTGATCGGCGGGCTGCACGGGAAGTGGCCGGGCCGGGAGTGGGCGGGCGGCCTGTTCGACGGCTGGTGCCTTGCGAGGGTGGCCACGGCGCGAGAGAAGTCACTCTCGTGTTTCGCCAAGCTCGAGAAGTGCAAGCCGTTCTGGCGCGGGCGCGGGGGCTGACGCCTCCGGCCGTGGCGGTGCGCTCGGCCATGCTTCGGGCGGAATCGTTCGATTCCCGTATGATAACGTGATGTTTTCAGGCGACATATCACGTGAAAACGCCGGTTGCCACCATGCGCCTGGCCGAAGTAGGTATCCGGCGTGCGCCAGCGACGTCGCATCTTCCGCCCTGCCGCCCGGCCCCGTCGCTGGCCGAACCCTGCGCTGCTGCTTGCGGCTGCCGCGGTCGGGTGGCTCGTGGTGGGGCTCGGGCTTCCTGCGGACCTGTTCGGCTCTGCCCCGCGGGAGCGCGAGTGGACGGTGCCTGCGGCCGATGTGCGGGTGGTGGACGGCGATACGCTCCGCCTCGGCGACCGCACGCTTCGCCTCTCGGGCATCGAGGCGCCGCCGCGCGGCTTGCGCTGCACCGATGGAGAGGGGCGGGGTTTCGATTGCGGCGCGGCCTCGGCCGAGGCGCTGGCGCGGCTCGTCTCGGGGCGGGATCTCGTCTGCCGTGTGCATGGGCGTGACCGGTTCGGCCGGGCGCTGGGCGCCTGCAGCGCCGGCACGGCGGATGTGAACGCCTCGCTTGTCGATGGCGGCTGGGCGCGGGCCTCGGACAGCACGGGCGGGCTGGCCGCGGCGGAGGCGGCGGCCCGCGCCGCGCGCCGCGGCCTGTGGGCCGGCCGCTTCCCGTCCGACGACTAGCCGGCCCGGCCGACTGGACAGCCCGGCCCGCACGGGCGATGGACAAGCGCGGCGCGGGGAGTATCTTGCGGCGCAGCATCGCTTTGGCCACGCAGCCATCCTGTTCCGCGCGCGCCAGGCCCTGCCCCGCTTCCAGGAGGAACACCGCCAGATGAACGACAAGGCGCCAGGCTCGCTGACCGTCACGCTCGAAGGCACCAACCGCAGCGCCACGCTGCCGCTGAAGCACGGCTCGATCGGGCCTTCGGTCGTGGACATCCGCAGGCTGTACAACGATCTCGGGGTGTTCACCTTCGATCCGGGCTACGGCGCCACCGCCTCCTGCGAAAGCCGCATCACCTACATCGACGGCGACGAGGGCGTGCTTCTCTATCGCGGCTACCCGATCGAGCAGCTCGCCGAGAAGTCGCACTTCATCGAGGTGGCGTATCTGCTGCTGAACGGGGAGCTGCCGAACGCGCAGCAGCTTGCCGAGTTCGACCGCGGCGTGCGCTACCACACCATGATCCACGAGCAGCTCCGCCGCTTCTTCGACGGCTTCCGCCGCGACGCGCACCCGATGGCCGTGATGTGCGGTGTGGTGGGCGCGATGGCGGCGTTCTACCACGACAACCTCGACATCACCGATCCGCGCCAGCGCGAGATCGCGGCCTTTCGCCTGATCGCGAAGGTGCCGACGATCGCCGCCTGGGCCTACAAGTACTCGATCGGCCAGCCCTTCATGTATCCGCGGAACGACCTGCGCTACGCGGACAACTTCCTCTACATGCTGAACGCCGTGCCGACGGAGCCCTGGGTGAACAACCCGATCCTGTCGCGCGCGATGGACCGCATCCTGGTGCTGCACGCCGACCACGAACAGAACGCCTCCACCTCGACGGTGCGGCTTGCGGGCTCCACGGGCGCCAACCCCTTCGCCTGCATCGCCGCCGGCATCGCCGCGCTGTGGGGGCCGGCCCATGGCGGGGCGAACGAGGCGGTGCTGAAGATGCTGAGCGAGATCGGGCACCCGAAGAACATCCCGGCCTTCATCGCCGAGGTGAAGGACAAGAACAGCCACACGCGGCTGATGGGCTTCGGCCACCGGGTCTACAAGAACTTCGACCCGCGGGCGAAGATCATGAAGGAGACCTGCCACGAGGTGCTCGGCGAGCTCGGGATCAAGAACGAGCCCCTGCTCGAGATGGCCATGGAGCTCGAGCGGATCGCCCTCTCGGACGAGTACTTCATCTCCCGCAAGCTGTATCCGAACGTGGACTTCTACTCGGGCATCATCCTGAAGGCGATGGGCATCCCGACCTCGATGTTCACCGTGCTGTTCGCGGTGGCGCGTACCGTCGGCTGGATCAGCCAGTGGAAGGAGATGATCGAGGACCCCTCGCAGCGCATCGGGCGTCCGAGGCAACTCTATACCGGCCCGACGCGGCGCGACTACATCGCCCTCGACGCGCGCCCCTGACCGGGCAAGCGCCGCGCCCCTTCCGCAGGCCGGGGCGCGGCATGTTGC
>JANWXJ010000214.1 GCA_025055335.1 Acetobacteraceae bacterium
CGCCCCGCCGCGCCGAGGGCGAGCAGCCACAGCCCGCCGACCGGCGCGGCATCCCGCCAGGCGCGCCAGGGCTCCGCACCCGCCACCCGGGCCCAGGCGAGCCAGCCCGCGAGCGCCGCCAGCTGCCCGGCGAGCCACCCCGTCATGGCGGCGCGATGCGGGTGCGGAACAGCCTCAGCGCCCGGTCGCCGAGGGCGGGCGGCAGCAGGTCGAGCAGCCGGAGCAGGAGCGCGAGCGCGAGCGGCACATCCACCCGCGCCGCGCCGCGGCGGAAGCCGCGCAGGATGAGCTCCGCCGCGCGGTCGGCCGGCATCAGCAGCGGCCGCGGCCCGCGCCAGGCGGCGCTCATGCGGCTCTCGAAGAAGCCGGGGCAGGCGACGGTGACGCGCACGCCCGAGGGAGAGAGTGCCGCGCGCAGCGCCTCGCCCCAGACGCGCAGCCCGGCCTTGGAGGCGGCGTAGCCCGGCGTGTCCACCGGGCCGCGGAAGGCCGCGACCGACGCCACCAGCAGCACCGCCCCCGCCCGGCGCGCGGCGAAGCGCGGCAGGAGCGGCCCGGCCACCGCCATCGCGCCGATCAGGTTCACCTCCGCCTGCAGCGCCGACTGCCGCCAGGATTCCGGCGTGCCGTCGGGGGCGGTGCCGAAGGCGAGCCCGGCATTGGCGATCACGGCGTCGCAGGGGGCTTCGTCGTCGAAGGCGAGGATGCGGGCGGCGATCGCCTCGCGCTCGGCGGCAAGATCGGCGGCGAAGGTCTCGGCGGTGGCCCCGGCCTCGGCGCAGGCCGTGGCCACCCGGGCCAGCGCCGCCCCGTCCCGCCCGAGCAGCAGCAGCGACACGCCGGGCCCGGAGAGCCGCCGCGCCATCGCCGCCCCGAGCCCGCGCGAGGCGCCGGAGACGACGATGCGGCGGAAGCCGCTCATGCCCGCGCGGCCCCTGGCGTGCGGCGCGCGAGGCAGAGCGCCCCGGCCCTCACGGGGCGAGCAGCCGGGGGAGGGCGTTCCGCACCGCCTCCTCGATCGCCGCCGGGTGGAAATAGCCGCCGCGCACCATCGCCTCGGCCGCCAGCACGCGGCGGAAGGCGTCGAACAGGGCGAGGTCGGGCGGGCCGGCGGCGCGCCAGAAGGCGTCGAGGCTGCCCTGGAAGGTGAGGCCGGGCATGTCGTACACCGCCTCGCCCAGGGTCTTGACCGGCTTGCCCGCGCCGACCGCGTGCAGCCCGGCCGTCGAGTTCACCGTCACCACGCCCTGCGCCGCCTCGAGCAGCCGGCCATAGACGGCCTCGGGCAGGTAGAACACGCGCCCGGCGATGCCGTGGCGGGCGGCCTCCTCGGCCACCACGCGGCCCCAGCCGATCACCCCGTTGTCGAGCGGGTGGCCCTTCACCGCCAGCCGCTCCTCGGGGCGCGCGTGGCGGGCGAAGGAGGCGAAGACCTCGGCGATCGCCTCGCGCATGCCGCGATAGGGCGAATGGGCGCGGAGCTGGAAATCCCCTTCGAGCTGCAGCGGCAGCAGCCAGTAGGGCGGGCCGGCGCGCAGCGCGCGCGTGAGTGCGACGGAGGCGCGCCGGCGCAGCGGCCGCTTCAGCCCGCGCAGCGCCCAGCCGGCATATTCGCGCCAGGGGCTCCAGAGCCGGTGGCTCCGGTAATGCGGGAAGGAGCGCGCCATCCAGCCGCTCCAGAAGGAATAGGCCACGTCCCAGGAGGCGCGGAGGAGGAAGGAGGCCGGCACGTCGCGGAACTCGACGGGCGGGAGGCCGGCGGCGCGGGCGCGGATCTCGGCCGGGTCGCGCGGGAGGGGGGAGGCGCTGTTCGTGCCGCTGCGCTCGAGCCCGATCCAGCCGGGGCGGAGATAGGCCTCCTCGAACACATGCACGCGCGCGCCGCGCGCCTCGGCGACCGGCAGCGCGGCCTTGTGCAGCGGCCGCTGGTCCCCGAACAGGATCAGGTCCGTCACCTCGCGCTCGGCCATCAGCCGGGCCAGCGCCGCGGGCCACTCCTCGGCTGTGCCGCGATAGGCGAGCGATGGCGTGGCCTGCCAGAAGGCCAGATCCCCCCCGCAGAACGCGACCTTGGAGACGCGGTGGCCGCGCTCCAGCAGCGCCACGCCGAGGCGGGAGAAGAACGGCGTCGCGATCGTCTGCAGCACGAGGAAGGAGCGGTTCATGCCGGGCGGGGCGTCCGCGGGTGTGGGCGCCATCAGGCGCGCCCCATCAGCCGGGTGACGAGCCGCCGCGCCGCCCCCTGCGCCGCCCGCAGCGGGGCGACGGGCGCGGGCTTCCAGGCGGCCGGATCGGCAAGGCGCTCGAGCAGCACTTCCGGGGTGCAGGGCAGGCGCGTGACCGGATCGAGGTAGCGGGGCGTCAGGATCAGCACGGCGGCCACCAGCTCGTCGAGCGTGCGCCGCACGCCGCGGCCCCCGGGCGGGTCGCGGTCCTCGGTCAGGCCCCAGCCGGCGTAGAAGGGCTTGCCCCAGGTGACGACCGGGATGCCGCGCAGCAGCGCCTCGAAGCCGGCGAGCGACGTCAGGGTGTGCACCGAATCCACCGCGCCGATCAGGGCGGCGATGTCGGCCTGCGGCAGCACGGCGTCGGCCAGCCGCGAAAGCGCCGCCTTCGGCACCGCCCCCTTGCGGTGGCCGGCCACCACGTCCGGGTGCGGCTTGTAGAGGATGCAGGCCTCCGGGTTCTCGGCCCGCACGGCCTCCAGCAGCTCGAGGTTGCTGCGGATGCGGCCCGATCCGCGCAGCACCGAGAGATCGTCCGCCACCTGGCCCGGCACCAGGATGCGGCGGCGGCCGTCGGCCGGCAGGGCGGGCAGGGCGCCGCCGAGGTTGTACTTGGTGACGCCGAGGGCGACGATGCGTTCCCGCAAGGCCCGGGCGCGGGCGAGCAGGGCGGCGTCGAAGCGCGCTTCCTCGAGCAGCGTGGTGAGGCCGGTGCGGATCGCCGGATCGTAGTAGGGGCCGGCCGGGTCCACCGTGTAGGAGGCGGCCGGCATGTAGGATGCGCCGAGCCCGGCGGAGCGGATGAACCCGTCCTCCACCCACAGCACGGGGATGCCGCGTTCGGCGCAGTAGTCGGCGAACCCCGCCGGGGCGCGGGAGGCCCAGACCGCGATGGCGCCCCCCGTCTTCTTCGCGCGGGCGATGGCGTCGCCCGCGAAGCGGGTGGAGGGCGGCCGCCCGCCGCCATGGGCGAAGAGCGCGCCGATCGCCGGGCGTTTCCACAGCGCCATGCCGAGGGTGACGGCGACGCGCCGGTTCTGCGCCTCGGTCAGGCGCCAGAGCGCAAGCAGGTGCAGCCCCTCCTCGGGCGGCAGGGGGCGGCCGGTGAAGGGGCAGCGCCAGCGCGTGCGGGCGAACAGCGCGGCAAGCGCGGTGCCGGGATCGGCCCCGCCCGGCAGCGGCCCGTGCACCGGCACGCCGGCGGCGAGGGCAAGGAGCGCCGTCTCCTCCCCCGCGCCGTGGAGGGAGGCGGCGGCATCGACAAGGCTCCAGGGCGACAGGCGGGCCGCGACGCGGCGGGCCTCCGGCACCTCGGGCAGGACGGGGCGGGCCGCGGGCGGGGCCTCGGGAGAGCGGGCGAGGAGGAGCGGCAGGCCGAGGGCTGCGGCCTCGGCGCGGGCGG
>JANWXJ010000243.1 GCA_025055335.1 Acetobacteraceae bacterium
GGGGGATGGCTAGGGGTGCGGCGGGGAGGGGGGCGGGTGCCGCCTCCGGCACCGGCCGCCCGCCCGTATCCGGCCGCGCGTCCACCCGGCCGCTGCCTTCCACCGGCACCTCGCGCCGCGGCAGGATCACGGGGGTGTAGAGCGCCTGGCGCAACGCCGCCGCCTCCCCCGAGACGAGCGAGAGCCGCACCCCCTGCCAGTCGGCGCCGCTGCGGTTCTCCACCACCGCCCAGCCCATCAGCCGCGCCGTGGCGCCCCTCTCGCCGAAGCCCGGCGCGACCAGCCGCCAGGAGGGCTTCCACAGCGGCGCGCCGGCGACATAGGTGGCGGTGATCTCGCGCGCCGCCGGCGCGCCGGGGCGGAGCGCGAGCGTCACCTGCCGCGTGTCGGCCGCGCGGGCTTCGGCCAGCGCCTCGGCGGCGCGGGCGAGGCGGGCGGCGAGCCCGTCATCCAGCAGCCGCACCTCCTGCGCCTCGCGCAACACAAGGCTTCTCAGGCCCTGCGGCGTGACGAGGGTGACGCGGAGCCCGCCCTCGGTCTCGGCCGCTTCCGCAAGCAGCCCCTCCGTCGCGTCCACCGCCACGCGCTGGCCGCGCAGCGCCGAGAGCAGCCGGGCGCGGCTCTCGAAATCGCCGGGCGAGACGGGCAGGCCGCGGAACGCCTCCGCCTCCGGCTCCTGCGCCGGCAGACGTACGCCTTCGAGGCGGCCGGCCGGATCGGCGACGACGAGCGAGCGCAGGATGTCGTCCACATCCTCGACCGGCACGCGGAAGAGGGCGGCCGGCGCCTCGGGCGGCACCGGGCCGCCGCGCTCGATCTGCACGAGGCCGGCGGAGGAGAGGGTGACGGCGCGCACTGGCAACTCGGCACCTTGCGCGCGCCACGCGACCGAGGCGAACAGCAGGGCGATCGCGGCAAGGCGGCAGGTCATGGCGGTGTTCCCCGGGGTGGGCGCCAAGGCTACGCCCGCGGCTGCGGGGCGGAAAGCGCGCCGGCGTGACGGCCGCTGGCCGCCGTTCCGGCGGCAGCCCGCAGCCCGGCCGCCGGCGCCGCTACGCCAGCCGGAAGCGGGCGGAGGCAAGCGGGTCGCGCGCCAGCGTCTCCCGGATGGCTTCCGCCGCCTCCGGCGTGTCGGCAAGGGCGAGCACGCGGTCGAACCAGGGGCAGGCGTTGCGGACGCGCGCCTGGAACAGCCGATCCAGCGCCGCCGCCGCCGGCGAGCGTCCGGCGCAGCAGGCGCAGCCGGCGGCGTGCGCCGTGGTGGTGGCGTCGAAGGAGACGAGGGCGACGGCCCCGGCCGGCAGGGGCGGCGGCGGGGCCTCGCACAGCACGGCGGCGGGCGGGCCCGCGGCCAGGGCGGCGGCGAGCGCCGCCTCGTCGGCGACGAAGGCGAGGGGAATCCGGGTGTCCAGGCTCCAGCGCATGGGCGGTGGATAGCAGATGGACATCGCATAAGGATATCTTTATATCAAGTATGCCATGGATGCGCTTCTCGCCCAGCTTCGCGCCGCCGCTGAACCCACGCGCCTTCGCCTGCTCGCGCTCTGCGCCCGCGGCGCGTGGTGCGTGTCGGACCTTGTCGCGATCCTCGGCCAGTCGCAGCCGCGGCTGTCGCGCCACCTGAAGCTGCTGGCCGAGGCCGGTCTGCTCGAGCGCATCCCGGAAGGCGCCAACGCCTATTTCCGCGTGCCCGGATCGGCCGATCTCGCGCGCAGCCTGATCGCCCGGCTGCCGGAGGAGGATCCGCTCCTCGCCGCCGACCGCCGGGCCGCCGCGCGGCTTGCGGCCGAGCGCGCCCGCGCCGCCTCCGAGGCCTTCCGCCGCGAGGGCGCCGACTGGGACGAGATGCGCGCCCTCGGCCTGCCGGGCGAGGCGGTGGAGGCCGCGATCCTCTCCGCCCTGCCGCCGCGCATCGGGCGCCTCCTCGACATCGGCACCGGCACGGCGCGGCTGCCCGAACGTCTCGCCCCCCGCGCCGAGAGCGCGACCGGCGTGGATGCGAGCCGCGAGATGCTGGCGCTTGCCCGGGCCCGGCTCGCCCAGCACGGGCTCGGCGCCACGGTGGCGGTGCGCCAGGCCGACATGTACCGCCTGCCCTTCGCGGATGCCTCCTTCGACACCGTCACGCTGCAGATGGTCCTGCACTATGCCGAGGATCCGGCCGCCGTGCTGGCGGAAGCCGTGCGCGTGCTGGCGCCCGAGGGCGTGCTGCTCGTCGTGGATCTGGCCCCGCATGCGCGCGCCGAGGTGATGGAGCGGCACGCCCACCGCTGGCCCGGCTTCGACGACGCGGCGATCGCCGGCTGGGCCGGCTCGGCCGGCGCCGCGGCGGCACGAATCGCCGAACTCCCCGGCCCGATCCCGGTGCGGCTGTGGACCATCCGCCGCACCCCCGCCCACGCCCCGGCCTGAGGGCGCCCGCCATGTCCCGCCCCGATCTCCGCGACGCCCTCCGCGACATGGTGCTGCTGTGCGACGGCGGCATGGGCAGCCGCGTTCAGGCGATGGACCTCTCGGTCGAGCGCGACTTCGGCGGCCAGGAGAACTGCACCGAGATCCTGAACCTGACCCGCCCGGACCTCGTGCGGGAGATCCACCGCGGCTATTTCGCCGCCGGCGCCGACATGGTGCAGACGAACTCCTTCGGCGGCTCCCCCGTCACGCTCGAGGAGTTCGGCCTCGGCCACCGCGCCCGCGAGATCAACCGCATCGCCGCGGAACTCGCGCGAGAGGCGGCGGAAGGCTTCGCCGACGGGCGGCACCGCTGGGTGGTCGGCAGCGTCGGGCCGGGGACCAAGCTGCCCTCCCTCGGCCACATCACCTACGACGAGGTGGAGGCGGCGCTGACCGAACAGTGCCTCGGCCTCCTCGATGGCGGGGTGGACGCCATCCTGACCGAGACGAACCAGGACACCCTCTACGTCAAGGCAGCGGTGAACGGCGCCCGCGCGGCGATGCGCGCGGCGGGCCGCGAGGTGCCGATCTTCGTGCAGGTGACGGTGGAGACGACCGGCACGCTGCTCGTCGGCCCCGACATCTCGGCCGCCGCCACCGTCGTGCATGCGCTGGAGGTGCCGCTGATCGGCCTGAACTGCGCGACCGGGCCGCAGGAGATGGCCGAGCATGTGCGCTGGCTCGCGCGGAACTGGCCCGGGCTCCTCTCGGTGCAGCCGAACGCCGGGCTGCCGGAACTTGTGGACGGCAGGACGCACTACCCGCTCGGCGCGGCCGAGATGGCGATCTGGATGGAGCGCTTCGTCGCCGAGGACGGGGTGAACCTGATCGGCGGCTGCTGCGGCACGAACGATTCCCACATCGCGGCGCTGGATGCGATGCTGCGCCGGCGCGCAGGCGCGGCACTCCGGCCCGCGCCGGTGCCGCGCAGGCCGGTCTGGGTGCCCGCGGTCGCCTCGCTCTACTCGGCCGTGCCGCTGCGCCAGGAGAACGCCTATTTCTCGATCGGCGAGCGCTGCAACGCCAACGGATCGAAGGCCTGGCGCGAGCGCCAGGCGGCCCACGACTGGGACGGGTGCCTCGCCATCGCGCGCGAGCAGGTGGCGGAAGGCTCGAACAGCCTCGACGTGTGCACCGCCTTCGTCGGGCGCGACGAGATGGCGGAGATGAACGAGGTGATCCGCCGCTTCACCGCGAGCGTGAACGCGCCGCTCGTGATCGACTCGACCGAGACGGCGGTGATCGAGGGCGCGCTCAAGCTCCATGGCGGCAAGCCGATCATCAACTCGATCAACTTCGAGGACGGCGAACGCCACGCGCATGACCGGATGCTGCTGGCGAGGAAGTTCGGCGCCGCCGTCATCGCTCTCACGATCGACGAAGGCGGCATGGCCAAGACGCCCGCGGACAAGCTGCGGATCGCGCGGCGCCTCGTGGACTTCGCCTGCGGCCGCCACGGCCTGCCGCAGTCCGACCTGCTGGTCGACCCGCTCACCTTCACCATCGCCACCGGCAACGAGGACGACCGCAAGCTCGGCCTCTGGACGCTGGAGGGCATCCGGATGATCCGCGAGGAGTTCCCGGACATCCAGATCATCCTCGGGCTGTCCAACATCTCCTTCGGCCTCAACCCGGCGGCGCGGCACGTGCTGAACAGCGTCTTCCTCGACCATGCGCTGAAGGCCGGCATGACCGGGGCGATCGTCCACGTCTCGAAGATCAAGCCGCTCCACCAGATCCCGCCCGAGGAGGTCGAGGTGATGGAGGACCTGATCTTCGACCGCCGCCGCGAGGGCTACGACCCGCTGCAGCGCGTGCTCGAGATGTTCAGCGGCCGCAAGGCCGCCGACGGGGCGGGGAGGAAGCGCGCGGATACGGTGGAAGGCCGCCTCAAGGACCGCATCGTGGACGGGGACCGCAAGGGGCTCGAGGAGGACCTCGCCGAGGCGATGGCGAAGGGCCTCTCGCCGCTCGCCATCATCAACGACGTGCTGCTGGACGGCATGAAGGTGGTGGGCGACCTGTTCGGCGCCGGCAAGATGCAGCTGCCCTTCGTGCTGCAGAGTGCCGAGACGATGAAGGCGGCGGTGGCCTATCTCCAGCCCTTCATGGAGAAGGTGGAAGGCCAGGAGAAGGGCATCATCGTGCTCGGCACCGTCAAGGGCGACGTGCACGACATCGGCAAGAACCTCGTGGACATCATCCTGACGAACAACGGCTACAAGGTGGTGAACCTCGGCATCAAGGTGCCGCTCGCCGATTTCGTCTCGGCGGTGAAGGAGCACCGCGCCCATGCCGTCGGCATGTCCGGGCTGCTCGTGAAGTCCACCGTGGTGATGAAGGAGAACCTCGAGGAGATGTCGCGCATCGGCATCGAGGTTCCGGTGCTGCTCGGCGGCGCGGCGCTGACGCGGAGCTTCGTCGAGGAGGAGTGCGTGAAGGCCTATGCCTGCGGGCGCGTGGCCTATGCGCGGGACGCCTTCGACGGCCTGCACCTGATGGACAAGGTGATGGGCAACGCCTTCGACGACTATCTCGCCGCCGTGCAGGCGAAGCGCCGGGGCCGGTCGCGCAACGAGAAGCGCGTGCTCGGCCAGGCCGACCCGCGCGGCTTCGCGCCGGTGGACGTCTCCTACGCCGCGGCGCGGCGTCGGCGCCTGACCGAGGGCGTGCCGGTGCCGGTGCCGCCCTTCTGGGGGCCGAGGCTCGTCGAGGCCTCGCCCAAGGCGATCGTGCCCTTCATCAACGAGCGGAGCCTCTACCAGGTCCAGTGGGGCTTCCGGAAGGCGGGCCGCAGCCTCGAGGACTTCCTCGGCTGGGCGAAGCAGGAGCTGCGGCCGGTGCTGAAGCGCATGCTGGCGCTGGCGGAGCAGGAGGACATCCTGAAGCCGCAGGCGATCTACGGCTACTGGAAATGCGCCGGCCAGGACAACGACCTGATCCTGTTCGAGGAGGACGGCATCACCGAGGCCGCGCGCTTCACCCTGCCGCGCCAGCCGAAGGAGGACGGCGAGTGCATCGCCGATTTCGTGCGCGACATCTCCGAAGGGCCGGACCGGCGCGACGTGATCGGCCTGCAGGTGGTGACGGTCGGGCAGAAGGCGTCCGACACGGCGCGCGAATGGTTCGAGGAGAACCGCTACCAGGACTACCTCTACCTCCACGGCCTCTCGGTCGAGATGGCGGAGGCGATGGCGGAATACGTGCACAAGCGGATCCGCGCCGAATGGGGCTTCGCCGCCGAGGACGACCGCGACATCGAGAGGATGCTGCAGCAGGGCTACCGCGGCGGGCGCTACTCCTTCGGCTATCCGGCCTGCCCGCGGCTCGAGGACCAGGCGCCGCTGCTCGCCCTCCTCAAGGCAGAGCGCATCGGCGTCTCGATCAGCGAGGAGTGGCAGCTGCATCCGGAGCAGTCCACCAGCGCGATCGTGCTGCACCATCCGCGGGCGAAGTATTTCACCGTATAGTCGGCGCATGCTCCGCCGCGCCGTGCTCCTGCTGCTGCTCCTCGTCGCCGCCCCGGCGGCGGGGCAGCGGGCGGAGCGGCAGATGGTGGCCGCCGCCCATCCGCTCGCCGCAGAGGCCGGGCTTGCCGTGCTGCGCGCCGGCGGATCGGCGGCCGATGCGGCGGTGGCGGCGCAGATGGTGCTGGCGCTGGTCGAGCCGCAATCCTCCGGCATCGGCGGCGGCGCGCTGCTGCTGCACTGGGATGCCGCGGCGCGGGCGCTTTCCGCCTGGGACGGGCGGGAGACCGCGCCCGCCGCCGCCACCCCTGGCCTGTTCCTGCGCGAGGGCCGGCCGATGGCCTTCGCGGAGGCGGCGGTGGGCGGACGCGCCGTCGGGGTGCCGGGCGTGGTGCGGATGCTCGAGGCGGTGCATCGCGCCCATGGAAGGCTGCCCTGGCCCGACCTCTTCGCCCCGGCGATCCGGCTGGCCGAGGAGGGCTTCCCGGTCTCGCCGCGGCTCGCCGCCGCGATCGCCGCCGAGGCCCCGAGGCTGCGCGCCGATCCCGGTGCGCGGGCCCTGTTCTTCCGGCCCGACGGCGCGCCGCTTCCGGCCGGCGCCACGCTGCGCAACCCCGATCTTGCCGCCACCTTGCGCGCGCTCGCGGCAGAGGGCGCCGATGCGCTGCACCGGGGCCCGATCGCCCGGGCGATCGCGGCGGCGGTCCGCGGCCACCCGACCAATCCCGGCCTGCTGACGGAGGCCGATCTTGCCGCCTACGCCCCGATCCGGCGCGATCCCCTCTGCGCGCCCTACCGGCTCTGGCGCGTCTGCGGCTTCCCGCCGCCCTCCTCGGGCGGGGTCGCGGTCGGGCAGATCCTCGGGCTGCTTGCGCATTTCGATCTTGCCTCGCTCGACCCGAACGGGACGGATGCGGCGCATCTTCTGGCCGAGGCCGGGCGTCTCGCCTTCGCCGACCGCAACCTGTTCCTGGCCGATCCGGCCTTCGTGCGGGTGCCGGCGGCGGGGCTGCTCGATCCCGCCTACCTGACGGCGCGGGCGCAGCTGATCGACCGCGATCGCGCCAACCCCGCCCCGCGCGCGGGCAACCCGCCCTGGCGCGAGGCGCTGCTGCCGCTTGCCCCGCAGCCGGAGGAGGCGGGGGCGGGCACGAGCCACCTCTCCATCGTGGATGCCGCCGGCAACGCGGTGGCGATGACGACGACGATCGAGGCCGCCTTCGGCGCCCGCCTGCTCGTGCGCGGCTTCCTGCTCAACAACCAGCTCACCGATTTCGCCTTCACCCCCGAGGCGGAGGGCAGGCCGGTCGCCAACCGGGTGGAGCCGCGAAAGCGGCCGCGCTCCTCGATGGCGCCCACCCTCGTGTTCGATTCCGGGGGGCGGCTTTTCGCCGTGCTCGGCTCGCCGGGCGGGGCGCGGATCATCCCCTACGTCGCCCGCGCCCTGGTCGCGCTGCTGGACTGGGGGATGGAGCCGGCCGCCGCGGCGGCGCTGCCGCATGCGGGCACGATCGGCACCGCACTCGACCTCGAGGAGGGGACGGCGCTCGCCGCCCTTGCTCCGGCGCTTGCGGCGCGCGGCCATGAGGTGCGGATCCTGCCCATGCCGTCCGGGCTGCAGATCATCGTCCTTGCGCCCGAGGGGCTGCGCGGCGGCGCCGACCCGCGGCGCGAAGGCGTGGCGATCGGCGACTGAGCCGCCGCGTTTCGCCCCGGCCCCCCGCCCCGTGCTACACCGCCCGCGATGCCGCACGCCGCCCGCCTTGCCCTCTCCAGCCTTGCCGTCGCCGGCGTCGTGCTCGTGCTCAAGGGCGCCTCGGCCTGGATCACGGGCAGTGTCGCGCTGTTCGCCGATGCGGCCGAGACGCTCGTGCACATGGCCGGATCGGCCGTGGTGCTGGCCTCGATCCTCTATGGCCAGCGCCCGCCCGACGCCAACCACCCCTACGGCCACGCCAAGGCCGAGTATTTCTCCGCCGCCCTGATCGGCGCCATGATCGCGGCCGCGGCGGTGGCGATCCTCTTCGCCGCCTGGGAGGCCTTCGCCGCCCGGCGCATGATCTCCGAGGCGCCGACCGGCATCGCCGTCACGGCCGTCGCCACCGTGATCAACGCGCTCTGGGCGCGGCACCTGATCCGCCGTGGCCGCTCTCTCGGCTCGCCCGCCCTGGTCGCCGACGGGCATCACCTGATGAGCGACGTGATCACCTCGCTCGGCGTGCTCGCCGGCATCCTGCTCGTGGCGCTGACGGGGCTGTGGTGGCTCGATCCGCTGCTCGCGGCGCTCGCCGCCCTCGGCATCCTGTGGTCGGGCGCGCGGCTGATTCGCGAGAGCGTCGGCGGCCTGATGGACGAGGCGCTGCCGCCCGAGCGGATCGCGCGGATCGAGCAGATCGTGGCGGCGCATGGCGCAGGCGGCATCGAGGCGCATGACCTGCGCACCCGCCGGGCGGGCGCGCGGCTGTTCGTCGAGTTCCACCTCGTCGTGCCGGGTGCCATGACGGTGGCCGACAGCCACGCGATTTGCGACCGGATCGAGGAGGCGATCCGCGCCGAGTTCGCGCCGGCCACCATCACCATCCATGTCGAGCCGCACGGCAAGGCCAAGCGCGAAGGGGTCCGGCTGGCATGAGGCTGGCCGCCATGCTCGCCGTCTCGGCGCTGGTCCATGGGGCGGCCGTGCTCTGGCTCGCCGCGCCGCGCGAGAGGCGGGAGGCGCTGGTGATCGAGGCCGAGCCGGTGGCGCTGCTGTGGGGAGAGGCGGCCGAGCCCGGCGCCGGGGCTTGGCCTTCCCCCGCCGGGGCCCGCGCCACGCCGCCAGAGCTGCCGGCAGAACCCGCCGAGGCGCTCGGCGTCGCCGGTGGGGGCCGGGTCGCGGCCCCGGCCCGCGACTCTCTGCCCGAGGCGCCACCCGGGCGCGC
>JANWXJ010000253.1 GCA_025055335.1 Acetobacteraceae bacterium
GGCGCGCGGGCTGCCGGTGCGCTGGCGCGGCGGGGGGGGCGGCGGGTCCGCAGGCATGAGAGCGCGCGGGGGTTCGGCCGAGGGGGCGGGCCACACCGTTCCCGGCTCGTAGGTCAGCGGCGGCGCTTCCGGTTCGAGGCCGCGCACGCGGCGGACCGTCGGGCTGTCCTCCTGCACGCCCGGGCCGCCGCGGCCGAAGGGGGCGAAATCCGTCGTGTCGCAGGCGGCGAGCCCGGCGGCGAGCAGCGCCGCGGCGCCGATCCGGACTGCGCTGTGCATGATGTGCGGTCCCCTCTCCTGTCGCGGCGGAAGATGCGCCCGAACCGCGCCGCTCTCAAGGCCGCGGGATCATGCGGCGGGCCGCGGCGGCTCGGGCGGGCCGCTGTGGCGCGACAGGTCGGCCACGCCCGCGTGGCGCAGCCCGGCCTGCAGATAGTCCCACCCCGTGACGAGGGTGAGCAGCGCTGCCGTCCACAGCAGCGCCTCGCCGATCGCCGAGACCGGAAGCCAGGAGAGGCCGATGGCGGAGGCGCCCGAATCCCCGGCAAGCAGCGTGCCGAGGGCGGCCATCTGGAACCCTGTCTTCCACTTCGCGAGCCGCGTCACCGGCAGGCCGACGCGCAGCCCGGCCAGATACTCGCGCAGGCCCGAGACCAGGATCTCCCGCAGCAGGATCACGATCGCCGGCAGCAGGGCCGCATCCGACAGGCGGGAGGCGCCGGCGAGCAGCATCAGCGCCGCGCCCACCAGCAGCTTGTCGGCGATGGGATCGAGCATGCGCCCGAAATCCGAGGTGATCTTGCGCTCGCGCGCGATCTTGCCGTCGAAGTAGTCGGTGACGGCGGCGGCCGAGAACACCGCGCAGGCGGCGAGATCCGCCCAGGGCTGGCGCAGCAGCGCGAACAGCACGAGCAGCGGCACGGCCCCGACGCGGGAGAGGGTGAGCAGGTTCGGAAGGTCTGTCGGCATCCTCGTCCCGCGGCGGCGCTCCGCCTCTACAGCGCAAGCGGGCGGGCCGCGCAACCCGGGGAATCAGGCCCCGGGGTGGAAATGGCCGTAGATCCGCCGGGCCGCCGCCGGGCCGATCCCTGGGCATTTCAGGAGGTCGGCAAGCGCCGCCTGCCGCACCCCCCGCGCCGAGCCGAAATGGTGGAGCAGGGCGCGCTTGAGCGCCGGGCCGACGCCGGGGATCTCGTCGAGCTCGGATCGCGCGAGAGCCCTGGAGCGCCCGGCGCGATGGGCGCTGACGGCGAAGCGGTGCGCCTCGTCGCGCAGGCGCTGGAGGTAGTAGAGCACCGGGTCGCGCGGCGGGAGCTGGAACGGCTCGGCGCCCTCGCGGTGGAACCACTCCCGCCCGGCGTCGCGGTCCGGGCCCTTGGCCACGGCGACGAGCGGGATGTCCGCAAGCCCGAGATCGGCCATCACCGCCCTCGCCGCCGAGAGCTGGCCGGCGCCGCCGTCGATCAGCACGAGGTCGGGCCAGGATTCCCCCTCGCGTCCCGGATCCTCCTTGAGCGCGCGGCCGAAGCGGCGCTCGAACACCTCGCGCAGCATGGCGAAGTCGTCGTTGCCGCGCGCCTCGCGGATGGCGAACTTGCGGTAGGCCGCCTTCACGAAGCCGCCCGGCCCGGCCACCACCATCACGCCATAGGGGTTGGCGCCCTGGATGTGGCTGTTGTCGTAGATCTCGATCCGCCGCGGCGGCTCGGCCAGGCCGAAGACGCGGGCCACCCCCTCGAGCAGGGCGGATTGCGTGGTGGCTTCGGCCAGCTTCCGCTCCAGCGCCTCGCGCGCGTTGGTGGCGGCGTGCTCCACCACGGCGCGCTTCTCGCCGCGCTGCGGGCGGTGGAGCTCGACCTTGCGCCCGGCCTTGAGAGAGAGCGCCTCGGCGATCAGCGCCGCATCCGGGGGCTCGTGCGAGAGCAGGATGAGCGGCGGCGGGGGCATGTCGTCGTAGAGCTGGGCGAGGAAGGCGCCGAGCACCTCCCCGGGCGGGGCGTCGTGCTTCGCGTGCGCCGGGAAATAGGCGCGGTTGCCGTTGTTCCGCCCGCCGCGGACGAAGAACACCTGCACGCAGGACTGCCCCGCCTCCTGGTGCAGGGCGACCACGTCGGCGTCGTTCACGCCGTCCAGGTTCACGCGGTCGGCGCCCTGCACATGCGTCAGGCCGCGGATGCGGTCGCGCAGGGCGGCGGCGCGCTCGAACTCCAGCCGCTCGGCGGCCTGTTCCATCTCGGCGGCGAGGCGCTTCTGGATCGAGGGCGCATCCCCGGCGAGGAACTGCTTCGCCTGGCGCACGAGTTCGGCGTAGTCGGCCTCGCTGATGCGGCCGACGCAGGGGGCGGAGCAGCGCTTGATCTGGTGGAGGAGGCAGGGGCGGTCGCGGCTGTCGAACACCGTGTCGCGGCAGGAGCGCAGCAGGAACACGCGCTGCAGCGCCGTGATCGTCTGGTTCACCGCCCATGCCGAGGCGAAGGGGCCGAAATAGGTGGCGCCCTTGCGGCGCTCGCCGCGGTGCTTGGCGATCTGGGGGTAGGGGTGGTCCTCCGTCAGCACGAGCCAGGGGTAGGACTTGTCGTCGCGCAGCACGATGTTGAAGCGCGGCCGGAGCTTCTTGATCAGGTTCGCTTCGAGCAGCAGCGCCTCGGCCTCGGAGGCGGTGGTGACGACCTCGATCCGGCGCGTCTCCCACACCATCCGGCGCAGCCGTTCCGGCAGGCGGTCGAGCTGGGTGTAGGCGGCGACACGCTTGCGCAGCGCCCGCGCCTTGCCGACGTAGAGCGCATCCCCCTTCGCATCCAGCATCCGGTACACTCCGGGAGAGAGGGGGAGGGTGGGCAGCGCCTGCTCCAGCACGGAGAGGCCGGACGGCGGTTGGGCAACGTCACTCATCGGCGGGAAGGTGGCGCCGGGACCTGCTGCCCTCAAGCGCGGCAGGGGGCGGACCCTTGTGGACAACTCTGTGGAGATCGTTCGGAGGAGACTGCGGAAAGGGCCGTAACAAGCCGGTCACATGATGATTGCCCAGCCGGTGGGCATTCGATAACCCATTGAAATCGCTTATCTCGTGGGCGCGGCACGATCCGGGGCGTCGGTCAAGGGGAGAAACTCCGCTTGACGAGGGCGGTTCCGCCAGGGCAGCGCGGGCCAGTGGATGATTTGGGGCGGGCATGTTCGCCCCCCGGCGGAACATCCCCGCTCATTCCCACAGCGGCCCGCCGGTCGCCGGCGCCCATTGCAGGTGCTGGCCGCCGTCGAGCGCGATCATCTGCCCCGTCATCGAGGGAAAGGAGAGGATGGCGAGCACCGCCGCCGCCACCTCCTCGGGCGTGGTGCCGCGCCGGAGCGGGGTGGAGCGGCACTGGTTCTCGAACTGCTGGCGCGTCTGCCGCGCCGAGGGCAGCGCCGGCCCCGGCCCGACGCCGTTGACCCGGATGCGCGGGGCGAGAGCGAGCGCGAGGCTCTGCGTCAGTGCCCAGAGGCCGGCCTTGGAGAGCGTGTAGGACACGAAATGCGGCGTCAGCGACCAGACCCTCTGGTCGAGCAGATTGACGATCACGCCCTCCGCCTCCGGCGGCAGGGCCTTCGCCATCGCCTGGCAGAGCACGAAGGGCGCGCGCAGGTTCGGCTCGAGGTGGAGATCCCAGGAGGCGCGGGTGACATCATGCCACTCGTCGCGCTCGAAGGTGGAGGCGTTGTTCACGAGCACGCCGACCGGGCCGAGGGCGGCCGCCACGGCGGGCAGCAGCGCCTGAACCTCGGCCTCGCGCGAGAGGTCGGCCCGGAAGGTCGCCGCCTTGCGGCCGGCGGCGCGGATCTCCTCCGCCGTCGCCTCGGCGTCGGCCGCCGAGGTGGCGTAGTGGACGCCGACGTCGAAGCCGGAGCGGCCGAGCGCGAGCGCGATGGCCCGCCCGAGACGCTTGCCGGCCCCGGTGACGAGGGCGACGCGGGGCAGGCTGTCGGGGATGGGAAGCATCGCAGGATGACGTCGGGCCTCGTCGCCGGCCGCGATGGCGTGGGCGGGACGCGGCG
>JANWXJ010000003.1 GCA_025055335.1 Acetobacteraceae bacterium
GATCGCGCGCGCGGCGGGCGGCAGCGCGGCGCGCGACAGCACCGCCACCGCCGCCTCCGCGGGGCCGGCGGCGGCCAGCAGCGCCGGCAGCGCGGAAAGCGCCGGATGGGCGGCCGAGGCTGTCTCGACGGCCGCCGCATCCTTGCGATCGAGCGCGCGGGAGAGCGCCGCGCGCTCTGCCCCGGCAAGCCCGGCGGCATCGAGCAGCGAGGAGGCAAGTGTGGGCAGCAGCAGGTCGAGCCGAATGTCCGGCACGCCGACGGCGGCGAGCGCCGCAACACCGAGCAGCGCCGCCTCCGCGTCCGCCGCCACGCTGTCGGAGCCGATGATCTCGAGGCCCGCCTGGGGAAGCTGCCGCCCGGGCGCGAGCTGGCTGCCGCGCACCCGCAGCACCTGGCCGGAGTAGGAGAGCCGCAGCGGCCGCGGCACGTTGCGCAGCCGGGTCGCGGCGATGCGGGCCACCTGCGGCGTGATGTCGGCGCGCAGCCCCATCATGCGCTGGCTGACCGGGTCCATCAGCCGGAAGGTCTGCTCGGCCACCGCCGCGCCGGAGCCGGCGAGCAGGCTGTCCTCGAACTCGATCAGCGGCGGCTTCACCCGTTCGTAGCCGTGGGCGGCGAAGAGCGAAAGGATGCGCTCGACCAGCGCCGCCTCCCGCTCTGCCTCGGGCGGCAACAGGTCGGCGAGCCCGGCCGGAAGCAGGGCGGGGTGGAGCGTCTCCTCGGGCATGCGGGGGGAAGGTTTCGCAAGCGGGGCGGGGTTCGGCAAGCCGCCCCCGGCGTTCAGCGCGAACGGTATTCCGTATGCGCCGCCTCCCACACCTCGAGGGCGGCGCGGGCGTTCAGCGCCAGGATGCCGAGCCCGACCACGAGGTCCGGCCAGGGCGAGAGCGTTGCCGCCGTAAGCCCGGCGGCAGCGATGATGGCGGCATTGGCGATGGCGTCGTTGCGGGCGGAGAGGAAGGCGGCGCGCGAGAGGCTGCCGCCGGCGGCGCGATAGGGGGCGATCAGGAAGGCGCAGAGGGTGTTGACGGCGAGCGCCCCCACCCCGCCGAGCAGCAGCGGGAGGGCGGGCGGCGCCGCGGGTTCGAGCAGCTTCTCCCATGCCGTCCACGCGGTCGCGACCGTCGGCGCCAGGATCAGCGCGCCGAGCAGCGCGCCGACCATGGCGCGCTTCCGCGCGCTCCAGCCGAGGGCGACGACGATCAGCGCGTTCACCGCCGCGTCCTCGAGGAAGTCGATCGAATCCGCGAACAGCGCGACCGAGCCGATGGCGAGCGCAAGACCCGCCTCGACCCCGAAATAACCGAGGTTGAGCGCCGCCACCAGCGCGGCGGCGCGGCGCAGCCCGGGCGGCGGCGGCCCGGCCATCAGAACGAGAGGCGTGTCGCCTGGTTGACGAGCGGAATCCTCCGCACCGCGTCCAGCAGGCTGTCCGGCACCGCGCCATCCACCGCGACGAGGCAGATCGCCTCCCCGCCCGGCGCCGTGCGCCCCATGTGGAAGGTGGCGATGTTCACCCCGTTCTCGGCGAGCAGCGTGCCGAACCGCCCGACGAAGCCCGGCTTGTCCTGGTTCGTCACGTAGAGCATGTGGGGGGCGAAGTCGGCCTCCACCGCGATGCCCTTGATGGCGACGAGCCGCGGCTTGGAATCCGCGACCAGCGTGCCGGAGACGCTGCGCGTCCAGCGCTCCGTCTCGATCACGAGGCGGACGAGCGTCTGGTACTCGCCCGAGCGTTCGAGGGTGGTCTCCGCCACCTCTATTCCGCGCTCCTTGGCCAGAACCGGGGCGTTCACCATGTTCACCGAGCCGGAGAGCGGCGTCAGCACGCCGGCGAGTGCGGCGGCCGTCAGCGGCCGGTGGTTCAGCTCCGCCGCCTGGCCCTCGTATTCGATCCGTATGGCGCGGATCGCGCCGACCGCCTTGTCCGGCAGCGCTGCCGTGAGCTGGCCCGCCATGCTGCCGAGCAGCCCGCAGAGCGTCATGTAGGGCCTGAGGCGCGGCGCTTCCTCCGCCGTCACGCTCGGCATGTTGATGGCGTTCGCCACCGCGCCGGTCAGCAGGAAGTCGCTCATCTGCTCGGCGATCTGCAGCGCCACCTTCTCCTGCGCCTCGGTGGTGGCCGCACCCAGATGCGGCGTGCACACCACGTTCTCGAGGGTGAAGAGAGGGCTGTCGGTGGCGGGCTCGGTCTCGAACACGTCGAGGGCGGCGCCGGCGAGATGGCCTTCCTTCAGCGCGTCGAACAGCGCCGCCTCGTCCACGAGCCCGCCGCGGGCGCAGTTGATGAGGCGCGCGCCCTTCTTCATGGCGAAGATCCGCTCGCGAGAGAGGATGTTCCTCGTCTGCTCCGTCAGCGGCACATGCAGCGTGACGAAATCGGCCCGCGCCAGCAGGTCGGAGAGCTCCACCTTCTCCACCCCGAGCTCGACGGCGCGCTTCTCGGACAGGAAGGGATCATAGGCGATCACCTTCATGCGCAGGCCGTTGGCGCGGTCGGCGACGATCGAGCCGATGTTGCCGCAGCCGATCAGCCCGAGCACCTTGCCCGTCAGCTCCACGCCCATGAAGCGGTTCTTCTCCCACTTCCCGGCCTTGGTGGAGGCGGAGGCCTCCGGGATCTGGCGGGCGAGCGCGAACATCAGCGCGATCGCGTGCTCGGCGGTGGTGATGGAGTTGCCGAAGGGCGTGTTCATCACCACGACACCGCGGCTCGTCGCGGAGGTGACGTCCACATTGTCCACGCCGATGCCGGCGCGGCCCACCACCTTGAGCCGCGGCGCGGCCTCCAGCAGCTCGCGCGTCACCTTGGTGGCGGAACGCACGGCGAGCCCGTCGAACTCGCCGATGATGGCGCGGAGATCGGCGGGCGACAGGCCGGTCTTCACCACCGTCTCGATCCCGCGCGCGCGGAAGATCTCCACCGCCGCCGGGGACAGCTTGTCCGAGATCAGGACGCGCGGGGCCATCACGCCGCCTCCTTCGCCGCGACCTCGGCCATGGCCCAGCCGATCCAGGGCAGCAGGGCGCGGATGTCGCTCGTTTCCACCGTCGCGCCGCCCCAGATGCGAAGCCCCGGCGGCGCATCGCGATAGGCGGCGGCGTCCAGCGCGACGCCCTCCTTCTCGAGCAGCGAGGCGGCGGACTTCGCCGCCTCGGCCTGCCGCTCCGCGGGCAGTGCCGCGAACCAGGGCGCGGTGATCTTCAGGCAGATCGAGGTGCAGGAGCGCGTGGCCGGATCCTCGGCGAGGAAGTCCACACCCGGCCCCGTCGCCACCCACTCCGCCACCGCGGCGAGGTTCGCCTCGCTCCGCGCGATCAGCGCCGGCAGGCCGCCGATCGACTCCGCCCAGGCCAGCCCGTCCAGCGCGTCGGCGACGCAGAGCATCGAGGGGGTGTTGATCGTCTCGCCGGCGAAAATGCCCTCGTTCACCTTCCCGCCCTTGGTCAGGCGGAAGATCTTCGGCATCGGCCAGGGCGGCGAGTAGGACTCGAGCCGCGCCACCGCCCGCGGCGACAGCGCCAGCATCCCGTGCGCCGCCTCGCCCCCCAGCACCTTCTGCCAGGACCAGGTGACGACATCGAGCCTGTCCCACGGCAGCTCCATCGCGAAGGCGGCCGAGGTGGCGTCGCAGATCGCAAGCCCCTCGCGCCCGGGCGCGATCCACTCGCCGTTGGGCACCCGCACGCCCGAGGTGGTGCCGTTCCAGCAGAACACCACGTCATGCGACCAGTCCACCGCCGAGAGATCGGGCAGCCGCCCATAGGGCGCGGAGAGGGTGCGGGCGCCGGCGATCTTGAGTTCCTTCACCACGTCCGCCGCCCAGTCCTTGCCGAAGGACTCGAAGGCCAGCACGTCCACCGGGCGTGGCCCGAGCAGGCTCCAGAGCGCCATCTCGACGGCACCGGTGTCGGAGGCGGGCACGATGCCGAGCCGCCAGTCGGCCGGCATGCCGAGGATGGCGCGCGAGCGCGCGATCACCTCGGCAAGCGCCGCCTTCGGCGCCTTGGCGCGATGGCTGCGGCCGAGATGCGACGTATCGAGCGCCGACAGCGCCCAGCCGGGGCGCTTGGCGCAGGGACCGGAGGAGAAGCGGGGGTTGGCCGGCTTCACGGCCGGACGGGGATTGGCCGGACGGATGTCCGGCGCGGCGGCGGTCGCCATGGCGGTTGCTCCCTTCCAGAAGCGCTGCGCCCCGGTGGGGGGGCGTGACCCGCCGCGGCGCTTACGCCCGGGCGCGCCCGCCGGTCAATGCCCCGGGCGCCGCCCCGGCCATGCGCGGAACGCCGCCCGTCAATGCGGCCTGAGGAACGCGCCCGCCCGCGCCGCCTGCGCCGTGCGCCAGGCGAGCCAGCCGATCAGCGCCGTCACGCCAACGAGCACCAGCAGGAAGAGCAGCGCCCCCGCCCAGCCCGGCGCCGCCTGCACCTGGCGCGAGAGGGCGATTCCGAAGGCCGCCGTCGGGAAGGACAGGCCCCAGAAGGCCGGCGAGAAGGGCGCCGCCGCGATCGCCGGCACCGCCGCCAGCAGCGCGAGCGCGGTGAACAGCGCGATGCCGAACAGCGCAAGGGAGGCGAGGCCCACATCGCCCGTCAGCGTCGAGAGCGACACCGCCGCCACCGAAGGCGGCGCGAGGAGAATGACGAGGCTCGGCGCCAGCCGCGGCGGCAGCACCGGCACCGCCAGCATCCGGTTCAAGAGCAGCGGCAGCACGGCAAGCCACAGGAAGGCGCCGACGCCGAAGGTCACCGCCGACAGCCCCGCGAAGCCGAAGCCGCCGCCGATCGCGGGCGCCAGGATGTTGCCGACCATCGGGATCAAGAGCGGCGGGGCGAGCATCGCCGGGTTCGCCCCGCCCGCCAGGATCCGCCCGAACAGCCAGGCGGCGATGGCGAGATGCGCCGACACCCCCACCACCCACACCGCCGCACCCAGCGCCGGCACATAGCCGCCGAGGAAGCCGCCGATGATCATCAGCCCGATGGTCGGCGCGCCGAAGAAGGGCAGGCGGACAGGGTCGGCGAGATCGGCCCGCAGCGCCTCGGGGTGCAGCAGCGCGCGGCGCGCGTGCAGCCAGGCGAGCCAACCCCACACCGCCGTGGCGGCAAGCAGCGCCGCTTCCCCGAGCCAGGCGAGCGGCCCGATCAGGAAGGCGGCGTCCCGCCACAGCAGCCCGAGCCCGCCGAGGCCCATCGGCACCGCGAACAGCGGCAGCGGCAGATGCGCGAGAGACGGGGCGGGCGGGGCGGGCGGCGGCTCCGGCGCGGGCGGCGGCGGGGGGGTGGCGGGACGTGGCGGAACCTCGGC
>JANWXJ010000104.1 GCA_025055335.1 Acetobacteraceae bacterium
GCATCTCGCTCCACCCGGGCTCGGGCGGCTCGTCGCCGCGCATGGCCGCGGTCTTGCGGCGCTGCGCAGCCGGGATCGGCACTGCCAGCCGGCCCTGGACGTCACGGCGCTGGCCGCGGCGGACTGGGTGCTGACGACCTACGAGACGCTGCGCGATTACGACCGCGACTTCGGCAGCATCCGCTTTGCCGCGCTGCTCTTTGACGAGGCGCAGAAGATCAAGACCCCGGCCGTGCGGGTGACCGATGCGGCGAAGGCGATGAATGCCGAATTCCGCATCGCACTCACCGGCACGCCGGTCGAGAACCAGCTGGTCGATCTCTGGTGCATCGTCGATACGGTGCATCCCGGCTGCCTCGGGGATCTCAAATCCTTCACCGCCCGCTTCGGCCGCAGGGCCGATACGAAGACGCTGGCCCGTCTGCGGCGCAGCCTGGACAGCGGCTTCGGCAAGCGTCCGCCGCTGCTGCTGCGGCGCTTGCGTGAAGATAAGCTGCCCGAACTGCCGCGACATGAGGTGCGCTTGCACCGCACCGAAATGCCCCCGCTGCAGCGCCAAGCCTATGAGCAGACGGTTCAAGCCGCGCGGCAGGACCCGCGCCGCGGCAAAGTGCTGGAGACTCTCCTGAAGCTGCGCGCGACCTGCCTGCACCCTGCGCCGGAGGAGGCCGATGACGAGGCTTTCATCGCCGCTTCGGCCAGGCTGCGGGCCGCGATCGAGGTGCTCGACAAGATCGCCGGACGCGGTGAGCGCGCCCTGATCTTCGTCGACAATCTCGCGATGCAGGCGCGGCTGTCGCCCCTGCTGCAGCGCCGCTATCGGCTTCCGAGCGCGCCGATGATCATCAACGGATCGGTGAATAGCCGCGGCCGGCAGGAGCGCGTCGATCACTTCCAGGCGGGGGCGGGGGGCTTCGATGTCATGATCCTCTCGCCCAGGGCCGGCGGCGTAGGGCTGACGCTGACGGCGGCGAACCACGTCATCCACCTCGACCGCTGGTGGAACCCGGCGGTGGAGGACCAGTGCAACGGGCGGGTGCTCCGGATCGGCCAGCAACGGCCCGTGGAAATCCATGTCCCCATGGCCGTGCTGCCCGGCGGGCGCCGCTCCTTCGACGATAACCTGCACAACCTGCTCGAGCGCAAGCGCCAGCTGATGCGCGAAGCGCTGCTGCCCCCCGAGCCGACCGAGGATGACCTTGAAAAGCTGCTGGAAGAGGTGACCGAGTCAGTCATTGAGTGAAGACGCACGGACAGCGCAGAGGCAGGCAGGCGAAGACGGAGCGAGAGGCTTTGAGCGCGACCCGCAGCGCGGCGCTCGGAAATAAGGTTGTCCGGCGGGCTGCATCTCCGCCTTGGATGCCAGAGCGTCTCCATCGCTGGCCCATGCTGCGCAGCTGATGTTGGAGTGCTGACGCCCCTCCGAGCCCCTCTCGTATCGCCTGGGGAACGTGCGAGGCCGAGAGGTGGAATGACACCCGAAGCCGCGTTGAGGAAGGCACTGGCGAGCCGAAGGCAACGCCCGAAGTGCGGCAAGGCGATGTCGGCCTCAACCTGAATCTTCGATGCGGTCTGCCCGCAGGACGGCAAGGGCGCAGGCCTGGTCCTGCCGTTGTGTAGCTCCAACGCGATGAAGCTGCACTTGGCCGAAATCATCGAGATGGTCAGCCCCGGCAAGCATGCCGTGCCGCTGTCCCAAGCAACTCGGGCGTGCGGCGTCCGTCGGACTGCGGAGATGGGCGCGTGGGTTCAGATCATAGCCTGGCTGCGATAGGCGGTGTCGGCTCAGACACGGCTGGCTGTGTTGTTCAGACCGAGCACCGCTCCAAGCTGGCTGCTGTCGTGTCGCGCCGCATGCGTGACGGTGAAACGGCGGATGAAGCCATGCCCGCGATCGATGCCGAGATGATTCTTGTGGCTGAACATCGGCACCGCGATCTCGGGCGCCTGTAGCTGGGTGCCGCCCGCGGGCGGCGTGTCCTTGCATCCACGCTTGATGGTCCGGCGGCCATCGCGGTCGATCTGCCGCGTGCGGGCCTTCGACCACCCCTCTGGGGTGCTGCCGTTCCGCAGCGTGGCCTTCTCGTTGTTGATCAGGCGAGGCCCCTGGGCTTCGACGACGGTGGCGTCGACGATCTGCCCGCCCATCGCGCGGAAGCCCCGCTCGGCCAGCATCGCATCGAAGCGGCCGGACAGTCTGGCGAGCGCACCCGCGCGCGTGAGGTGCTCGCGGTAAAGCCAGATCGTCTTGGTGTCCAGCACCGCGTCGTGCAGCGAAAGGCCGGCAAAGCACATGAACGAGAGGCGATCGCGCAGTCGGTACTCGGTCTGCTCGTCGGACGGCGCGTAGAGCGCCTGCAGCACAAGGACGCGAGCCGAAGGCAACGCCCAAAGGGTGGTAAACATCAGCACCGCGTCCCAGGGCGGCCGCCGGCCGCGGCTGCGGTCCGCCCGCGGCAGCGCCGCCTCAAACTCCACCTTGACGGAACACCTCAAAATCCTCCACCGCACGCAGCCGCTCCAGCCGGGTCCCCCGACGCCGACAGCCAGCGCAGACGCTCCTCAGCATCGAAGAAGCCACCCTGACCCGCCATCCCGCGCCTCCGCCCCTGCCAACATCAGCGAATCAGCACGAAGCCCCCGGCACCAGAGGTTTTTCGAGGCGGCCGAGTGGGCTGGCGGACACCACAAAGGGCTCGAAGAAGGACCACTCCTCGTCCGTCAGCAGTCCGCGAAGCAACGCCGATCTCCATGCCAGGGATCGGCGTGGAATCACGCCTGGCCCCGGCTGGGAATCCCCCAGAAGTCGGCTTGTCCACACGGCCTAAAATACCACCACGTACCGTGCAGCCTGCAGCAGCTTGGTTTCTGGAGACAGTATAGGATAGGCAAACGATCAAGCAAACGTCCAAGAGAAACTCTGCTATTCCCGCCGCAGAACCTTCTCCACCAGCACATGGCCGAGCCCGCGGCGCGCCTGGAACCGCGCCTTCAGCCCGGCCTCGTCGTAGCCCTGCTCCAGCCAAGCGACGAAGGGCACATCGCCCGCCGCCGCGTATTCGGCGAAGAACGCGTCCAGGATGCCGGTCTTGGCCGCCTTCACATGGCCGTAGCGCCAGGACAGCTGCGCCGCCGCCTCCGCCACGCTGCGTCCCTGCAGAAGCAGCCACACCCCGGCGGCGAGTCCGGTGCGGTCGGCGCCCGACTTGCAGTGCAGCAGCGCCGGCTCCTCCATGCGGGAGAAGATCTCGACCAGCCGCAGAAGGCGGTCGCGATGCGGCGCGCCGCGGCTCTCCAGCGGCGCGTCCACATGCACGAGGCCGAGCCGCGCCGCCTCCCGCCGCGACAGCGCATCCGCGCCGCAGTCCTGCCGCCAGCCGCGCAGGTTCACCACCGTCCGCAGCCCGAAGCGCCGCGCCGCCGCCCGCAGCTGCCAGGGCAGCGGATGGTTCGAGCGGTAGAGCCGCCCCGGCTCCACCACCCCCCAGTTCCGCCAGCCGATGCGCAGCACCCCATGGTCGCGGAGCAGCGCGTCCGCCCAGGCCAGCGCCGGACGCCGCGGCGGCGGCACCGCCCCCGGCGCGATGCTGCCGAGCGGCTCGTAGGCCTTGTCGGAAGCGCGGGTCATCGCGGCGGCCGCGGCGCAGCGTCGGGCGGCAGAACCCGCCCGTCCGGCCCGATCCGCGCCGGGATGTAGGCGGCGTCCGGGTCCATGCCGCGGCTGAAGCCGTAGACAAGAAACCCCACGGCCGCCAGCGCCACGCCGATGCCGGCGAGAGTGAGCATCCGCACCGAGGGTTCGCCCTCCGGGTTCGCCCGCCGCCACAGCAGGTAGACGGCGAAGGGCAGCAGGAACAGCACGGCGCCGATCAGGAACCCCATCGCCTCAGTCCCGCAGCAGAAGCGCCAAGTTGCGGAGGATCGCCGCGGTCGCGCCCCAGATCAGGTGCCGCTCATGCGGCCACACCCAGGAGACGCCGGGCCGCCCACGCCACATCCCCTCCCGCCGCTCCGGCAGGCCGGGGCTGAGCAGCCGCGCCAAGGCGTACTCGAAGGCCTCCGCCACCTCGGACGGGTCGGGCCGCAGCGCCGCGGGCGGCGGCAGCACGGCGAGGACGGGCGTTATGCGGAAGCCCGTCCCCGTCAGGTGCTCCGGCAGCCGGCCGAGCACCCGCGCGGCGGCGCGGTCGAGCCCGACCTCCTCCTCCGCCTCCCGCAGCGCCGCCTCCTCGGCGCTTTCCCCGGGCTCGATCCGGCCCCCGGGAAAGGACACCTGGCCGGCATGCGCCGACAGGGTCGGAGCGCGGAGCGTGAGCAGCACGGTCGGCGCCGGGCGGAGCAGGACGGGCACCAGCACGGCGGCCGGGCGGGCGGCCGGGTCCGACCGCTCGGGCGCCGGCAGGGCGGCCAGCCGCGCGGGGTCCGACAACCGCGCGAGGAGCCGCGTGGCGTTCGGCGCCGCTCCGGCGGCCTCCATCGCGGCGGCGCTCACTCGGCGGCCGAGCGCAGCTCGCCGGGCCGGCCCCGGCGGCTGCGGCGGGGCGGCAGCACCTCGGCCGGCGCCTCGTCGATCGGGAAGAACACCCCCTCCGACCAGACGCCCATCACCGCCCGACCCTCGATCTCCTCCGTCTGCGCGAGCGCCGCGAGTTCGTAGAACACGGCGCGGCTGATCCGCGCCTCAAGCCCCGGGCGCACCGTGACATAGGGCCGCGGCTCGCGCGTGCGCGGGTCCACCGCCACGCGGATCGGGTGGTCGGCGTCCGCCGTCACCATCTCGTCGAGGTTGGTGCGGAAGGTCAGGCACTGCCGCAGGCCGCCGGCGGGGCAGTCGGGGTCGGGGCATTCGCGCCAGAACAACTCGACGGCGACGAAGGGAGCGTCCTCCACCTCGATCCGGCCGCGCTCGGCCGGGGTTTCCAGGACATAATCGCCGTTCGGCTCGCGCTTCAGCACCGATGCGAACAGGCAGACCAGCTCCTTCCGGCCGATCGGGCTGCCGCGATAGTACCAGGTGCCGTCCTTGCCGATGCGGATGTCGAACTGCCCGCAATCGTGGCGGGCACGGGCCGGTTTTGCCGCCGACGCGGGCGTCGGGACGGCCGACGCGGCAGCTTCCCCGCCCGCGTTACCATTCGCCGCTTTGTCATGGCTCCGGCAGGCCATACGCTCCGATCTCTGAACCGCGCGTCCGGCGTGGGACGGGTGATGCGCGCCCCGCCCCACGCCCCATATAGGGACGGAACCCATGACGATTGAAGTGGCCGACACGCAAGACCCCGCCCGCCTCGTCGCCGAGGTGGACGCGCTCGGCGCCCGGCTCGCCGCCGTGCGGGAGGCGATCGGCCGCATCATCTTCGGCCAGCAGGAGGTGGTGGACCAGACGCTGATCACCATCCTCTCGGGCGGCCATGTGCTGCTGGTCGGCGTGCCCGGACTCGGCAAGACGAAGCTCGTCGAGACGCTCGGCACCGTGCTCGGGCTCGAGGAGCGGCGGGTGCAGTTCACCCCCGACCTGATGCCGCCCGACATCCTCGGCAGCGAAGTTCTGGAGGAATCCGCCGACGGCAGGCGCGCCTTCCGCTTCATCAAGGGCCCGGTGTTCTGCCAGCTGCTGATGGCCGACGAGATCAACCGCGCCTCGCCGCGCACCCAGTCGGCGCTGCTGCAGGCGATGCAGGAGCGCAAGGTCGCCATCGCCGGCCAAGTCTATCCGCTGCCGGCGCCCTTCCATGTGCTCGCCACCCAGAACCCGATCGAGCAGGAGGGCACCTATCCGCTCCCGGAAGCCCAGCTCGACCGCTTCCTGATGGAAGTGACGGTCCCCTACCCGGACGAGGCGGCCGAGCGCGAGATGCTGCTCGCCACCACCGGCGCGCGCGAAGCCAAGGCGGCGCAGGCGATGACGGCAGAGGAGCTGATCGCCGCCCAGGCGCTGATCCGCCGCATTCCGGTGGGCGAATCGGTGCTCGATTCGATCCTGCGGCTGGTCCGCTCCGCCCGGCCCGAAACCACGACCATCGAGAGCGTGCGCGCCAACCTCGCCTGGGGCCCCGGGCCGCGGGCAAGCCAGGCGCTGATGCTGGCGGCGCGGGCGCGTGCGGTGCTGGACGGGCGGCTCGCCCCCTCGGTCGAGGATGTGGCGGCGCTGGCCGAGCCGGTGCTCCGCCACCGCATGGCGCTCAACTTCTCGGCCCGCGCCGACGGCGTGCGGCTCGGCGACGTGATCGCGTCGCTGCGCGACAGCCTTGGCTGAGGCGACTGCCCTTCTTCCATGGGCGGAGGCGCTGGGCGCGCCGCTGCCGCCGCTCGTCGTCGCCGCCGAACGCGTCGCCGCCACCGTGATGCAGGGCGTGCACGGCCGGCGCCGCCCGGGCCAGGGCGACGCCTTCTGGCAATACCGCCCCTATCTCCCCGGCGACCCGGCGCAGCGGATCGACTGGCGGCAATCCGCCCGCGGCGACCGGCTGTTCGTGCGCGAGACGGAGTGGGAGGCGGCGCAGACGGTCGCGCTGTGGCGCGACGGCGCCCCCGGCATGGGCTGGCGGTCGGGCGGCGACCTGCCGACGAAGAAGACGCGGGCGGAGCTGCTGCTGCTCGCGCTGGCCTCGCTGCTGCTGCGCGGGGGGGAACGGGTGCGCCTGTTCGGCCTGCCGCGCGCCTTCGCCGGGCGCGGCGCGCTTGCCGCCATCGCCCGCAACCTGCCGCTCTCCGCCGAAACGCCCGCCGAAGCGCGGCTGCCGCGCCACGCCCGCGCGGTGCTGATCGGCGATTTCCTGGAACCGCTGCCGGAGATCGAGCGGCATCTCGGCGCCCTCGCCGGCCAGGGCGTGCGCGGGCTGCTGCTGCAGGTGCTCGACCCGGCTGAGGAGACGCTGCCCTTCCGCGGCCGCGTGCGGTTCGAGGGTGTGGGCTTCGCGGAGGAGACGCTGGTGCCGCGCGTCGAGACGGTGCGGGCGCTCTATGCCGAACGCCTCGCCGCGCACCGCGAGGGGCTGGCGACGCTCGCCGCCGCTGCGGGCTTCACGCTCTCCGCCCACCGCACCGACGCACCTCCGGAAACCGCGCTGCTGACGCTCTGGCAGGGGCTGGCGCCGGCATGATCGTTCCCGCGCCGCAAACCCCGGTTGCGCGTTTCCCGTGGAAGGCGGGGCGGGGCCGGGGCATCCTGGCGCCATGCTGACGCTCGGGCCGATCGGCTTCGCCGCCGCACCGCTGCTGGCAGCTCTGCTGCTGCTGCCGGTGCTGTGGTGGCTGCTGCGGGTGACGCCGCCCGCGCCGCAACGGCAGCCCTTCCCCGCGGTGCGGCTGCTGCGCGACCTGATCGCGCCGGAGGAGACTCCGCACCGCACGCCGCTGTGGCTTCTGCTGCTGCGGATCGCCGCAGCGGCGCTGCTGATCCTCGGCCTCGCCCGGCCGGTGTGGAACCCGCAGGCGATCGCCGCCGCCGACGGGCCGCTCTTGATCGTGATGGACGACGGCTGGGCCTCGGCGCCCGAGTGGGGAAGCCGGGCCGCCGCCGCGCGCGCC
>JANWXJ010000171.1 GCA_025055335.1 Acetobacteraceae bacterium
GGGCTCGGGCGCGGCGTTGCGCGGCGGGCGGCCCTTCTTCGGGATGGCGGGGGCCATCAGCGCGCGCTCCACCCTGGTCGAGGCGCAGGAGGGGCATTCCACGAAGCCGGCCGCCGCCTGCTTCTCGAAGGTCGTGCTGTCGCGGAACCAGCCGTCGAAGCCGTGGCCGTTCTCGCAGCGGAGCTGGTAGTGGATCATCCCGATGCCCCCGCCAGCAGGGCGTCGAGCTTGCCCGCGCGGTCCAGCGCCGCGAGCTCGTCGCTGCCGCCGATAGGGCGGCCGTCGATGAAGATCTGCGGCACCGTGGTGCGGCCGCCGGAGCGGGCGATGGCATCCCGCCGCGCCGCCGAGCCGTGCGGCGCGTCGTATTCCTCGAACGCCACGCCCTTCTTGTGCAGCAGCGCGCGGGCGCGGTCGCAGTAGGGGCAGAAGGGGATGGTGTAGATCTCGACGCGGGGCATGCCCCACAGGTGGCAGATCGGTGACGGCGGTCAAGCCCGGCCGCCGCCGTCCAGCGCCTCGATCCGCGGATCGGGCACCCGGGCGGCGGCCAGCACGTCCACCCCCGCCGCCCCCGCCGACAGCAGCGCCCGGGCGCAGGCGGAGGCCGTGGCGCCGGATGTCAGCACATCGTCCACAAGCAGCACACGCCGCCCGGCGATCCGCGGCACCGCCCGCGGCGCGACGGCGAAGACGCCCTCCAGCACGCGCGCACGTTCCGCCGCGCTGCGCGCGCCGAGCGGCGGAGTGGCGCGAAGACGGCGCAGCGCCCGCGGCAGCAGCGGCAGCCCGGCAGCGCGGGCGAGATGCGCCGCCATCAGGCCGGACTGGTTGTAGCCGCGCGCGAGGAGCCGCCGCCAGTGCAGCGGAACGGGCACCACCGCCTCGGCGCGGGCCAGCAGATCCGGCGCCGCGGCGGCCATGCGGCGGGCGAGCCAGCGGGCGAGATCGGTGCGCCGGCCATGCTTCAGCGCGAGGATCAGGGGCTTCGCCCCCTCGTCGTAGAGCAGCGCGGCGCGGGCCTGCCCGTAGTCGGGCGGGGCGGCGTGGCAGCCGGGGCAGAGAAGCCGGCCCTCCACCCGCTCGGCGAGCAGGCCCCCGCCGAGCGGCACGCCGCAGCGGTGGCAGAGGAAGCCGCCCGGCGGATTGAGGCCCCTTGCGCAATCCGGACACTGGGCGCCGGCCGCCAGCACCGGCACCCGGCAGGAGAGGCAGAGCGGCGGCAGCAGCGAATCGAGCACGAAGCCGGCGGCGCGCCGCACCCCGGCGGCCAGCCGCCGCAGCGCCGGCCCCTCACCAGGCGCCGAAAGGCGCATCCCCGTCCCGCGCGACCTGGGCCATGAGGCCGGTCTCCCAGTCGAGATAGGCGCGCATCGCCTCGGCCACCCCCTGGTTGCGGTCATAGGGGCGGAGGAACACGTCCACGCAGGCGGAATCCGGCGGATCGCCCGGATCCGCCGCGATCGGCAGCCCGGCGGCGGCCCAGGCCGCGGTGCCGCCCGCGAGCAGGGCGGCGGGCAGGCCCGTCAGCGCCGAGAGTTCGGCGGCGGCGAAGCGGGCGAGCAGCGGCTCCTCCGCCGTGGCCACCACCTGCCGCGCCGCCCCGAGCCGCGGCGCGAGCGCCGCGAGCCGCCCGCGTATGCCCCAGAGCGCCCCGGGAATATGGCCGGCGCGGAAGGCGGTGCTGCGCCCCACATCCACCACCGCCGTGCCGCCGGCGGCCAGCGCCTCGGCCAGCGCGGCGGGAAGGACCGCCGGGACCTGCGGCGCCTCGGGCACCTCGGGCCGTTCCGGGCCGGCGAGGAGGGCGGGGGGCGTGTCGGTCTCCACCACGAAGACCGGGAAGCCGCCGAGCTCGCGCAGCCAGCCGCCGGCCATGCGGGCGCGCACGCCGTCCGCCTGCCCGTGGGCGCCGCCGTCCAGCAGGATCAGCCGCGCGTGGCGAACGCCGACCCAGCGGTCCGTCGCCTGCACGAGCTGCCCGCCCGGGGCCGAGGCCGCGCCGGGCCAGTGGCCGGCGGCGTATTCCTTGGGATCGCGCACATCGAGCAGGAAGGAGGGCGCGGCATCGTCGGCAAGCAGCGCCTCGGCCTCGGCGCGGCCGATCACCCGCACCCCGCGTTCGGCGGCGAAGCGGGCGGCGGCCGCGCGCGCGGCGGCGGAGGGCGGCAGCGCGTCCGGGTCGAACACGTCCGTCCGCCCGCGCTCGGCGGCGCGGCCGGAGAGTTACCAGCCCATGGTGCCGTTGCGCAGCGCGAGGACGGGGTTCGGCAGGCCGAGGCGGCGCAGGCTTTCCGCCCCGAGGATCGAGCGGGTGCGGCCGGCGCAGTTCACCACGATCGGCTGGTCGGGCCGGGCGATGAGGGCCGGGGCGCGCAGCGCCAGCTCGCCGCCGGGCAGGTTGCGCGCGCCCGGGATCGTCATCACCCGGAACTCCTCGGCCGGGCGGCTGTCCAGCAGCAGGGTGCCGGGGGCGCGGATCAGCGCCTCGGCCTCTTCGGGCGGCAGAGAGGGGGTGCCGTAGCGGTGCTCCACCCATTCGCCGAAGGCCTTGGAGGGGACGTTGATGCCGGAGAACAGCTCGAACCCGGCGCGGGCCCAGGCGGGGGCGCCGCCGTCGAGCAGGAAGACCCCCCTGAAGCCGAGACCTTCCAGGAAGCGCGCGAGCGCCTCGGCGTGGCCCTCTCCGCCGTCGCAGCAGAGGATCGGAAGGTCCAGCGGCGGGCGGTGGCCGAGCAGCGCCCGCGCCCGCCATTCGCGGCGGGAGAGCGGGCAGTTCGCCGCCCACAGCGGATGGCCCTCGGCGAACTCGCCTTCCTCCCGCGCGTCCA
>JANWXJ010000035.1 GCA_025055335.1 Acetobacteraceae bacterium
ATCGGCGATGATCTGCCGCGCACGGTCCGTCAGCGTGTCGCGGTCCCAGTCGAAGAACACGAGGTAGGTCCGCGCAGGCTCGGGCGCTGCCACCGGCGCAGGCGCAGGAGGCTCCGCCCCGAAGGCATAGCGGATGCCGAGGAACACCGAGTGGTTCTGCGGCGTGACGTTGGAGCGGAAGGCCACCGTGAAGTTGTTCGGAATGCTCTGCTCGAGGGTCGCCAGGTAGCGGTACTCGGCGGTGATCGAAAGGCCCGGCACCTCGGCGATCGGGACCGCCGCGCCGACGATCCCCTGATAGGCGAAGCGCGCGTCGGAGCCGTTCGACCTGCCGAGCGGAGTCGTGATCCCGCTGTGCTCGTGCCAGATGTAGCCGGCACCCACACCGACATAGGGCACGATCCCGGCCAGCAGGCCGTGGAAGTCGTAGAAGGCGTTGCCCATGATGCCGTAGGAGGCGGCGTGGCCGCGGACCGGAACGCGAATGGCGGCGATGTCGCCGACGATGAAGCTGCCGCGTGCGTCGTTTTGCCGGTAGGAACCCTCGACCTCGGCGCGCACGCCGTTGCCGAAGCCCCAGCCGAGCGAGATCACGACGCCCCAACCGATGTCGAACTCGCTGGAAAGCCCGCCCGTGCCGGAATAGGTCTCCCGCTGCAGCCAGTTCAGCCCCGCCCCGGCCCCGACATACAGGCCCTCGACCGGCTGGGCACCGGCCGGCGCGGCAAGCGGGAGCGTCGCCACCGCGGCGGCGAGGATCGTTCTGCGGAGCGTTATGCGGCCTCTCATCGGGACAGCGCGTTCGCGACGCGCGATTGGCGCACCCACGATGCCGACGCGGCGGCCGCCGCGCCAGCCTCCTTCGCCCTTCCGCCGCAGATTTCGCAGCCGAGTTGCGCCGCCGCCACAGTGTGGCGCCGCTACCTCCCGTGGCAGTGCTTGAACTTCCGGCCGGATCCGCAGGGGCAGGGCGCGTTGCGCGGCGTCTTGCCCCAGGTCGAGGGGTCGTTCGGGTCCACCCCCTCGACCGCGCGCGGGATGGCCGGCGCCGGGGCCATGGCGTAGCCGGCGGGGGCGGCCTCGGCGCCGGCCATCTCCGGCGCCGGGTGTTCGGCGCGGGCGAAGCGCACAGGCTCGGGCGGGGGCGGCGGCGCCTCTGGGCGGAGTTCCATGCGCATCAGCACGCTCGTCACCCGCTCTCGCAGCTCCTCGAGCAGGTTGTTGAACAGCGCGAAGGCTTCCGACTTGTACTCGTTCAGCGGGTCCCGCTGGCCGTAGGCGCGCAACCCGATTCCCTGGCGCAGGTGGTCGAGGGCGAGCAGGTGCTCCTTCCAGGACTGGTCGAAGATCTGCAGCAGCAGGCTCTTCTCCACCATCCGCATCAGCTCGGGGCCGACATTCGCCGCCTTCGCGGCATAGGCCCGCTCTGCTTCGGCCTCGATCCGCTCGCGCACCGCATCGCCGTCGATGCCTTCCTCGGCGGCCCAGGCGGCCACCGGCAGGTCGAGCCCGAGCCGCTCGCGCACCGCCCGCTCGAGCCCCGCGCTGTCCCACTGCTCGGGGTAGGCGTTCTCCGGGATGTGCCTCGCCACCATGGTGGCGATCGCCTCGCGCCGCATCTCGGCGATGGTGTCCGAGACGTCCTCGGCCAGCATGAACGCCCGGCGCTGGGCGTACACCTCGCGCCGCTGGTCGTTCATCACGTCGTCGTACTTCAGCAGGTTCTTGCGCGTGTCGAAGTTGCGCGCCTCGACCTTCTTCTGCGCCTTCTCGAGCGCCTTGTTCACCCAGGGGTGCACGATCGCCTCGCCGGGCTTGAGGCCGAGCTTCTCCAGCATGCCGCCCATGCGGTCGGAGCCGAAGATGCGCATCAGGTCGTCTTCCAGCGAGAGGAAGAACTTCGACCGCCCCGGATCGCCCTGCCGCCCCGAGCGGCCGCGGAGCTGGTTGTCGATCCGCCTGCTCTCGTGGCGTTCCGTGCCGATCACGTAGAGGCCGCCCGCGGCCTTCACCACCTCGCGGTCGCGCGCCACGATCTCGCGGTATTTCGCCGCCGCCCTCTCGTAGGCCTCGCCCTCCGCCGCCCCGGCCTCCTGGCGGGCCAGCATCTCGGCATTGCCGCCGAGCTGGATGTCGGTGCCGCGGCCGGCCATGTTGGTGGCGATCGTCACCGCGCCCGGCCGCCCGGCCTGGGCGATGATGTAGGCTTCCTGCTCGTGGTAGCGGGCGTTCAGCACCTGGTGCGGGATGCCCTTGCGCTTCAGCACCGCCGACAGCGCCTCGGACTTCTCGATCGAGACGGTGCCGACCAGCACCGGCTGCTGCCGCGCGCGGCACTCCTCGATCAGCGCCACGATGGCGTCCGCCTTCTCGGCCGCGGTGCGGTACACCTCGTCGTCCTCGTCGATCCGCGCGACGGGGAGGTTGGTCGGGATCTCCACCACCTCGAGCTTGTAGATCTCGGCGAACTCGTCCGCCTCGGTGGCGGCGGTGCCGGTCATGCCGGCAAGCTTCGGGTAGAGGCGGAAGTAGTTCTGGAAGGTGATCGAGGCGAGGGTCTGGTTCTCGGGCTGGACCTGCACGTGCTCCTTCGCCTCGAGCGCCTGGTGCAGCCCGTCCGAGTAGCGGCGGCCCTCCATCATGCGGCCGGTGAACTCGTCGATGATCACGACGCGCCCCTGGCGCACGATGTAGTCCACGTCGCGCTGGAACAGGGTGTGCGCGCGCAGCGACTGGTTGACGTGGTGCACGAGCGTGACGTTGTGGATGTCGTAGAGGTCGCCTTCCACGAGCAGCCCGGCCTCGCGCAGCGCCTCCTCGACGGCGGCGGTGCCGGCTTCCGTCAGCGCCACGGTGCGGAACTTCTCGTCCTTCTCGTAGTTGGCCTTGACCGTCACGATCCGCGCCACCACGGCATTCACGCAGTTGTAGAGGTCGCTCGTGTCGTCCGTCGGCCCCGAGATGATGAGCGGCGTGCGCGCCTCGTCGATCAGGATCGAGTCCACCTCGTCCACGATCGCGTAGTGGAAGTCCCGCTGGACCATGTCCTCCAGCCGGTACTTCATGTTGTCGCGCAGGTAGTCGAAGCCGAACTCGTTGTTGGTGCCGTAGGTCACGTCGGCGGCGTAGGCCTGCCGCCGCGCATCGTCCCCCATGCCGGAGACGATGACGCCGACCGACAGCCCGAGGAAGCGGTAGATCCGGCCCATCCACTCGGCGTCGCGCTGGGCGAGGTAGTCGTTCACCGTCACCACATGCACGCCCCTGCCCGAGAGGGCGTTGAGATAGACCGGCAGGGTGGCGACGAGCGTCTTGCCCTCGCCGGTCTTCATCTCGGCGATCTTGCCCTCGTGCAGCACCATCCCGCCGATCAGCTGCACGTCGAAGTGCCTGAGGCCGAGGGTGCGGCGCGAGGCCTCCCGCACCGTGGCGAAGGCCTCGGGCAGGATGTCGTCCAGGCTCTCGCCGGCGGCGAGCCTTGCCTTCAGCTTCCCCGTCTGGCCGCGCAGCGCCTCGTCGGACAGGGCCGCCATCTGCGGCTCGAGCGCGTTGATCTGCGGCACCACGGCGCGGTAGCGCTTGAGCAGCCGGTCGTTCGAGGTGCCGAACAGGGCGCGGGCGAGGCGGGCGAACATGGGACGGCGGCGACTCCGGTTGGCAGCCGGGCCTTGGGCCGCGGGCAGGTGCCGGCGGCGCGGCGCGGGGCCGCCCGGTGCGCGGGCGAGAGATAGGCCCCCCCCGCACCCCGGTCAACGAAGCCGGCCGCCCCCGGTTGTGGCGGCGTGGGGCATCGGCGATCATGCGGGCCCCGTCCGGAAGCCAGCCCATGCGCCGCCTGCTCCTCCTGTTCTCCCTGCTCGCCGTCCCGCCGGCGCTCGCCCAGGCGCCCGCCGCCTCGCCCGATCCGGTGGTGGCGCGCGTCGGCGCCGAGGAGATCCGCCTCTCCCACCTCCGCGCCGCGCTGCAGGACCTGCCGGAGGAGCTCCGGAACGCGCCGGAGGCGATGCTGCTGCCGGTGCTGCTCGACCAGATGATCGCCACCCGCGCCCTCATCGCCGCCGCCCGCGCCGAGGGGCTGGCCGACTCCCCCGAGGTGCGCGCCCGCGTCCGCGCCGCCGAGGAGGAGGCGCTGCAGGAGGCGCTGATCCGCCGCGAACTCGCCCCCTTCCTGACGGAGGAGGCGCTGCGCGAACGCTACCGGCGCGAGGTGCTGGAGGCCCCGCGCGAGGAGGAGGTCTCCGCCCGCCACATCCTGGTGCCGACCGAGGCCGAGGCCCGCGCCATCCTGATCGAGGCGCGCCGCCCGGGCGTGGATTTCGCCGATCTCGCCCGCCGCCGCTCCACCGGCCCGGGCGCCCGGGAAGGCGGCGATCTCGGCTTCTTCCGCCGCGGCGACATGATCGCCGAGTTCGCCGAGGCCGCCTTCGCGCTCCAGCCCGGGCAGATCAGCGAACAGCCGGTGCGCACCCGCTTCGGCTGGCACATCATCAAGGTGGAGGCCCGCCGCCCCGTGGAGCCGCCCTCCTTCGAGCAGGCGCGCGCCGAGATCCGCGCCCGCGTGTTCGAGGAATCCGTCGGCCGCATCGTCGAGCGCTACCGCAACGCCGCGACCGTCGAGCGCTTCAACCTCGACGGCACGCCGCTGCGCGTCCGCTCCCCGCTCGAGTCCGCCGAACCCCCTGCCCCCCGACGCTGACGCCCCGCCATGGCCGGACCCGCCGCCCTTCCCGTCTCTCCCCTCGCCGTGCCGATGGACCCGGTGCCGCCCGTTCCGGGCGTGCGCATGGCCACCGCCGCCGCCGGCATACGCTACCAGGGCCGCACCGACGTGCTGGCCATGGCCTTCCCGCCGGGCACGGCGGTGGCCGGCGTGTTCACCCGCAACCGCTGCCCCGGCGCGCCGGTGGACTGGTGCCGCGCCGCGCTGCCCGGCGGGCGGGCGCGGGCGCTCGTGGTGAACGCCGGCAACTCCAACGTGTTCACGGGCCAGGCGGGACGGGATGCCTGCCTTGCCGTCGCGGAGGCCGCCGCCCGGCTGGTCGGCTGCCGGCCGAAGGAGGTCTTCCTCGCCTCGACCGGCGTGATCGGCGAACCGCTGCCCGCCGGGCGCATCACCGCCGCCCTGCCCGGCCTGTTCGCCGCCCTGCGCGAGGATGCGTGGCAGGACGCGGCGCGCGCCATCATGACGACCGACACCTTCCCCAAGGCCGCCTTCCGCACCGCCCGGATCGGCGGGCAGGCCGTCACGATCGCCGGCATCGCCAAGGGCAGCGGCATGATCGCCCCCGACATGGCGACGATGCTCTGCTTCCTCGCCACCGACGCGAAGATCCCCCCCGCCGCGCTGCAGGCGGCGCTGAAGGCGGGGGTGGACCGCTCCTTCAACGCCACCACGGTGGATTCCGACACCTCCACCTCCGACACGGTGCTGCTGTTCGCGACCGGCCAGGCGAAGCACCCGCGGATCCCGGCGGAAGGCGGCCCGCTCTTGCGCGAGTTCCGCGCCGCCCTTGCCGATCTGCTGCTCGATCTCGCGTTGCGCGTGGTGCGCGACGGGGAGGGCGCGCAGAAGCTGATCCGGATCGAGGTGACCGGCGCGGTCTCGCCCCGCTCGGCCCGCAAGGTCGGGCTTGCCGTCGCCAACTCGCCCCTGGTCAAGACCGCGATCGCCGGCGAGGACGCGAACTGGGGCCGGATCGTCATGGCCGTCGGCAAATCCGGCGAACCGGCCGAGCGCGACAGGCTGTCGGTCGCGATCGGCGGGGTGTGGATCGCGCGCGAGGGAAGCGTCGTGCCGGGCTACGACGAGTCGCCCGTCGTCGCCCACATGAAGGGGCGGGAGATCGCGATCGCGGTGGATCTCGGCCTCGGGCGCGGGAAATCCACGGTGTGGACCTGCGACCTGACGCACGGCTACATCGACATCAACGGCGCCTACCGCTCCTGAGGCGGCGGGCCGTCCGGGCGAGGCGCCGATGCCCGAGGCCGCCGCCCACGCCCTCGGGGCGCTCGCGCTGGCCGCCTCTCTCGGCTGGCTGCTGCCGGGGCTGTGGTTCCTCGCCCGCTTCCGCGCCCCTGCCCTGCCCGAGGAAGGCCGCGTCACGCTGCTGCTCTGCGCGACCGGCCGCAACCCGAACCTGCCCGCGCTCTTCGCCGCCCTCGCCGCGCAGACGCTGCGGCCGCGCCGCCTCGTCGTGGCGGTGGAGTCCGAGGCGGATCCGGCCTTCGCCCAGGTGGCCGAGCTTGCCCCCGCACTCCCCTTCCCGGTCGAGACCGTCATCGCCGGCACCGCCCCCCACCGCAGCCGGAAGGCAACCGGCCTGATCGCCGCCGCCCGCCGCGTGGACGAAGAGGACCAGGCGGTGGTGCTGCTCGATGCCGACATCCTGCCGCCGCCAGAATGGCTCTCCTGGCTCGCCTCGCCGGCCATCCGCGGCAGCTGGGACATCGTAAGCGGCTATCGCTGGCAGCTTGCCGGGGCGGGCGGGCCGGCGCGGCAGCTCGTCACCTGGCTCGACCGCGGCTTCGCCGTCGGCCCGCGGCAGATGCTGTTCCGGGAGGTCTGGGGCGGCTCCACCGCCATCTCGGCCGCGGCCTTCGCGCGGCTCGACCTGCCCGCGACGCTCGAGCGCACGCTCTCGACCGACGGGGCGATCAGCCGCCGCGCAAGCGCGCTCGGCCTCAGGATGCTGATGCGCCGCGCCGTCCTGCTGCCGACCCCGGCCGAGGGCGGAGAGCGCGAGGCGCTCGGATTTCAGCGCCGGCAGATCCAGCTCTACCGCGTCTATGCCCCGGGCTCCTAAGCGCTGCTGCTGCTCGCCCTCTCGGCCGAGGCGGCGGGGGTGCTGCTCTGGGCCGGGGCGATCGCGGGAAGCGGCGCGGCGGCGGGCTGGGCCGGGGCGGTCGCG